>JANOER010000106.1:0-1938 GCA_031441285.1 Rhodobacterales bacterium
CGTCTTGATCCGAAAACCGGTGCCCACGTTTTGGACTGCGCTTACTTGAAGCGATAGTTGATGCGGCCCTTCGACAGATCGTAGGGCGTCATTTCGACCTGCACCTTGTCGCCGGCCAGAACCCGGATGCGGTTCTTGCGCATCTTGCCTGCCATCACCGCGATCAACTCGTGGCCGTTCTCGAGTTCGACCTTGAATGTCGCGTTGGGCAGGAGTTCCTTGACGACACCGGGGAATTCGAGAATGTCTTCCTTGGCCATGGTCTCTCCATTGCAGATGGGCCCGCGGGGCAGATGCCGCAGGCTTCCGCCGGGGCGTATGACCGCGAAAGGGCCGGTTTTCAAGCGGATTCTGGAATGTGCCGACAGGCGCCGGTCAAAGCGCTGGGCGCCGGTCAAAGCACCCGCATCCAGAACTGCAACGGCTTTTCGCTTTCGACCGTGTCGCCCAGGTCTTTCCAACTGAAATGCGCCCTAACTCCGGGCAGGGTGTCATAGCCCCTGCCGCGCCAGAACGCGTCGTTCGACCGGTCGACGGCGGGCTTTGCAGGATGGTCGGCGGGCCGGATGACCGAACAGAAGGCGACATGGGTCCGGCCCATGGCCCGTGCGTGGGCCTCGCGCAGATCGATGAACCGGTGACCAAGACCGATGCCGCGATAGGGGTGAAGCAGGACGGATTCGGCCCCGTAAAGGATTTTGTCGGTCGGAATGCCAAGCGCCTGGAAAGGTGCCGCGAATTCCGCAGCGTGGTCCTCCATCGGGGTCGAAGTCGAGGCTCCGATCAGGCGTCCGTCATGGAAGGCCCCGACCAGAAGCGCGCCGGGATTGTCGCGGTAGGCGCCCAGATACTCGCGCTCGTAATCGCGTGAGCCGTCGTAAAGGTAGGGCCAGTCCCGAAAGACGGCGATCCGCAGCCCGGCCACGTCGTCAAGTGCGGCTTCAAGTGCGGCCCCGCGCAGCGCCCGGACCTCGATGTCGTCGATGTTCACCGGGACACCTGCCCGATCCAGTCGTTCAGATTGTAGAAGGTGGTGATGCGGGCGATCTGGCCGTCCTGCAGCTTGAAGAACCCTCCGGCGGGCAGGATGTAGGTCTGCCCCTTCGCCTCGGGCAGGCCGGGGTCGGTCTGAAGATAAGCGCCGTGGACCACGAATTCCGCAGCGGCCCGCGTGCCGTCGTCGGTGGCGAAGATCACGATATCCTTCAGCGTCTCGCGGTAGCTGACGCCCATGTGGCCGCAGAACTCGGCGAATTTCCCGCGGCCGATCCGGGGAGCGCCTTCGTTCACCCGATGCTCGATGTCGTCGGTCAGGCAGGCCAGCATGCCTTCCGGATCGCCCGCGTTGAACGCGTCGTAGTAGCGGCTGATGAGGGCAAGAGTTTCAGTGCGGGGCATGGAATGTCCTTCCGGTCTGACATGACACTAGCGGGCAAGGGTCGGCCCGCCAAGCCGGAGGGGGACGGATTGGATGCGGTATGCGACAGGGCCGGGCCGGGTGTCGCACCGGGACATCTGGCGCGATCCGAAAGAACTCAAGAGCTTGTCGGTGAAAGACCACTGCGCCTTGGTGACCGCAAGAGCACCGGACGACCAGGCCATTCCCGTCGCAGGAAGCAGGAGCAGCCCGATCCCCGCGTCTCAGGGGATGAACCGGGCACGCGACCACCACCAAAAAGGGCAGCACGTGCAGGTTCGCGGGATCAGATCACTGTCGGCCTGGACACCCGGTGCAAAGCCGAAGTCGATCCCGGCGACTGGCGCCGCCATGTTAACTTTGCCGGAAACGGGAGAAAGATGGTGCTGCAAGAGAGGATTGAACTCTCGACCTCTCCCTTACCAAGGATGATCCAGATCAATTGTTCACGTAGAGTTCTTCATTTATACCCGGTTTCGTCCTGTTTCGGAAGGTTTCAGCTTAGCCAATCGGAACCATAA
>JANOER010000107.1:0-3733 GCA_031441285.1 Rhodobacterales bacterium
CCGACCGACCTGATCTGGCGGGAATGCGCGAATGGTTCAGCTTCGATTTCGGTAATAGTCGAACCGTCATTCTGGCGCGCGACGTTGTTTTCATGCAGGCCATTGTCAACACTTTCATCTTCGTGCTGATCGTAGCCCCCGTGCAGGGCGGTCTGGCACTGTGCCTTGCTTTGCTGATCAATCAGCGCATGCGCGGCATCAATCTGTTCCGCGCGATCTATTTCATGCCGGTCGTCGTCTCGATTGTTGTCGTCTCGCTGCTCTGGCGGTTCATTTATGATGGTGAGGACGGTCTGCTGAACAACTTCCTTGGTGCCTTAACGTTCGGTGCCTTTCCAAAAATCAATTGGCTCGGCAACCCCAGCACCGCGCTTGGATCGATCATCGTCATGTCGATTTGGCAGGCTGTCGGTTTCCACATGGTCATCTGGCTTTCCGGCCTGCAAACCATCAGCCCGACGCTGTACGAGGCCGGTGCCATCGAAGGTGCCAGCAAATGGCAAACGTTCCGCTATATCACATGGCCCGGTCTTCGGAACACGGCGGTCCTTGTACTGATCGTGATCACCATGCAGGCTTTCGCCCTGTTCTCGCAGATAGACGTGATGACCAGCGGCGGGCCGCTCGACAGCACGCAGACTATCGTCTTTCAGGCGGTTGAGCGTGGCTATGGCAAACAGGACATCTCGGGAGGATCGACGATATCGGTCATCCTGTTCGTTATCGTCCTTTCTGTCTCTCTCATCCAACGATGGCTCACGCGGGAGAAAAGCTGATGGCCACATTGTCCTATGACAATCACGGCCTGCGCCTGTTCGTGCGCTATGCCGTCTTGTCCCTGATCGCGATAATATTCGTCTTTCCGTTGGTGTTCATGCTCATGTCATCGCTGAATCCGGACCGGCAGCTTCTGTCCGACACCGGCAGCCTGCGCGCCTTCCTGCCGGTTGGCGACATCAGCCTCGATAACTACCGTGCAGCTTTCCAGCGTGCGCCGGTGGGTCTGTTCATCTTCAACTCGGTATTGGTGACCGGGGTGACTGTCATTCTGTCGCTGGCGGTTTGCTCCTTGGCAGCTTTTGCCTTCGTGTTCGTCGGCTGGCGCGGGCGGGATGTCTTGCTGACTGTGATCTTGGCCACATTGATCGTGCCGTTCGAGACGATTGCCATCCCGCTTTTACTGATCGCATCGAAATTGCCCTGGCTAGGACTGGATGGTGTCACCACAGGATGGCTGAACAGCTATCGCGTCCAGATTATCCCCTTCATCGCTGATGGCCTGACAATCTTTCTCTTCGTTCAATATTTCAAGGACCTGCCGGGCGAACTAATCGAGGCGGCTCGAGTCGAGGGCGCTTCGTGGTTCCAGATTTACCGCCGCATCGTCATGCCGCTGGCCGGTCCGGTATTGGCCACGGCCGCCATCCTGAAGTTTCTGGCGATGTACAACCAGTATCTGTGGCCCTTGATGGTGGTGCAGCAGGACGGCTACCGCCCGGTGATGGTCGGCCTGCAATACTTCTTTCAACTCTACCGCGCCTGGGGCGAGATCATGGCCTACCTGTCCCTGATCACCGTTCCGGTGCTGGCCTTCTATCTTTTCCTGCAACGCGCCTTCATCGCGTCGATCGCATCGACCGGGGTCAAAGGCTGACGAAAGGCACATCATGGTCATCGCACTCGACACCAAATGGATCTGGGACAGCTGGTACGCCCACGACGGCACCCGCTGGCACGGGTTCTTTCTGCAGGCCGACAAGGCGCTGCAAGACCCCGACCTGCGGCATTTCAACGTAACCCAGGGCCACGCCGTCAGCGACGATCTGACCGACTGGACCCATATTGGCACCTCGTTCGTCCCGGCCCCGGCACCGGCCTGGGACGATTTCACCACCTGGACAGGCTCTGTGGTGCAGGACGATGCCGGGCTGTGGCACCTGTTCTACACCGGCACCACCCAGGCCGAGCAGGGGCTTTATCAGCGCATCGGTCACGCCACCTCGACCGACCTGCACAATTGGCACCGGGTCAGCAGCGGCCTTTGCCTCGATCTGACCGGCCCCGTCGCCGACCTGTACGAAAAAGACCATATGATCGGCCACTGGCACGACCGCGCGATGCGCGACCCCTGGGTGATGCGTGACCCCGAAGGCCCGGGCTGGCTGATGTATTTCACCGCCCGCGCACCGGGCATTGCCGAGCCGAATGCTGGCGGTGCCATCGGCTTTGCCACTTCGCCAGACCTGGAAACCTGGACATTGCAGCCCCCCGTCTTCATCGGCGGCTATGGCCAGCTTGAGGTGCCGCAGGTGTTTCAGGCCGGGTCGCACTGGTATTGCCTGTTCTGCACCTCGGCCCATCAATGGTCCGAGGCGACCCGTGCCGCCACGTCGGAAACACCGGTGACGGGCACCCACTACCTGATCGGCGACAGCCCGCGCGGCCCCTGGCGCATCCCCCCCGGCCCATTCCTCGATGGCGCAGACCCCTGCCGCCGCTATGCCGCCCGCATCGTCGACACCGCCCAGGGCCTGCGCATTCTGGGCTTCGCCGACGGCGGCAAGGACAAGTTCGGCGGCTATGTGATGGACCCCGAACCTGTCACCATCGATCATAAGGGTCGCCTGACCGTCACCCCCAACCCGCAAGCGGCGGAGTAGATCATGGCAGCCATCACCCTGCGCGGACTGAAGAAATCCTACGGAAACGCCCATGTCATCAAGGGCGTCGACATCGACATCAAGGATGGCGAATTCTGTGTGTTCGTCGGTCCCTCGGGCTGCGGCAAGTCGACCCTGTTGCGGATGATCGCGGGGCTGGAGGATATCAGCGGCGGCACGCTGGAAATCGGCGGGCGGGTGGTCAACGACCTGCAACCCAAAGACCGCGGCGTGGCGATGGTGTTCCAGTCCTATGCCATCTTTCCGCACATGACGGTGCGGGAAAACGTGGCCTTTGGCCTGACCATTGCCGGCGCGTCGAAAGAGGAAAAGGCGCAAAAGGTCGCCCGCGCCGCGCAGATCCTGCAGATGGAGCATCTGCTGGACCGGCGCCCCAGCCAGCTGTCCGGCGGCCAGCGCCAGCGCGTCGCCATCGGGCGGGCCATCGTGCGCGATCCGCAGGTGTTCCTGTTCGACGAGCCCTTGTCCAACCTCGATGCCGCCCTGCGCATGGACATGCGGATGGAGATCGGCAAGCTGCACAAGCAGCTTGATGCCACCATGGTCTATGTGACGCATGACCAGGTCGAGGCGATGACGCTGGCCGACAAGATCGTGGTGCTGAAGGATGGTCTGGTCCAGCAGATCGGCGCGCCGATGGACCTGTATCACCACCCCGCCAATCTGTTCGTGGCCGGCTTTCTGGGCGCGCCGTCGATGAACTTTCTGGATGTCGAGGTCAAGGGGACCGAGGGCGGCCGGATCGTGGTCGCCAACGCCAGCCTCGACCCTGTTGCAGTTGCGCCGACGACCGGCAGCTTTGCCACCGGGCAACGCGCCCGGCTCGGCATCCGCCCGCAATATCTGGTGCCCTCCACCGACGGGCGCGGCAAGCTGCACGGCAAGGTGGCCCTGACCGAGCGGCTGGGGGCCGAAACCGTGGTCGATGTCGGCCTGGGTGACGGAACCTCGGTGATCGCCGCCCTGTCCGAAGACCGCGTGTTCGATCTGGGCGCAGCGGTCAGCCTGGCCTTCGATCCGGCCAAGTGCCACCTGTTCCCGCTGGACGGGGC
>JANOER010000108.1:0-3819 GCA_031441285.1 Rhodobacterales bacterium
TGGCCACTTCACCCCGATCATCCCGCGCGACCTGCGGCTAGAGGTTCCCGAACGGATGGATGCACAAGGCCGCGTCCTGACACCGCTTGACGAGGACGCCCTGCGCGCCGCCGTCCTGCAGCTTCTGGGGCAGGGTTGCGAAAGTCTGGTGATCCATTTCCTGCACGCCTATGCCAACCCCGCGCATGAACTGCGCGCCGCAAAGATCGCCGTTGACCTCTGGCCCAATCGCTATATCACCATGGGCCACGCGCTTTTGTCGGAAAGCCGGGAATACGAGCGTGGCGTGACCGCGGCGGTGAATGCCTCGGTCCAACCCTTGCTGGAGCGGTATATCTCGCGGCTGGCGGATCAGCTGGCCGACCGGGGCTACGGCCGCGATCTTCTGGTGATGAACGGCAATGGCGGGATGGTCACGGCCCGCGACGTCGGGCGCGAGGCGGTCAAGACGGTGATGTCCGGCCCGGCCTCGGGGGTCATGGCGGCGGTCGCGACCGGCAGGCGGGCCAGCATGGCCAACCTCTTGACCTATGACATGGGCGGCACCTCGACCGATGTGGCGATGGTCCGGGATGGCATTGCCCCGGTCTCGAACGAGATCGAGGTCGAATATGCGATGCCGATCCATGTGCCGATGGTCGATGTCCGCACTGTCGGGGCCGGGGGCGGGTCGATCGCGCGGATCGACGCCGGGGGCATGCTGCGGGTCGGCCCGGAAAGCGCAGGGTCCAGCCCCGGTCCGGTCTGCTACGGGCGCGGTGGTGCGCGGGTGACGATCTCGGACGCGAACTTGATCCTTGGCCGGCTGCCCGCCGACCGGTTCGGACAGGCGGCCGAAGCGGCGAAGGCGGCCATGGCCGAGCAGATCGCGGCACCGCTTGGCCTGTCGGTCGAGGCCGCAGCTGAGGCGGTGATCCGCATCGCCAACACCCATATGGCCGGGGCGATCCGCATGGTGTCGATCTCGCTTGGGGCCGATCCGCGCGATTTCGCGCTTTTCGCCTTCGGTGGCGCAGGGCCGCTGCACGCGATAGCCCTCGCCCGCGAACTTGCCATTCCGAAGGTGCTGATCCCCGCCCGGCCCGGCATCACCAACGCGCTGGGCTGCGTCGTGGCCGATCTGCGCCATGACTTCGTCCGCACCGTGAACCGACCGCTGGACAGCGCCGACATGGCCGACGTGGCGGCAATCCTTGCGGGTCAGGACGCGGCGGGCCGCCGCCTGATCGCAGCCGAGCGGATCGTGCTGACCGGCATCCGCACCGAATACTCCGCCGACATGCAGTTTGTCGGCCAGACCCATCTTCTGCGGGTGGCGCTGCCCACGGCCATGCCGTCCCGCGACGACCTGCAATCGCTGTTTGAGACCGCCTATCACGCCCGCTTCCGGGTCGATCTGCCCACGATCCGGGCCAATCTGGTCAACCTCAACTGCTCGGTGATCGGCGAGAGGGCGGCCCTTGATCTGTCCCGCCTGATCGACCCGGGCGGCCGCAAGTCCAGCGCGACGCCATCCGGCACCCGTCCGGTCTGGTTCAGCGGCTGGATTGATACCCCGGTCTACTGGCGCGACCACCTGCCGCTGGACCTGACCCTCGCCGGGCCAGCCATCATCGAGCAGATGGACACCACTAGCGTCATCGAGCCGGGCTGCGCCGTCACCTCGGATGCGGATGGCAACCTGATTGTCGGGGTTGCGCCATGACCGGGCCGCTCTGCGCTCCCTTGCGGGCGCTTATCGCCCGCGTTGAACAGCGAGAAGCAAGCGGCCGCGCCGCGCCGAGCGACCCCCGGAGGTTCCCGTGATCGACCCCGTGACCCTTGCCGTCATTCAGGCCGGCCTCCAGCAGGTCTGCGACGAGATGGACCTGACCTTTTCCCGCGCGGCCTTCAGCCCGGTGATCGCCGAAGCCGATGACCGCTCGGACGGGATCTATTCGGCCAGCGACGGCAGCCTGATCGCGCAAGGCTCCAGGGGGCTGCCGGTCTTTGTCGGCGTCATGCAGTTTTCCACCCGGACCATCCTGCAGCGCATCGCCGAAGGCGTGACGGCAGCGCCGGACCCCGGTGACATCTACATCGTCAACGATCCCTATCTCGGCGGCACGCATCTGATGGATGTCCGCTTCGCGATGCCGGTCTGGCGAGAGGGGGAGATCTTCTGCTGGCTGTCCAACACCGGACACTGGCCGGATACCGGCGGTGCCGTGCCGGGGGGGTTCAGCGCCAGCGCCACCAGTGCCGAACAGGAAGGCCTGCGCCTGCCGCCGGTCAAGCTGTTCAAGAAGGGGGTTCTCGATACCGAAATCTACCAGATCATCTGTTCCAACATCCGCGTGTCCGAACAGCGGATCGGCGACGTGAAGGCGCAGGCATCGGCGCTTCTGGTCGGGGCTGAACGGCTGGCGGCCCTTCTGGACCGCTACGGCGATGCCACGGTCAGCGCGGTCATCGCCGAGATGCGCCTGCTTGCCGCGCGACAGATGCGGGCGATGATCGGAATGATCCCGGAGGGAGCCTATCACAGCACCGCAACCGTCGACAGCGACGGCGTGGTGAACCGGCCGCTGACCATTGCCCTGACCGTCACCAAGACCGAAAGCGACCTGACCTTCGACTTTGCAAGGTCTTCGCCGCCCTGCGCGGGCCCGATGAATTCGGTCCGCGCAACCACGCTGTCCTCGGTCTACCTTGCGATGCGGCACATCTTTCCCGATGTCCCGATCAGCGCCGGCGCGTTCGAACCGCTTGTGGTCACCGGCATCGCGGGCACCTTCCTTGATGCCCAGTATCCCCGTCCGGTCTCGGGCTGCGCCGCCGAGGTCAGCCAGCGCATAGCCGAGGCGGTGTTCGCAGCCCTGGTGCAGGCGCTGCCGACCCTCGTTACTGCCGCCCCGGCCGGCACCTCCGGCAACTTCGGCCTTGGCGGGTACGACCCCGAACGCGGACGCGACTATGTGATGTATCAGATCTCGGGTGGCGGCTACGGCGGCTTTGCCGGTGGCGACGGGATTGCGAACGGTTGTTCGACAATCGGCATTTCCAAGGCGCCGCCGGTCGAGATCATGGAACAGACCTACCCGGTTCTCTATCGCCGCTATGCCTTGCACGAAGGGTCAGGCGGGGCGGGTGAGTTTCGCGGCGGCTTCGGACTTGACTACGAGATCGAACTTCTGCGGGGCGAGGCGCGGGCCAGTTTCGTGATGGATCACGGACGAGTCGGCCCGCAAGGCGCGCTGGGCGGACAGGACGGTGCGGTGAACCGGGTCGAGGTGATCCGGGGCGGCGAGGTGCTGATCCCCGAACACCTGTCCAAGGCCCAGGACATTGCGCTGAAACCGGGCGACCGGGTGCGGGTGCGCACCCCTGGCGGCGGTGGCTACGGCCCGCCGGCCGCGCGCGATCCGGCCCTTGTGGCCGAAGACGTGCGCCTGGGGCGCTATAGCCCGGACGACGCCGCATCGCTTTGGCCGAACGCCGGGGCCCAAAATCCTTAAGCAAGGATTTTAACAAATTTCTTGCTTAAGAAATTTTGCGCCGGCCTCGTCCGGTCTGGCTATTCCGCGGCGTGCGGCGTTGACTTGCGCGGGATCAGCGCATCCTCCAGCGCCGCCAGCCGGCCTTGCAGAAGCGCCATGTCGTCACTGCCCTTTGCAATCCGCTCGGCCAGCACATGTGCCTCGGGGCTTTCCGGCTCGGCTTCCTTGTTGCCGATGAGGCGGCCAAGGACCCAGGCGAACAGGCGCGACACGTCGTCCATCACCAGATACATCGACGGCACCACGACCAGGCTCAGCACGGTCGAGACGATGATGCCGC
>JANOER010000109.1:0-14730 GCA_031441285.1 Rhodobacterales bacterium
GCGATCGACGCGATGATCCCGATCGGCCGTGGCCAGCGCGAGCTGATCATCGGCGACCGCCAGACCGGCAAGACCGCCGTGGCGCTGGATACGATCCTGAACCAGAAGGCCTATAACGAAGCTGCCGGTTCGGACGAGTCGAAGAAGCTGTACTGTATCTACGTCGCCATCGGGCAGAAGCGGTCCACCGTCGCCCAACTGGTGAAGAAGCTGGAAGAAACCGGCGCGATGGCCTACACGATCGTCGTGGCCGCGACCGCATCCGACCCGGCACCGTTGCAGTTTCTGGCACCCTACGCCGCGACCTCGATGGCCGAGTTCTTCCGCGACAACGGCCGCCATGCGCTGATCATCTATGATGACCTGTCCAAGCAGGCCGTCGCCTATCGCCAGATGTCGCTGCTGCTGCGCCGTCCGCCGGGGCGCGAGGCTTATCCGGGCGACGTGTTCTACCTGCATTCACGTCTGCTGGAACGCTCGGCCAAGCTGAACGAGGATTTCGGGGCGGGGTCGCTGACCGCGCTGCCGATCATCGAAACCCAGGGCGGCGACGTGTCGGCCTTTATCCCGACGAACGTGATCTCGATCACCGACGGGCAGATCTTCCTGGAAACGGAACTGTTCTACCAGGGTGTCCGTCCGGCCGTGAACACCGGCCTGTCGGTTTCCCGCGTCGGATCGTCCGCGCAAACCAACGCGATGAAGTCGGTTGCCGGCAAGGTCAAGCTGGAGCTGGCGCAGTACCGCGAAATGGCGGCCTTCGCGCAGTTTGGGTCCGACCTTGACGCCTCGACCCAGGCCCTTTTGAACCGGGGCGCACGCCTGACCGAACTGATGAAGCAGAACCAGTACTCGCCCCTGACCAACGCCGAGATCGTCTGCCTGATCTATGCGGGCACCAGCGGCTATCTGGACAAGGTCGGCGTCAAGGACGTGGGCCGGTTCGAGGCGGGGCTTCTGAAGCACTTGCGCACGGCCGGGAAAGACCTTCTCGACGACATCACCAGGAACGACCGCAAGGTTGCCGGTGATCTTGAAAAGGCCATCCGCGCGCAGCTTGACGCTTTCGCCAAAGACTTCGCCTGAGCACCCTGAAGGAGTAGGCAGATGCCCAGCCTAAAGGACCTCAAGAACCGGATCGGAAGCGTGAAGAACACGCGGAAGATCACGAAGGCGATGCAGATGGTCGCCGCGGCCAAACTGCGCCGCGCGCACGAGGCTGCCGAAGCCGCCCGGCCCTTCGCCGAGCGGATGACGGCGGTGATGACCGCCCTTGCCGCCGGTGTCGGCACGGGGGAAGGCGCGCCGAAGCTTCTGGCCGGAAACGGCCGCGACCAGGTGCATCTTCTGGTGGTGATGACCAGCGAACGCGGCCTTTGCGGCGGCTTCAACTCGTCCATCGTCAAGCTGGCGCGCCTGCGGGCGAACGAGTTGGTCGCGAAGGGCAAGACGGTCAAGATCCTGACCGTCGGCAAGAAGGGCCGCGAGCAGTTGAAGCGTGACTGGGCGCAGACCTTTGTCGGCCATGTCGACCTGAGCGAAGTCAAGCGCGTCGGCTATGGCAATGCGCAGGGCGTGGCCCGGCAGGTCACGGCGGCGTTTGATGGCGGCGAGGTGGATGTCGTCACCATTTTCTACAACCGCTTCCAGTCGGTGATCAGCCAGATCCCGACGATGCGGCAGGTCATTCCGGCGACCTTCGAAGCGGCGGCCCCCACGGCGCTTTACGATTACGAGCCCTCGGAAGAAGCAATTCTTGCGGACCTTCTGCCGCGTGGCGTGGCGACGCAGATCTTCACCGCACTTCTGGAAAACGGCGCCAGCGAACAGGGTGCCCGGATGTCCGCGATGGACAACGCAACGCGCAACGCCGGCGACATGATCAACAAGCTGACGATCCAGTACAACCGGTCGCGTCAGGCCGCGATCACCAAGGAACTGATCGAGATCATCTCGGGCGCCGAGGCTCTGTAACCCATGACCCCGCAACCGACATATGTGCAGAACCGGGACGAGAGCGATCTTGTCTTCTCGGTCTGCACGCTGGTGCGGGATCAGGCGCAGTACGACCGGCTTCTGGAGAGCTTTGCTGAGCATGGCTTCACGGCCGAGAACGCAGAGTTCTTGGCGGCGGACAATCGGGACGGAAACCAGTTTGACGGCTTCAACTGGCACAAGCACATGCTGCCCAGATGCCGGGGACGCTATGTCGTCTTTTGCCACGAGGACGTGGAGCTGGTCGACTGCGGCTTCGAGGATCTGGTCGCCCGGATCGAAGGACTTGAGGACAGCGACCCGCAGTGGCTGGTCGCCGGCGTTGCCGGAAGCCCGTGGCGGCCGCTGAACCATTCGGTGACCGGTCAGGCGCTGCACATCAGCGACGTGTTCGGGGCGGACCGGCGGCTGGGGCAGGTCCCGGCCCGCGTGGAATCGCTGGATGAATGCTTCATCGTCATGCGGCGGCTGAAGCCGGTGATGAACTCTTACGACCTGTCCGGGTTCCACTACTACGGGGCCGATCTCTGCCTGCAGGCCGAACTGCTGGGAGGCCGGTCCTACGCGATCGACTTCCATCTTCTGCACAAGGGCAAGGCCCAGGCCGATGAGACTTTCGCGCAGATCCGGACCGCGTTCCGGCAGAAATATCGGCGGTACTTTCCGGGGCGCATCTTCCATTGCGTCACCGGGCGTGTCGCCTTTGGCGGCGGGTGGTTCGATGCACCCTGACCGCCACTGAACATGAACAAGGGCCCGACCGCCGGGCCATCCGAAACACCTAGAACGAGGCTTATGACAATGGCAAAATCTCCATCCAAGGCTATGGGTAAGGTGACCCAGATCATCGGCGCGGTCGTGGACGTGCAGTTCGAAGGCGCTCTGCCCGCGATCTTGAACGCGCTGGAAACCACGAACAACGGCAAGCGGCTGGTGCTGGAAGTGGCGCAGCACCTGGGCGAGAACACAGTGCGCACCATCGCGATGGACGCGACGGATGGCCTGGTGCGTGGTGCCCCGGTCAGCGACCTTGGGTCGCCTATCTCGGTGCCGGTGGGCGATGCGACCCTTGGCCGGATTATCAACGTGATCGGCGAGCCGATTGACGAAAAGGGCCCGGTCGAGGCGACCGAACGCCGTGCCATCCACCGACCGGCTCCGGCGTTTTCGGAACAGGCGACCGAAAGCCAGATCCTGGTGACCGGGATCAAGGTCATCGACCTGCTGGCGCCCTACGCCAAAGGCGGCAAGATCGGCCTTTTCGGTGGTGCCGGCGTTGGCAAGACGGTTCTGATCCAGGAACTGATCAACAACATCGCCAAGGTGCACTCGGGCTACTCGGTGTTCGCGGGTGTGGGCGAGCGGACGCGTGAGGGCAACGACCTGTATCACGAATTCATCGAATCGGGCGTCATCAACATCGATGACCTGACCAAATCCAAGGTGGCGCTGGTTTATGGCCAGATGAACGAACCGCCGGGCGCACGCCTGCGGGTGGCGCTGTCGGGCCTGACGATCGCAGAACAGTTCCGCGACCAGTCCGGCACTGACGTTCTGTTCTTCGTCGACAACATCTTCCGCTTTACCCAGGCGGGTTCGGAAGTGTCCGCTCTTCTGGGCCGGATCCCGTCGGCCGTGGGCTACCAGCCGACGCTGGCAACCGACATGGGCGCGCTGCAGGAACGCATCACCTCGACCAAGGCTGGCTCGATCACCTCGGTGCAGGCGATCTACGTTCCGGCCGACGACCTGACCGACCCGGCGCCTGCGACCTCGTTCGCGCACCTTGACGCCACGACCAACCTTAGCCGGGCGATTTCGGAACTGGGCATCTACCCGGCCGTTGACCCGCTGGATTCGACCTCGCGCCTGATGGACCCGCTGGTTGTGGGTCAGGAACACTATGATGTCGCGCGGTCGGTGCAGGGCATCCTGCAGCGCTACAAGTCGCTGCAGGACATCATTGCCATCCTTGGCATGGACGAACTGTCGGAAGAGGACAAGCTGACCGTGGCCCGTGCCCGGAAGATCCAGCGCTTCCTGTCGCAGCCGTTTGACGTGGCGCAGGTGTTCACCGGTTCGCCGGGCGTGCAGGTGCCGCTGGAGAAGACGATCTCGTCGTTCAAGGCCGTGGTTGCGGGTGAGTATGACCACCTGCCCGAGGCCGCCTTCTACATGGTCGGCGACATCGAGGACGTGAAGGCCAAGGCCGCAAAACTTGCCGCAGCAGCGGCATAAGGGGGCGTGATGGCAGGTTCGCTGCAATTCGACCTCGTCAGCCCCGAGCGGCGCCTTGCGTCCTTCGCGGCGACCGAGGTGCAGATCCCGGGCGCCATGGGCGACATGACGGCGATGGAGGGGCATGCCTCGACCATCACCTCGCTGCGCCCCGGCATCCTTCGGGTCGTCGGCGCCGACGGGACCAGGGCCTTCGCGGTGACCGGCGGTTTCGCCGAGATCAGCGCCACGGGCGTTTCGGTTCTGGCCGAACAGGCGCTGTCGCTGGACGAACTGACCCCGGCTGCGCTGGACAAGTTGATCGAGGACGCCACGGCTTCGCTGGCCACCGGCTCTGACAAGGACAGCGCCGACAAGGCCCTGGCCGACCTTCAGGCCCTGCGGACGGCTGCCGGGCAGTAAAGCCCCTACGCCCTGCGGTAACATGACAAAGCCCCGGTTTTCCGGGGTTTTGCATTCTGCGACCACAGTTTTGCCCACAAACCTTGGTTAGCTTCTGTCGGGATGGTGGTTGGTGTGGCAACATGAAACGGTTTTCCGGTGCAGTTTGCATCGATCAGGGCGCTTGTGTCCTTTTCAACGACTTTCTGGACGGCGGTCCGATGTGGCAGGGAACCGGCCCGCGCGAAGTGCGCGTGGCGCAAAAGTTCGCCGCCGCCTTCGCCGACAATCCGTTGATCACGATCGGCTTGTCGATGTGGGACATCGACCACCTGACGAATTCGCGGATCGATCTGACCGCCGAGAATGTGACACCGCGCGGTTTCGACATCGTGTTTAAGACCTGGGGTGACACTCATGTTGCCCGCGTCCGGGCAACATGGATGGCCATCGGAAGCTGTTGGGACGAAAACGACTGGAGCGTCGACTAGGACGGCGCGTCAGCTGCGCTGGTACAGCCCTTCGTAGATCGGGACCAGGGTATCGGTCTCGAACAGCGACGAGACGGACATCCCGCCCCAGATGTTCAGGATCGCCTGTGCGAACATCGGGGCCGTCGGCACGATGCGGATGTTCTTCGCGGCCCGGACCGTTTCGCCCGGTTCGATCGAATCGGTGATGACCAGCGATTTCATCACCGAGTTCTCGACCCGCTCGACAGCCGGCCCCGACAGCACGCCATGGGTGATGTAGGAGTGAACCTCGACGGCGCCGGCTTCCATCAGCGTGACGGCGGCCTTGCACAGCGTCCCGGCCGTGTCGCAGATGTCGTCGACGATGATGCACTTGCGGCCCCGCACGTCGCCGATCACGGTCATCTCGGCGACCTCGCCCGCCTTTTCGCGCCGCTTGTCGACGATGGCCAAGGGCGCGCCGATCCGCTGCGCAAGTTCGCGCGCGCGGGCCACGCCGCCCACATCCGGCGAGACGACCATCAGATCCTGCATCTGGCCCTTGAAGTTGTGCTCGATGTCCAGCGCAAAGACCGGGGCGGCGTAAAGGTTGTCCACGGGAATGTCGAAGAACCCCTGAATCTGGGCCGCGTGAAGATCAAGCGTCAGCACCCGGTCAACCCCGGCCTCGGCGATCATGTTGGCGACCAGCTTGGCGGTGATCGGCGTGCGGGCCTTGGCGCGGCGGTCTTGCCGGGCGTAGCCGAAATAGGGGATTACGGCGGTGATCCGGCTGGCGCTGGACCTTCGCAGCGCGTCGGTCATGATCAGAAGCTCCATCAGGTTGTCGTTCGCAGGGTTCGACGTGGACTGGATGATGTACATGTCCTCGCCGCGGACGTTTTCGAACACCTCGACGAAGATCTCTTGGTCGTTGAACCGTTCGACCCGCGCTTCGACCAGGTTCACGCTCATCCCGCGATGCATCGACATGCGTCGGGCGATGGATTTTGCCAGAGGAAGGTTGGCGTTTCCGGCGATCAGCTTCGGTTCGGTGACAGCGGGCATGGGATCTCCGGATGACGGTTGCGTGACGCTGCCTTCGCTTATCATCCGGGCCGGGCGTTGCAAACCGGGACCGCCGCCCCTAGCGCTGAAATTCACCGCGAACGCAGCGCCAATCGGTCAGAGCGCGGCGAGGAAAGCGTCCACATCGGCCGGTGTCGTTGACCAGCTGGTCACCAGCCGCGCCCGTTCGCGGTCTTCGGGGGCGGGCATCCGGTTGTAGACGGCCCCGGAGGCTTCAAGCCGGTCATGCGTGCCGGCCTGCCATTCGGGGAAAAGCATGTTCGCCGGGGCCTCGGGCAAGGTGAGCCTCTTAGCCCGCAACCCCGCCGCCAGCCGCTGGCCCATGGCATTTGCCCCGGCCGCCAGCCGCAACCAGAGACTATCGGTCAGATAGGCGTCCATCTGCGCCGAAAGGAACCGGTGCTTGGAGAAAAGGTGCCCTCCGCGCTTGCGGCGCAGCTCGAACTCCCACGCCTTCGCCGGGTTGAACAGAACCACCGCCTCGACCCCAAGGCAGCCGTTCTTGGTGCCGCCCAGCGACAGCACGTCAATTCCGGCCTTCCAGGACAGATCCGCCGGGGTGGCGCCGGTGGCGACAAGCGCATTGGCAAAGCGCGCGCCGTCCAGATGGCAGGGCAGGGCGTGCGCCTTGGCCAACCCGGTCAGGGCCGCGATTTCGGCCGGGGAATAGACCGTTCCGGCCTCGGTCACGTTGGTCAGGGTCAGCATGCCGCGCTGCACGCCATGCACCCCGCCTTCGCCGGTGCTGGAAAGCGCTTTGGCAAGCGATGCGGGCGTGATCTTGCCCTGCGCGCCCGGAACCAGAACCAGCTTGGCACCGGAATAGAATTCGGGCGCGTTGCATTCGTCTTCGGCAACATGCGCATGGGTGTGGCAGAACACCGCGCCCCAGGGCGGGCAATGGGTGGCGATCGCCAGTGCGTTCGCCGCCGTGCCGGTCGCCACCAGATGGACGACGGCCTGAGGCGCATCGAAAAGCTCGCGGACCTGCGCCGTGACCCGCGCCATGGCGGCATCCTCGCCATAGGACCGGTCGTAGCCCGCGTTCACTTTCAGCAGCGCAGCCATGACCTCGGGCGCCGCACCCGAGGTGTTGTCAGAGCCAAACTGCATCAGGGGGTGTCCTCGATCAGATAGTCTTCCCAGTCGTCTTCCGGGATCAGGTTTTCCGAGACCGTCATCCCCCGGACCGACTGGCCGGCCTTGTGCGTGCTGTCAGGGTCGCCGGTGATCAGCGGGTGCCAGTTCGGCAGCTTCTTTTTCTGGAACAGAAGCTTGTAGGCGCAGGTCGAGGGCATCCAGTAGGCGACCTTGGGCAGGGTCTTTGGCGTCAGGAACACGCATTCCGGGACGTGCCGCCGGCGGTTGGGATAGTCCATGCAGCGGCAGGCCTCGCCGTCCAGAAGCCGGCAGGCAACGCGGGTATATGCAACTTCGCCGGTGTCTTCATACTCAAGCTTGTTCAGGCAGCACTTGCCGCAGCCGTCACAGAGTGACTCCCATTCGGTGGGGGTCATCTTGGCAAGGGGAACGGTTTCCCAGAAACGGGGGCGGGTCTTTTCCATGAGTGCAAGGTGCTGTGCCAGCGCGGAAAAGGGAAGAGGTTGCCGAAAGTTCTTGCGGCTTGCTAGTGTCGCGGCACGACTTCGCAGCAGGACAGCTTGCGGTCGACTGGAGAGTGGCACCTTGGTTGGAGACGGAATTGGCCTGCTTCTTGGCTTTGTCGCGCTGGTGTTCCTGTTCTGGTTTTCGATCATCCTGCCAGCCCAGATGGCGGCGTCGCGGGGGCGAAACTGGTTCATCTGGATCTGCATCAGCGTGATCGGGACGCCCCTGCTTGCAATCCTGCTTTTGATCGCGCTGGGGGATGCGCCCAATCGCCACGGCTGATCAGCGACTATCAGACTGCCGCAAGGATGCCGCGAGCCTTGGCACAGTCTGCTTCCATCTGTGTGATGAGGGCAGGCAAGCCGTCGAACTTCAACTCGGGGCGCAGGAAATCGACCAGCGCGACCGACAGGTGCTGGCCGTAAAGATCGCCCGTGAAGTCGAAGAGGAAGGTTTCAAGGTTCGGGCGGTTCTCACCGAACATCGGCCGCACGCCCAGGCTGGCAGCGCCGTGGTAGTGGCCCTGCTGCGGGCCGGTCAGGATGTCGACCAGCACGGCATAGACGCCGAAGCGCGGCAGGTGCAGCCCGTCAAGGGACATGTTGGCAGTCGGATAGCCAAGCTCGCGCCCGCGCTTTTCGCCGTGCAGCACTGCGCCTTCGATCCGGTGCCAGTGGCCAAGCATGGCGGCGGCATCGCGGGGGCGGCCTTCGCTTAGGGCGGTGCGGATCTGGGTAGAGGAAATCCCGGCCCCGGCTTCGGTCACAAGCGGAGCGATGGTGATGCCGATTCCCTTTTCGTCGCAGAACCGTGCAAGGTCAGCAGTGGTGCCCTTGCGGCCCTTTCCGAAGCAGAAGTCCGCGCCGACGACGACATGGGCGATGCCAAGCCCGTCGTGCAGCACTTCAGACACGAAGGCTTCGGGCGTGAGGCTGGCAAGAGTGACGTCGAAGGGCAGCTGGAACAGGTGGTCGACGCCAAGCCGGGCCAGGCGGTTGGCGCGGGCCTCGGCGTTCATCAGGCGGAACGGCGGCAAATGGGGCGCGAAGAACTGTCGGGGATGGGGTTCGAAGGTCAGGATCCCAAGCGGGCCATGACCCCGTGCAAGGTCGACCACCGACCGGTGGCCCCGGTGGATGCCGTCGAAATTGCCCATGGCGACCGAGGTGCCGCGCGCTGACGGGTCAAGCCCATGCCAGTGAAAATGTTGCAGCATCCTGCCCTTTTCAGGGCTGATGCCCCGTCAGTCAAACCGTCAGTCGAACTTGCGGCTGGGCGCAAGAACCAGCGCCTCGCCCTTCAGAACCACGGTTTTACCGACTGCGGCCTGGGTTTCAAGGGTCACCCGGCGTTTTGCGTGGTCGATGGCGGTCACGGTCACCTCGGCCCGCACGGTGTCACCGGGGCGGACGGGGGCCATGAAGCGCAAACTTTGGCCAAGGTAGACGGTGCCATGGCCCGGAAGCTGTTCGCCGATGACGGCCGAGATCAGCCCGGCGGTGAGCATCCCATGCGCGATGCGACCGGCGAAGATCGTGTCCTGGGCGTAGGATTCATCAAGGTGGACGGGGTTGCGGTCGGTCGAAACCTCGGCAAAAAGCTCGATATCCCGGTCGGTTACGGTCTTCGTCAGGTGACGCGACATGCCGATCTCGATGTCTTCGATGCAGATGGTTCCGCGGGGCATGTTGTCCAGCATGGTGACCGAATCCCTTGATTCCGAACGGGAAGCTAGCAGGTGCCGCGACGCACCGCAATCCATCGCGCAACTTTAGAACAAAATCGGCCGTTAATTGGTATGAAAGTTGCGGATCGGTGATCTAGCGCAAGCGGCCCATGGCAAAGGTCGGCGACAACTGCCGTGCTTCCAACCAGGCGTCAAGAAAGCCCGGATCAGGGTTTTCGGCATCGGGGCCGAACGCGTCGGCCGCAAGTCCGCCGGTGATGAAAAGCGTATCCAGCCCTTCGGACATGCCGCCCTGCACGTCAGTGGCAATCCCGTCGCCGATGCACAGGATTTGCGGATCTGAAAGGCCGCCGGCTTCCACCAGCCGCCGGCGGGCAAGATCGTAGATCGGAGGGTGCGGCTTGCCGAAGTAAAGCGCGGTGCCGCCCATCGCCTCATAGGCTTCGGCCAACGCCCCGGCGCAGTATAGCCGCTTGTCGCCAAGGTCGACGACCACGTCCGGGTTGGCGCAGAGCATCGGCAAGCCGAGGGTCTTGCCCAACAGAAGCGCGGCGCGGTAGTCGTCCGGGGTTTCGGTTATGTCGTCCTTCAGGCCGGTGCAGACGATGCCTTGTGCTTCTGCAAGCGCAACCCGGTGGATCACGGGCCGGGTCAGGGCATATTCGGCCAGATCCTCGGCGAAATCGGTGAAGAAGACGTCATCCTTCGGAGCGCCGATGTGGTGAACCATCTGGCCCACGGCGCCGGAGATCATCCCCAGCTGCGCTGCATCGCCCGAGGTCACAACGATGTCCCAGGCGTCGCGGGGGACGCGAAGCGTCTGCAACTGCTTGACAACGCTGGCTTTCGGACGTGGAGCATTGGTCAGAAGGACAACCTTTCCCCCCGCAGCACGATAGCCTTGCAGGGCGGCTACCGCCGCCGGATAGGCCGTCTTGCCGTTGTGCAGGCAGCCCCAGAGGTCGCAGAAAACGGCGTCATAGTGGCCGGAAAGATCGGCGAGGGAGCGGATGATTTCGGTCATTCTAGGGCCCTTTCTGCGGAGATTCCGGACCAGCTTAACGAAAGGTCATGCGTCTGGCATCCGTCTGGCACCTGTCTGGCAGGCGTATGGCAAGAAAGCCCGACGCCTGCCCCTTCCATCAGAGCTTCAGCGACGGGATGATCTGCTTCTTGCGGCTCATGATGCCGGGCAGGACCACGGTGTCGCCGGTCACTTTGGCGCCGAACGAGGCTTCGGCCAACTGCTTCACCAGATCGTTCGGGACGAGGAGCGTCGCTTCCTCTTTCAGGATGTCGATGACGAAGAGCAGGACCTGATCGGCGCCGTCCTCTTTTGCGACGTCCAGCATAGAGCGCATCAGGCTGGCCTTGCGGTCGAGGATGACCGCAGGTGCGGTGGTCTCCAGCACCGAGATGCGGAGTTCCTTGCCGGCGACGGTGTATTCCTTGCTGTCCATCCGCAGAAGCGCCGCGTCGGAAAAGGCCGAGACGTCCGACTTGGCTTCGAACATCTTCGCGGCCAGCTGAGGGATCGAGACACCAAGATCGGCCGCGAGTTTCTCTGCCACCGACCTGTCATGCGGCGTGGTGGTGGGCGAGCGGAACTCAAGCGTGTCCGACAGGATGCAGGAGAGCATGGCACCCTTGATGTCGCGCGGAAGGTCGGCCACGTCAGCGCCCATGATGTCGTGCATCACCGTGGCAGTGCAGGCCAATGGGCGCATGACGATCGTGATCGGGGATTTGGTCTTCAGGCCACCGACCAGCATGTGATGGTCGATGATCGCCTTGATGTTGGCTTCGTTGATCGACGGAGGAAGTTCGGCGGGGTTGTTGGTGTCGACGATCATCACGTCCTGGCCGGCCTCGACATCAGCGATGATGGCGGGTTTCGGGAAACCCCAGTGGCTTAACACGAAGGCGGCTTCGGTGTTGGGTTCGCCCAGAAGGCGCGGCTCGGCCGGGGTGGCGCGACGGTTGGTCAGATACCAGGCCCAGATGATGGCAGACAGCGTGGCGTCGGTGTCGGGGGATTTGTGGCCGAAGACGAGGGTGGTCATGAATGCGCCTATGGGATGGGATTTCGCGCGGTTTATAGGCGGTGGCTGCGGGCTTGTCACGGGGGCGCGATCCCTGAGCGGCGTGCGGGGCGGGTGGACCTGTCCCGGCTAGCCCTTCGTGTCCTGAACGATGTGCCAGACGACCGCGCCGACGACGATCATCCCGCCAACCACGGTCAGCAGGCTGGGGGCAAGCCCGAAGGCAAGCCACACCCAGAAAGGCGCGAGCGGCGTTTCCAGCGCAGTGATCAATGCCGTTTGGATGGCGGGCAGATGCTTCGCTCCGATCAGGAAGAACAGGATGCCAAGCGCCGAGTTGACGATCCCAAAGGCGGCCAGCATCGGCAGATCCTGCATGGGCAAAGCGAAATCGGCCAGGAAAGGGGTCGCGACGATGGTTGAGATCAAGACGGCAAGGATCGACGCGGCGAGGTTCGGAATGCCGGGGTTACGCCGCATGATGACGATGACTCCGGAGAAGGCGACGACCGAGACCGTAGCCAGCGCATCGCCGCGCAGCGTTCCCTCCCCGCCCAGTCCGACCATGATCACGGCACCGACGAAGGCGACAAGGCTTGCGAAAGCGGCCGACCGGCTTGGCCGTTCCTTCAGAAAGAGCCATCCAAGGGCTGCCGCAAAGAAGGGGGCGGCTGCGTAGATCACGGCGACATGGGCGACAGAGGTTTCTCGCAGCGCCAGGATGTTGGACAGCATCGCAAGCCCGCCGCAGCCGGCTAAGGCGCAGCCGAACCACCCAAGCTTGCGAAACCCCGCAAGCCCCGGGACCCCTTCGCGCAAGACCAGCACCACAAGCAGGCCCAGCGCTCCAAAGAGGCCACGCCAGAGCAGAACGGTCGGCGTGTCGACCGAGACGCTGAGGGTAAAGAAACCGGCCGTGCTCCAGGCGATGGTGGCCACGGTGACGCACAGGATGCCGAAGAGGTGTCTGGAGACGGGAGCCGTGTGCATCGCATGACTCCTGATCTCTGGGTGAAAACCCTAGCTGCGGCTTTGGAAGCAGACAATACAGGAATCGCCCGCAAAGACGCGGGACCGGCTTCGGATCACGGCAGATCAAGCGGTTCCATGGTGAAGCCCTCGGCCTGCAGGAGGTTCAGCACGCCATCCTGTCCGGAAAGGTGCAGCGCCCCGAAGGCCACGAAGACCGGGCCTTCGGCCGCGGCGTCCGTCAGAACCGGGATCCAGGACCGGTTGCGCGCCGCCATCAGAAGTTCCTCCATCCGGGCGAATTCGGCGTCGATCCGATCGCGCGTGTAGCCGGGCAGGCTGTAGCTTTCGTCGCGCATGTATTCCCAGATCATGCGGCTGGTCCCGGAAAAGTAGCTGTCGGCAAGGGTTGCGGAATAGTCCTCGGCCTGATCGTCCACCGCGAGGGTGGATTCGATCATGGCGATCATTTCGGCTTCGGACAACGCGTCGAAGATGGTGAAGACGGCGTCGAAGGGTTCCAGCCCCCGGACCGGCACGCCGGCTGCGGTGGCCGCGTCGATCACCAGCCCGTCAAGTCCCTTGGGGTCGGCCATCTCGGCCATCGCGCAGGGCGGGATCGACAGCATCACCGCGACATACCACGGCTGCAGCTTGGCCGCCATGAAGCCCGGGACGCCGCGCGCCGCCAGCGCGGTGCTTAGCTGGTCCCAGGTCTTGGCGGGCAGGCGTTCCAGAAGCGTCGGGCCATCCACGATCATCATCTTGCCGGGATCGCGGGCGATGAGGTCGAGAAGCGCCGTTTGTTCATCCGGCCCGGCCTCGACCAGAACGGCAGAGGCCGCCGCAATCGCCGGGGTGATCGCCGCAAGCGTCGACGCGTGGCGGGGATCGTCGAAATGGTAGGTGCCGATCAGGGTGATTACCGCGTCGCCCCGCGTGGCGCGCCAAAGGTTGCCGCGGGGAAATGGCACGGCATCCGCGGCGGCGGTGATCGCGGCCAGGCGGTCCGGCGCCATGGTGGCGAAGAGGTTCCTGCCCGCGCACTGGGCGGAAACCGGAGCGGCAAGGATGGAAAAGGCGAGAGCGAGGAGGCTGAGAAGGCGGGTCATGCGGGCCTTTGTTCGGCTGATGTCAGAGGTTGGGCGCATGGTGGCATCTGCCATCCAAAAGGCAATGCAAATTGCCGGGCGGGTGTTGACTTGAGGTCGGGCTTCACCTACCTGAGCATCGTTAGCACTTGGGTTGTCTGAGTGCTAATCGAGATCAAACCTGGAAACTCAAGGGAGTACCCCAGATGGCTTTCAAACCATTGCATGACCGCGTTCTGGTTCGCCGCATCGAAGGCGAAGACAAGACCAAGGGCGGCCTGATCATCCCCGATACCGCCAAGGAAAAGCCCGCCGAGGGCGAGATCATTTCTGTGGGCGAAGGCGCCCGCAAGGATTCGGGCGAGCTGATCGCTCCGTCCGTCAAGGCCGGCGACCGTATCCTGTTCGGCAAATGGTCGGGCACAGAGGTCAAGCTTGACGGCGAAGACCTGCTGATCATGAAGGAAAGCGACATCCTCGGCATCATCGCCTGAGGGTAAGCCGGGCTGAAGCCCGGCCTGCGCTTTACCGCATTCAACCCCTTCTCAAGGAGCTATCAAAATGGCTGCTAAAGACGTCAAGTTCAACACCGACGCCCGCGACCGCCTGCTGCGCGGCGTCAACATTCTGGCCGACGCCGTCAAGGTGACGCTGGGCCCGAAAGGCCGCAATGTCATCCTCGACAAGTCCTTCGGTGCGCCCCGGATCACCAAGGACGGCGTGACGGTCGCCAAGGAAATCGAACTGGCCGACAAGTTCGAGAACATGGGCGCGCAGATGGTGAAGGAAGTCGCTTCCCGCACCAATGACGAGGCCGGCGACGGCACCACCACCGCGACGGTCCTCGCTCAGGCGATCATCAAGGAAGGCATGAAGGCTGTTGCCGCCGGCATGAACCCGATGGACCTGAAGCGCGGGATCGACCTGGCCACGACCAACGTCGTCGCCGCGATCAAGGCGATGGCCCGCCCCGTGAAGGACAGCGCCGAAGTGGCGCAGGTCGGCACGATCAGCGCCAACGGCGAATCGGAAATCGGCCGGCGGATCGCGGAAGCGATGCAGAAGGTCGGCAACGAGGGTGTGATCACCGTCGAAGAGAACAAGGGCCTGGAAACAGAGACCGAAGTGGTCGAAGGGATGCAGTTCGACCGTGGCTATCTGTCGCCCTACTTCGTGAC
>JANOER010000110.1:0-21103 GCA_031441285.1 Rhodobacterales bacterium
AAAAGAACAGGAAGTGGGGCCGGCTGGCGGCCGGCCGGGCGGCGATGGCGGCCAGGAGATTCTCGAGGAACGGCAGATCATGCCGCTGCTCGGAGCCCGGCGCCGGAACGCCAATGGCCGTGCCACCGCCGCCAGCGGCGTTGAAATCGCCATCGCGGAAGCGCAGGACTTCGATTTTGCGCAGTGTGTCGGTTCCGTCGTCCAGCACGACATCGGCGTTGTTGCCGAAGCCGGTATGAGCCACCCGCACCGACCCGTCTTCCATCGTGGTGATGGTATACTGAGCCCGGTCATCGCCGAAGACCGCGACGTCGCTGTCGCCCACACCGCCGTCATCCAGGATTTCCCGGACGATATGCATCTGCGAGGGCGTGACGACCCGCGCCACCAGAAGTTCGAAGAGGCTTTTGCCGACCCAGGTCGCATCGACCCCGTCTGCACCGCTGAAGATGTACTTCAGCGAGTCGACCGTCGCGATTTCGTTTGCATCGGAGTTCGCATCGCCCGGTGCGCCGGTGATCCGGATCCGCACGTTCAGCCAGCGGTCGCCGTCAAGGATGTCATCGCCACCGCCGCCGGTCATCACGTCCGACCCGCCGCCGCCAAGGATGATGTTGCCCTCGTCCCAGGTGGTCTGCCCGACCGCCAGATTGACGATGCCGTTCAGCCCGGCGATGCGGTCGATCCCCGCCTGGTCAAGCCCGTCGTTGTCGAAGATGCCTTCGTTTCCGCCCGCTGCTAGCACGGCAGTGCCCGAAACGCGGTCATCACCCCGCAGCACGTCGTTCTTTTCCCAACCGGACAGCGCCTCGACCTTGTCGAACCGGTTGCGCAGGATGTCCTGCTCTTCGGTTGTGAAGATCTTGATGCGCATGTCGGCGTTCGCCGCGATCTGGACGCCCTTGTAGGCCACCCAGTCGAAACCGAACATGCCCTCGTTGCGCATCACGCTTTCGCCCTGGACCATGATGTCATCGCCGGATTCGGCGTCGAAATCCTGTTCTTCGGTCCCCGCGAACATCACGTCATGGCCGACGACGCGGCTGTTGAAGAACAACTCGGTATTATCGCCGGCAATGCCGTCGAACCCGCCGCCGCCTTCAATCCAGTCATTGCCCTCGTTGCCCATCAGGACATCGGCGCCATCGCCGCCCATCAGGAAGTCGTCGCCCTCGCCGGCAAAGATCTCGGAGGCATCGGCACCAAGGAAGATCACGTCCTTGCCCGTGCCACCCATCAGGATGTCAAGGCCGCTGGAGGTGCCGACCACGTCGTCGCCTTCTTCGCCCTTGAGGAAGTCGGCCTCGTCCCCGGCATCCAGCAGGATGTCGTTGCCGGCACCGCCGTTCACCAGGTCGACGCCAAAGCCCGACTGGATGAAGTCGTTGCCGCCGTCACCCCAGATGCCGTCATCGCCATCGTCGGTGATGATCGTGTCGTCGCCATCGGTGCCGCCGACCACGATATGCTCGCCACCGGTGAAGCGCAGGTAGTTGGTCTCGACCGCCGCAGTGGAGGGGTCATCCCGCACAACTTTGGTGAAGCCAAGGCTTTCCAGCAGCGGGTCGTTTCCTTCCGGATCCTCGATAAGCTGGTTCGCCTTGTTCACCTCCAGCACGAAGTCGTATTTCGCGAAGGAGTCGATGCCGATATGCCGGGCGATGATGTCATCTTCCGTGCCTCGGATACCGTCGGCACCGGGCTGGGCCAGTGTGGTGTTGGCCAAGAGCATCTTCGAGAACGAGTTCTGCTCCAGTTCGTTCAGGAAGTTCTGCCCTTGGGTCCGCGACAGATAGTAGAAGCGGTCACCGAACTGCAGCGCCTCCATCTGTGCTTCGAAGATCGCGGTGAAGGTCGAACCCAGCATGCCGCCGAACGGCATGATCTGCTCGGCCAGACCGCCAACCCAGAGGTCGACCTCGTTCAGACCCGTCTCAACCCCGGCCCAGGTGCCGCGGGAATGCAGGAAGTCCATCCTTTCCGCGTCGCTGAAATTGTCGCCGCCGAAGACAAGATCAAAGGCGACGGCCCGCTTGTCTGCCAGCGAGATCGCGGCCTCGATCGCGTCATGCGTGCCGTAGGCGGCGATCAGGTTCACGATCGTCATCGGGTTCTTCAGGTTCGCCGCAAGATCGGCCCAGCTGGTATAGGGCTTCAGCCAGCTTGACCCGGTCTGCGCGTAAAGCTGCGCGCGGGTGTCGTTGAAGGTGGGCATGCCGGTATCCCGGCCCCGCGCGATGTTCAGCGCGGCAAGGTCCAAGGGCAGGCCGACAAGGTTGTTGCGCAGCGATCCGACGATGAATTCGTCCATCTGGTTGCCGCGTTCCGCTGTCATCCCAAGAACGATGGCAGCAGCAGCCGCGTCGGCCGAAATGGTCCCGTTCAGGTCATAGGCGACCGGGTTCAGGAAGGACGCGATCAGCCCGATGTCGTCGTTAGGTCCGTTGATGACTGCACCGGTGTCTGGGTCAACGAAGACCCGCGGCATCGAGTCGGTCAGCATCGAATGGCCGAAGCGGTAGACCACGTTCGCGAACTCGGCAAAGATCGCCGGATTGATTTCGGTGATGTTGTTGAAGATGAAGGGGTCGATGTTCGGGTGGATCTTCCGGGCGAACTCTTCGAACACCAGGTGCTGATACTGCATTTCGGTCGCAAAGCGGCCCGCCTGGAACAGGCGCTCGCCGTCCCAGTCCAGCGTCGCGGCGAAATCGGTCTTTTGCAGCGCAGTCATCGCTGCGTAGCCGCCAAGGCCCCCAACCGCAATGTCGGTCGCCAGCCACTCGTTGATCAGACTGACATCGCCCGAGTCGAGGATCGTCAGCTTCTGTGCCGCGACCTGGCGGTTGTGTTCCTGGTGGAACACGTGGTGCACCGCCGTCAGCCCGATGTTTTCATTCCCGCGCCCGTCGCCGGTGATGAAGTGCCGGTCAAGAAGCTCGTTGTCGTAAGCGGTCGTGCGGCCGTTGATCGGGACGATCGGGTCGCCGTTGCTGTCAATCAGTCCGATTGCGCTGTCGCCGTCCGCAACCTTGCCGACGCCCGGTGCCGCAGAGTGCGCAATGTCGTCAAGGAAGGCATGCGCGGTCCGGGCCGGGCCAGCCCCGCCACTCAAGCCGCTCAGCACGACGGGCGCGCCGGGGGTTCCCGAGACGGTGGTATAGGTGACCACCTGCGTAAGGGGATCAACGACCATGTTGGTCACGACCTGCGGGAAGCCGGTGACCGGATCGCGGATGAATTCACCATAGGCGTCGGTCCGCAGCAGCGGCACGTTCAGCACGTCCATATCCGACAGCTGGATGCCAAGCTTTTCCAGCGCCTGCGCCTTCACGTCGGCCCAGGTCGGCAGCCCGCCGCCGGCACCGTCAAGCAGGTTGCCGGTGGCAATCGGGCGGCCGCCTGCGTCCAGTTCGTATTCGCGCAGGAACACCTGGTGCGACGCGTGCGAGGTGTAGGTCTGGTTCTGGTCAACAAACGGCGTGGTGGTGTTGTTGCCTTCATGCGTGGTGTCGTCGCCAGTGCCCATGATTCCGTCGGCACCGGGGCCGGCAGTCGGGGTGGACCGGGTCAGGGCCATGAAGGCACGGTCGGGCGTAACTTCATCGCCGTCGCCGGCGATGCCGTTCGGGCCATGGGTAAGCAGCGGGTCATCCGCCTGAAGCGGAATATAGACCGTGCCGTTGCCGCCCTTGCTGATCAGGTCAAGACCGTGGTCGAAGAACTGGCCGAAGAAGGTCATCCAGGCGTTGAACGGAGCCGAGATCCCGTCATCCGGCGCCAGGTTCGGCAGCGAAGACATGTCGACGTTGTCGATGGCGATCATGTTCGCCTGCGACGAGGTGACCGAAACCGCATCGATCAGCACCTGGCCGCCACCGGTCTGCTGGATTTCCACCCGCAGGGTGTAGCCCGCAAGTGCTTCAGGCAAAGCGGTCGTGGTCAAGGATACGTTTTCCCATGAGCCGTCGCCCGGCATCGGCAGTGAGGTCTGTGCAAGAAAGACGGTGGTAAGCAAGTCCTCCGAAACGGCAACCATGCGCGCCGATCCGCCGCTCCACTCCATATCCGTCCGGTCGCCGGCCCGGAAGGCGAAGGTATAGCTCGCCCCGGCAGCGACAGCGCCCACGTCTTGCGACAGGGTTGCCCCGTCGGTGATCCAGGCGACATTGCTTCCGGCGATGCCGGTCTCGTCGATGATCCCTGCCGTCGGCGAATAGAGGCCACCAGTCCCACCAGACATCGTCCAGCCGTTCGGCGCGCCAACTGTGTAGTTTCCACGCTCGTTGTCGGTGGTGACGCCCAGTGCTCCGTCCGCAAGCGACTGCTCCTCGAACCCTGCGTTCATCAGCTCTGGCAGCACCGGGGCTTCGCCGGGACGCACCGCGATGGCATTCTCGCCGTAGCGCACATGGAAGGCCGCAAGGGCCGCGTCATTGGCGAACCAGGCTTCGACCGCCGCCGGGTTCGTGATCGACTGGTCGACCACGAGGTTCGAGATAAGGCGGGGGTCGGCGTCGGCCACGTTGCCGTTGGCCCCGTAATTGGTGTTCGTGACCACTCGCTGACCCGGCCCGGGCGGACCCAGCGGCATCAAGTCCCCGTCCATGTCATCGCGCCAGTTCGGATCCAGCAGGCGCGGCATCGGCTGGTCGGCGGCGCCCCAGGTCTCGCGGCCGTCCACCAGGTTGTTGAAGGTGCCATCAACCGTGCGCAGGCCAAAGGGCAGGTGCGGATCCGAGATCGCCGGCAGCGCGCCAGCCGTTCCCGCCGGCACGACATTGCCATTCGCATCCACCCAGATATCGGTCAGCGCCGTTCCCGCGGCATTGGCTTCCGCAATCTTGATCTGACGCAGGATAAAGGTGAGATCGGCAAGGTTGAGCTTAACGGTCATGACAAAGACTCCCTGTGTCCCGGCGAAGCAAATCGCGGGATCAATATTAAAATCATCTATTTAGCTGTCAGTTCGCAGCGGACTTGCGCCCTGGGGTCCTTCGGCTGGCAGCCGGACCGGGGCTTACCGCAATATTGGCACAAATGTGGCAGGCCCGGAATTGCCCTAGGTCGCCCGACCTGCCGGCACAAAGGTCTGCCGGGCGCTCGCGCCTAAAGTCCCACATCAATTGCGACCAAGGTCTGACTCTTGCCGCGGGACGATTCCGGTAACCTTCGTTAATCCTTTGTAAACGCATTCAAAGCATGTGATACATGCGCTGACCTTTGCAACTCGCCTCATTTCTTGTCAGCTTCAACCAACACGTTAGCTACTTTGGCAGTGGAGAGTGGATGCGAACCTCGATTCGCCCGACCGAACCTGAATTTCCCCGCAAGGTTCAACGCTGATGGCCCGGTTCGGCTTTCTGACGGGCCGGCTGCGCGCCGTCCCGGTCGCCCTCACGGTCCTGACCGTGCTGATGATGGCCGGAACAGGGCTCTACATTGTCGACCGGTTCCGGGCCACGTTGCTGCACTCGTATTCGGAGCTTGCCAAGATCTACGTCGACCAGTTCCTTGAGCCCTACGCCCGGGCCTATGTCGGCAACAGCGTCAACGAAAAGCTGGAGCTTCGGGAAATCGAGGCGGCGTTGTCCCGGCACCTTGAATCGCGGCCGAATTTCGTCGTGCAAATCTGGCTTCTGAACGGCAAGCTGGTCTATTCCAGCACCGAAGATACCGAAAACTCCAACCTCGATGCGGTCGAGCTGGAGGGCGCGATTTCCGGAAATCCGCCGACCCACATCGAAACCCTCGAACACGGCGATGCCACGGGACCGCTGCCTTTGCCCTATCTCGAGATCTACTTGCCGATCCTCGATCCGCAGATGGGCAGGCCGATTGCGGTCGGCGAGCTTTATGTGGATGCCGCGTCAATCGTCGCGGATTCCTGGCGCTTCGAGCGGACCGTCTGGCTGTCGATTGGCGTCGCAATGCTGGGCGTGATCGGCATGCTGACGTTCAGCGCACGGCAAAGCGAGGAGCTGCGCGCGCGCCTTGAGGTCGAACGCGAACTGGTTGCCAGCAATCGGGCGCTTCGCAACGAGTCCGAGCAGGCCCGACTGGATGCGGCACAGGCCAACGAGCAGATACTGAACTTTGTGGGCGCCGAGATCCACGATGGCCCGGTGCAGTTGCTTGGGCTTGCGTCGCTGATGGCAGCCGACATGCCGTTGCCCCGGTCGCAGGACAAGGCTTCGCCGGTCGCTCTGGTTCGGCAGGCCATGGAAGAACTGCGCAGGATTGCGGCCGGGCTGATCCTGCCGGAACTGGAAACGCTTGATCTCAGGCAGACCATCGAACTTGCGGTGCAGCGGCACCGGGCCGTGACCGGCGCTGCGGTTGATCTTGCCTTCGAAGCCGGCACATCAGCGCCAAGCCTCGACCTGCCACGGCGAATCTGCCTTTACCGGGTCACGCAGGAGGGGCTGACGAACGCGACCCGGCACGGCGATGACGGCCCGGTGTCGGTCGTGCTGGCGGGCGATCAGCGGAAGCTGGTCATGACAATCGACAGCCGGCGGGCCGGTCCGGTTGAACCGTCCTCTGCCGACATCGGGCCAAAGCTTGGCTTGCAGGGCATGCGGCGCAGGCTTGCGTCGTTCAACGGCACCGCAACACTTGACCCTCGCGGTGATCGGGCGGCACTGGTTGTGGTGCTACCGCTGCCAAATGCGAACACAGATGGAACCGGGCACGCGCCATAGCGGGCATCAAGATCCCTTCACGGCACGAAATGGCACCGTTCCGATCCTGCCGAACCTTGGAGCGCCAGTGTCAGGCCAATGAAACCGCGACTGGAAGCCGGCGCCAGTATCTTCGCCAAGGGTGGGGGCCGGGTCAGCTTGGAACCGGACGCGGTGATTCCCGCGCCCCGTCCCCGCGCCCCGTCGAGGACACACGCAAAGATTGCCATATATTGGCAACAAAGCCTGGGAATCCATGTATACTGTTTGACAGGGCGCGGCAGATTTCTGCGACTCCGAATGATTTATTTGCTGAATTCAATATTTTAGGTCTTAATTATCCTCGGATCGGGTGTAAAAATCATGATGATGACTACAATCGCTTTCGTTGACGATCATCCGATTCTGCTTGCGGGCCTTTGCAGGCTGTTCGCTTCGGGAACCGACCTGAACGTGATTGCTGTCGGCAAGACCGCCGACGACATCGTCGACATTGCTCAGAACATGCGGCCCGGCGTGATGGTCGTGGACCTTGGCATGCCCGGCAACACCCTGGAAGCCATCGCCAAGGTCACATCTCGGAACCCCGCCACGAAAATTCTGGCGTTTACTGCATCGGACAGTATCGACACAGCCATCGCAACTTTGGAGGCCGGGGCGTTGGGCTTCGTCCTGAAGGGCAGCACGCTGGAAGAATTGCGCGATGCGATCGAGCGGGTCAGCGCCGGTGAGACCTACATCACCCCAAGTTTCGCAAGCCGGGTCGTTGCCGCGCTTCGGAAGGAAAACACGAAACGCTCCCTGCCCCGTGTCACCTTCTCAAAGCGCGAGGAAGACGTGCTTCGGCTGCTTTTGCGCGGCAGCACCAACAAGCAGATCGCGTCTGACCTGGCGATCAGCGACAAGACGGTGAAACACCACATGACTGTCCTTATTCAAAAGCTCAACGTCCGCAATCGGGTCGAGGTTCTGCTTGCGGCTCAAGAGCTTGCAAGCAACGGCTCTCTTTCAGGAACATCCCGCGCAGATGTTGACCCGCCGGTGCAGCAGCGGGAAGCGGCAGAGCGCCGGTCCAAGTGATCCGGAACAGGACGGGACCGGTCCCGATCGGGTCGCGCGGATAAGACAGGCGGGCATCGCGCGTCCTGGCCCTGGACCAACGGATCCTGTGCCAGGACTGGCGGTTTCGCCACCTAAGCGGTCAAATCTTTGCCCATCTGCTCCAGTTCAGGAAATCGGTCGCGAAGCGGTCCAGCAGGTCATCGGTTACGTTCGGCATGACGATGGCATGGCCCAACCCCTTGCAGCAGGCCAGCTGGTAGCGGCTCACAAGCTCGGCACCCGGGTCGTCGAAAACCACCGTAAGCGAGTGCGGGTTGCACAGAACCTGCCTTCCGCACGCCCCCAGGCGGTCCGCCAGAGCCTTGGCTTTCAGCGAACACGTCAGCGCATCATGTGAATAGCCCCCGTAGCCATGGCCGAAAAGCCTGGTCCAGATCGACAGCACCGCGTGACCATTGCGCGACCCCATCAGCGTCGTGTCGTTCGACTTCAGGTATGCGACAGCGCGCGAAATCCGGTCAACATGGACCCGGCGGGCCACCAGTGCGCCGCAGGGCATGGGGGTACCGATCATCTTGTGGCCCGAGGTCGAGATGCTGTCGATGCCGGTCTCGAAGGTCGGGCGGATCGCGTCAGGCGCCCCCATCAGGAACGGAACCACCATTGCATTCAATGCGCCATCCACATGGACATAGCGACGGTCCGGGCCGTAGCCGGCCGAGTCCAGCACGGCAAGGGCACCCGCAATGTCGTCATGCGCGCCCTTCATCGTTGTTCCACAGGTCAGCGCAAGGATCGCCGGACGTCCCCCAAGTGCTGGAATGGTCCTGGCCAGCGCTTCAAGGTCGATCTCGCCGGCCACGTTTGACGCCACTTCGATGGCCTCGACCCGCTGGATGCGTGCTGCTTTGGGGATCGAATAATGCGCATCGGCACTGTGGATCAGCACGGCATCCGGCAAAGCCTCGCGGCCAAGATAGATGCCCCAGATGTTCCCTTCGGTGCCACTGGCACCGATCGTGCCCCAGTAGTCGTCCATGTTTGTACAGCCCCAAAGGCGCATCAGCCAGGATATCGCCTCGCGCTCCAGATCGCAGACTTCGGACGCGTAGTGCGATCCGACATAGGGATCGCCAAGATTGTTGATCAGGAAATGCTGCATCGTGGCAGGCACTCCCGGACCAAAAGACAGGTTGTAGGGATAGCCCAGGTGCGTCTGATGGGCCGCGCGCATGCGCTGTTCGGTCGCGACCAGCCGGTCCAGAAGCTCGTCGTTCAATGAGCGGTGCAGCGATGGCCCCCGCGGAAATGCATGTGTCATCGAGAAATCCTTCAAATCAGACCGGGGAAAGTGCGAGGGGCGGAGTCCACCCGCCCCAACGCCTAGTCGGACACAACACCCATTTTGGTGCGAACAGTGGCCGTGCAGGTCAGGTACTGCGCCCGGCTGGAGTGCGAATTGCTTATGGACGCGTTGCCGGCCCGCGCGGCGGCGTCGGCACGCAATCCGGCCATGCAGTCGCCGACCTCGGTCTGGAACGCCATTTGCAGCGCCTTGCAGTCTTCGGTGACCGCGCTGAACGACCCAGAAAGGTCGCACGCGCTGAACTGTGCCGCCGTTGCAGCGGTGTCGGCCAGTGCCGGCCCAGAAAGCGCGGCAAGAGCACTGAGCAGAAAGACCAGTTTCGTTTTCATTTCAACGCACTCCAGAAAAGTAGGTGATGCCTTGCGGCGGTGTTTGCCTCGGTCCGGCCCGCGGATGGCGGAGCGGGTGGCAAGGAAAGTTTCGCCTTGAGGTCGTGATTGCTGCGTGAAAGCGCCGGGAATTCCGCCCCGGCCCTACCTGCGGAACCGGCCTTGGGTTTTCACGTCCAGGTCACGCCGCGGTCACGGCAGGTTCCGCAACGTCACCTTGCGCCACAAATCCCACGGCAATGACCGGCCTGCGCCGTCTTCAGGAGAGCATTTCATGTCCAAAGCCCCGTCAGCGGCAACAGCACCCCTTGCCGCAACCTTCATCGACGTTGCCCCCGGTTATTTCGAGAAACGCGGTCTTAGGCGCTACGCAGGCATCTGGTCACTCTGGGCGCTGGGCGTTGGGGCCGTCATCTCGGGGCATTTCTCGGGATGGAACCTCGGGCTTGCGGTCGGTGGCTGGGGTGGAATGCTGATCGCCGCCGCAATCATGGCCGTGATGTTCCTCGCCCTGTCCTTCTGCATAGCCGAGATGAGCACCGCGCTGCCCCTGAACGGCGGCTCTTATCCCTTTGCGCGGTTCGCGCTTGGTCCATTCTGGGGCTTCGTCTCGGGGATCTGCGAGCACATCGAATACGTGCTGACGCCGGCCGTCATCTGCTACTTCATCGGCGCCTACCTGAGCGCGATCTTCGGACCAGCCGTGCCCGAGCCGGTCTGGTGGATCGGGACCTATGCCGTCTTTCTTGGCCTCAACATGCTGGGCGTGGCGCTGACCTTCCGGATCACACTGGTTGTGACGCTGACCTCGCTTGCGGTCCTGCTGTTTCTTTGCGCCGTTGCATTGCCGCAGGTCGATTTCGCCCGCTGGGCAATGAACATCGCCGCCGATGGCAGCGAGCTTGCCGGTGGCCATGGCGCGTTCCTGCCCATGGGCTGGGGCGGGGTCTTTGCCGCCTTGCCTTTCGCGGTCTGGCTTTACCTGGCGATCGAGGAGACTCCGCTCGCCGCCGAGGAATCGGTCGATCCGGTCCGTGACATGCCAAAAGGCATTCTTCTTGCGCTTGCCACGCTGATCCTGACCGCCTTTCTGATCGTCGCCATCAACCCGGCGATCGAAGGAATCGGCGCTTTTGCCCTGTCGCAATCGGGCGAGCCGGTGCTGGACGGGTTCCGCGCTCTTTTTGGCGGAGCCAGCGCCGATGTGCTGGGGCTGGTTGCGCTGTCCGGGCTGGTCGCAAGTTTTCACGCGATCCTGTTCGCGCAAGGCCGGCAGATCTTTGCGCTGTCGCGGTCCGGCTACCTGCCGCCTGGACTGTCACTGACCCATGGCGGGCGCAAGACGCCTGTCGTGGCAATGCTGGCCGGATCGGGCCTTGGCCTTGCCATCATGCTGATCCTGTCGGTCGGCCTGGGCCAGGAAAATGCCGGAACGCTGATCGGGTCGGTCCTGCTGAACATGGCGGTCTTCGGGGCGATGCTGTCCTACCTTTCCCGCGCTGCGGCCTTCCTGGCGCTGCGGCGGGACTATCCGTTGCTGCCGCGTCCTTTCACCAGCCCGATGGGCCGGTTCGGAGGCTGGCTTACCATCGTGATCTGCCTTCTGACCCTTGTTTGCCAGATTCAGGATCCGCTCTTTCTGCAAGGCTCGTTCTGGGTGGTGGTGTGGCTGGCCTTGGCCATCGGCTACTACGCGGTATTTGCGCGCCACCGGTTGGTCCTGGCTCCGGACGAAGAAGCCGCCCGCTCCGCCATCCCTTGATTTCTGAAGGCGCAGGTCCGCGCCCCTGACCCGATTGTCCGGCGACCAAAGGACTTTTCATCATGCATCTTCCCCTGCCCCATCTTGTCGACGCCCCGGCCCGGTCAGCCACGGTGACGCGATGACCCCGAACAAAGCCAGTTCCCTTGCACTTCTGGCAGCCTTGTCCTGGGGCATGGGCAATGTTTCGCAGAAAACCATTCTCGAACATCTGGACGGCTTTGCTGCCTCCGGCATTCCGTCGCTGGTCGGAGTTCTTATGCTGTTGCCGATGGCCTTGCGCGAAAGCAGATCCAGTTTGCCCCCGGTCACCGGATCGCTGCCGCTTTTGGCCGCGATTGCGTTCCTTTTCACCTTCGCCACCACCATCATGCAGTTCGGCTACGGGCTGACCTCGGTCACCAACGCGGGTTTTCTTGTGAACACCGCTGCCGTCCTGACGCCGATCCTTGCCTGGTTTTTTCTGTCACAGCGCCCGCACATGGCGATCTGGCCTGCCTGCCTCGCCACTCTCGTTGGCATTTTCCTGATGACGGGGGCAAGCTGGTCCAGCTTTAGCCCCGGCGATCTTCTGGCTCTAGTGTCGGCGCTTGGCTTTGCGTTCTGGACCCTCGCGGTTGGCATCTATGTCTCACGCTACCGCCGTCCGGTCCTGATGACGGTCGTGCAACTGGCCGTCTGTGGAGTCTTGTGCACCGGCGCCGGCGCGGCTTTGCACGGGTTTCCGACGTCAAGCGCCTTTGCCGCCGCCTTGCCAGAGATCCTGTTCCTTGGACTGGTCTCGAAGGGCCTTGCCTATGTCCTTCTGGCCATCGCACAGCAGCACGTCTCGGCGACCTGCGCCGGCATTCTTGTCAGCGCGGAAGCCGTCTTCGGCGCGCTTGTCGCCGGGATTGTCCTTGGCGAAACCCTGGGCGCACTGCGCGGGGTCGGCTGCTTTCTCATCATTCTCGGGGTGACCATCGCGGCCCGCGTTTCCGCAACACCGCCAGAAACCGGGCGGCCAGCCAGAGCTTGGCAACCATAGGGTGAAACCTTCAAGCCAAACCGAAAACGCCGCGTTCATTGTTGAAAGTTTGACTGGCAATGTGCCATCCTGCCGCAAGGATAGTTTCCGGTGCGAGGCTGAATGGAGCGATTTCAGGTCGACCTGCTGGGAAGCTGCCGGGTCGTCCGGCTTTCTACCGGCAAGGAAGTCGCCTTTCGCACCCGCAAGACCCGCTGCGTTCTCGGCCTGCTTTTGCTTAGCCCCGGCTGCCGGATGAACCGCGAACAACTGGCCTCGCTGCTTTGGGACCCTGCACCCGAACAGCTGGCGCGCAGCAGCCTTCGGCAGGCCCTGAAAGAGCTGCGTGAGGTGCTGGAGCCGGACAGCGCCCTGCTGGAGGCGGATCGGTTCACGATCGGACTGCGTGGTGCGGCTTTCGCCGTCGATGTGCTGCGCTTCCGCGACCTGATCGCCGCCGGAAACGGCGACGCGTCCAGGCTTCTTGCCGCCTCGGCCCTCTGGCAGGGCGAGCTGTTCGGCCCCGCCCAGCCCAGCGCCCCGGTTTTCGAGGCCTGGCTGCAGATCGAACGCTCGCATCTGCGCTCGACTCTGACCATGGCTTTGACCGGACACCTTGAAAGGCTCATCTCGACTGATGCCTTCACGGACATTCGCGCCGCCGAAGAGCTGGTGCGCATCGAACCCAGCCACGAACTTGCCCACCAGTATCTGATGCGCTTCCATGCGCTTAAGGGCGACCAGTCGGCGGCCTTGCGGCAGTTCGGGCATCTGGAACAGGCGTTGGCCGACGAACTGGACAGCGAACCGAGCGAAGCGTCCAACGAACTTCTGGTGGCGATTAAGCGCGGCGAGATCTCGCTACAACGCCCGTCCGCGGTGCCGGCGGCACCCGTTTCGTTGCGCAATGGCCCGCCAAGGATCACCATCCGGCCACCGCTGACCCGTTACACGGATGGCAGCAAGGACTACCTAGGCGATGGATTTGCCTTCCTGGCCAAATCCTGCTTGGCACGCTTTCGCTGCTGGATCGTCATACCCTGGCCTGCAACCGGCTTCGACTCGGCCAGCGCGGTGGACTTTACCGCAGTCGGCCGCGCAATCGGCGCCGATTTCGCTGTCGATTGCGTGCTCGACTGGCGGTCACCGAAGGGGAAGATTTTCGTGTCGCTGATCGATTGCCGCGATAGCAGCGAGGTCTGGTCAGGTCTTTTTCCCATCGCCGAGGACGAGCTGCAAGAGATCAGCTCCTCAGTCGCCGGGGCCGTGGCGTCGAACCTTGCCTCGCAGGTGAACCACATCACGCTGTTGCGCCACGCCCGCAGCGCGCCGGGCAATCCGGTTGCCTATGACCTGTGGTTGCGTGGCCATCAGCTGTCCAGGCTCTGGACGGCCGAAGCGGACAAGAAGGCCGAGGCCTTGTTCTTGCAGGCAATCGAGCTTGATCCCGGCCTTGCCGGAAGTCATGCCAGTCTGGCGCAGATTCTCAGCTCCCGCACCATCGTCCGTCCGGGCTACCCGAACCGCAAGGACGACTGCGCAGCGGCGTTTCGACACGCTCAGGACTCCATTGCGCTGGACCCGTATGACTCGCGTTGTCATATCAGTGTGGCGTGGAACTGGCTGATAGCGACGTCGCCAGAGCGCGCGAATTCGCATTTCCGGATGGCGATCGACCTCAATCCGAATGATTCAGAGACCCTTATTGCCGCGGCCTGCGGCCTTGCCTTTCTGGGGCATATCGCTGACGCCAGGGTCCTGGCGGATCAAGCCGTGCAGATGAACCCGGTCTATCCGGAATACTACTCGGACTATTTGTCAAACATCCACTTTCTGGGCGGCGACTATCCGGCGACGATCGCGGCGGTGGAAAAATGTCATGACGGATTTCCCGATCGCGCGGTTCTGGCCGCGGCGGCCTGGGCGCATCTTGGACGCGTTCCCGAGGCAGCGGCGGCCTACCGCTACCTTTTCAGTTTGACTGCGGCCAAGTGGGAAGGCGCGCAGCCGGCGGATGATGACAGCCTCGAATCCTGGATCATGGAAGCATTACCCGTCTGTTGGCCCGAGGGGCGGAAAGACCTTCTCGAGGGCTTGCGGCTTGCCCGCCGGATGGCCGGGCAAGCCTGAAAAGCGCAGGGCCTACCGGCACTTGCGCATGAAGTAGCGCGCCAGCAGGACCGGAAAACGCTCTGCCGGCGGCAGGGTGCCATATCCCGCGTCCTGCACGATGTTGTTCGGAATGTTCTCAAGCTCGCCCTTCCACGGAATGCGGACATACATCGTGTCCGCCGAATCGCAGACCACCGTGATATTGAGAGTGGCCGGGGCCTTGCCGTCGGCTGAAGCCCCGGCCCCCTTGTAGACATATCCGACCCCGTGCAGCCAACCATGGGGATCATCCTTAAGTTTTTTCCATTCCGAACCCGGGGTGTCCTGAAGGGCGGTCCTCATGACCCTGATGATCGCGTCGCCGACGGTTTTCTGATCCCGCGGATCAGCACTTTTCAGATGAAAAAATCCGTGCATTCCCATTCCTTCCTGTTGCCAGGGGGCCGTTGTCGGTCTCCCTCGTTTCCCAATATTTGCTGCCAGCGTGATACCAGCGTGAAAGTCCCAAAGACCGCCGCAAACATCACTTGATAGCCTGAACCGGCGGGCGTCCAATGGGGGCCATGAAACAGGACCTGACCGAAACGATCATGCAGCTGAAGCGGGCGCTTGCGCATGACTTTCGCCTGATGCCGCTTCATACCCCGGACTCACCGGTCTTCCTCGCGATTGCTTGGCCCAACTCCGGCACCGTGACCGGACTGAAGCCCCGCCTGCCAAGCGGCCGGGGCCTTACCGTTCAGCAGGCGCTTGTCGCCGCCGGGGCCGAGGCGGTCGAGCTGCGGGCAAGCCTTGCCCAGCGGCACTTGCCCGCGCTTGCCGACCTTCCGCGCGAGAACGGTCTTGCCATGGCGACGGCCATCGACCTTTTCAGCGGCGAAACCGTTCCGGTCCCGGCACAGGAGGCCTATCTCGATTGCGCGGATACGCTGGCAGAACCGCTGATATACGAGGCCAGTTCGAACGGCTGCGCGGCGGGGGTAACCCGGAACGCCGCCCGACTGACCGCGCTTTGGGAATGCATCGAACGCGATGCGGTGGCGCTGTGGTGGCATGGCGGGCTGCCAGCCGGGCCGCTGTCGCTGGACCTGATCGACCGGCAGCAACCGCGGCTGTTCTGGTGGCTTGACGGTCGCGACAGAACGACCCGGCTTCTTGACCTGACGACGGACATCGGCCTGCCGGTGGTGGCTGCGGTTTCGGCTGACCCGGATGGCCGCCACGTCGCGCTTGGGTCGGCGGCCCGGCCGCTGATCGCCGATGCCGCACTCGCCGCGGTGACCGAAATGGTCCAGACCGAAGTCGGGATGGAAGAAGCGCGGCTGGCCCATGACCCCGAGCTGTTGCAGTGGGACGCCCATGCCTCGACGCTTACGCAACCGCAATTTCAGCCGGTCAACGACCGGCCCTCGCCAGTTGCCGTGCCGGACATCGACGATCTTGTGACCCGCCTGGTCCGGCTTGGCCACCGCGTTCTTGCGATTGACATGACCTTGCCGGGCGACCCCCTTCCCAGCATTCGGGTGTTTGCGCGCGGCCTCTGCGCCATGGGGAGCCGCATAGATACCGTGCGTTTTCGCCGTCTCTGTCCGGGACACCGCCCCCCGAACCTTCCTGAACCCTTCTGACAGCTGCAACAGAGGAGCCGACATGTCCACGATCAAAGGCACCCACGATCTGAGCCCCCCCCCGGCATCGGACGACACCACTCCGGCATCGGACGACGACACTCTGGCTGTTGATCCCCCGCGTTCAAAATACTGCTACATTCTTGGAACTCTGGCCGATGAGCCCAAGAACAGCCGCTTTCTCGACACCGATGACGCAACGACGCTTCAGCGGCTGAAAGACTTCGAGACATCGTGCCACCTGCCCTTTGCCACGAAGGAGTCTCCGGCCCCGATGCTGCGGCTGCCCGCAGCTTATACCTACTTCGGCCAGTTCATGAATCACGACATCTCGGCCCCGATCGGCGGGCTTCTGGTGAACGTAGGCAAGATCGACCCGGAGGGGGTCATCGGCACGGTCGATCTTCCGGGGCTTACCAAAGACTGGCGGGCGGATGTGGCCAGGATCCTGGAGCATTTCGTCAATGAACATGCCCTGCCGTTGACCCTCTCAAGCCTCTATGGCGAGGTTCCGAACAGGCTGGAGCACTCCGGCTCATCGATCTACGAGAAAGACGGCAGACGCTTCTGCCTGGGCGAGACCAGCGAGGCCGACAAGAAGACCTTCATCCACCTCGGAACAGAGTTCGACCAGGTTGTGCATGCCAAGGACCCCAGGGATCCCACCGGCCGGATGCGCGCCCCGGACATTCCCCGCATCAAGACCACCCCTGACGGGAAGCGTGTTCCCCTGATTGCAGACCCGCGGAACGACGGAAACCTGATCCTTAGCCAGTTGCACCTTGCTTTCATGCTGGTTCACAACAAGGCCGTGGATGCGCTGGAGGCACTTGATTCCCCCCCCGCCGACTGCTTTGGCGAGGCCCGCCAATTGGTGACCTTGCACTACCACTGGCTTATCCTGAACGATTTCCTGCCAAGGCTGCTGTCAAAGTCCGTGGTATCCAAGCCGCTGTCAGAATGGAGCCCGAAGCGGTTTCCCGACGACCCGCCGATTCCGCCGAACACTGTGCCGATGGAATTCACGACCGCAGCCTTCCGTTTTGGCCATTCGATGGTGGGCCGTCTTTATGATTTCAACGAGAACTTCGGCAAGGATGGTCGCATTTCGACCACGGGCGCGACGCTGCTGCAGCTGTTCGATTTCACCTCGCACGGCACCATGGGGCAGCCTTCCGATCCCCCCCTCCAGCTTCCGGATCACTGGGTGATCGACTGGGACCGGATGACCAAAGAGCCGGAACCCGGCGCCGGACCAGCGGGCCTGCATGGCCAGGCAGAGCAGATCGACCTGGATTTTGCGCCGGAGATGCTAAGCGCCGCGGGGGCGCACCCGCATGGCTCGATCCTTCAGCGCAATCTTCTGCGCGGCTTTCACCGCCTGATCCCCTTCGGCCAGCACCTTGCAAAGGCCTACGACATCCCCGCGCTGACGCCCGAGCAGGTGCTTAAGGGCCTGCCGGAACATGCCTCGCCAAGTGGTGACTATTCCGATCCCGCCGAAGCTGCGCAAGACCTTGGGTTTCTTACCGACACGCCCGCCTGGCTATACATGATGTGCGAAGCTAAGGTGATCGAGCACGGCGAACGCGTCGGTGCCACCGCAAGCCATATCATTGCCGACACGGTTGTCAGCCTGATGCGCAACAACCCTTCTTCGGTGCTGCGTTACGAAGGCGGCGGCTGGCATCCGCGTGACAGCTTGCTCAGGGACAAGAACGACCTTGCAATCGAGTCGATCCGGGCCTTTCTGCTGTTCGCGACGGAACGGACCGGCGCAATCTGAAGCACCCGGCCGGATCATCTGTGGTGCCCTGAAAAGCAGCAGAGTTTCCGGCCCAAGCGTCTTGTGCACATCCAAGGATCACGTGCCGCAGAACTCTGCCTGGTGTCTGTGCGATGAAACCGTGCGGCAGCCAACAGCAGAATCAGAGCAAAGATTCTGCGCGGACTGCGCACAGAATGGGTGATCCGACATCTTGTTGCTGGATGCAGAATCTGCAGGAAAACCAACAAGATGTGTGGAGGCGGGTACCGGAATCGAACCGGTCTTCACGGATTTGCAATCCGCTGCGTAACCTCTCCGCCAACCCGCCAACGTCTTGCCCTGCTACGGTTCTTTTGCGGGGGGGGCAAGAGGAAGACCGCAGTTAGCAGTTTGGTTAGCAGTTTCTCGTTTTGTTTTTGTTCTGTTCACTGGCGTTTTTCCCGAGCCTGATGGGCGCGCATGACCTGTCTGGCCTGGCCGGCATACTTGATGATCATGGCCTTGGTCGAGTGGCCGGAGTAGCTGGCAATTTCGTCATCATCGCAGCCGTGCCAGGCCAGTTCCATGACCCCGCGGTAACGCAGCGAGTGCAGATCGTAGAGGACGAGGTCCAGTCTTTCCCGCTCTTTAAGCATAATCTCGGCCATGCGACGATACGTCATGCGAGATCCATCCTTCTTGGCAAGAATGGTGCGTGTAGGGTGGGGAGAGAGGCTGGCCTTCTCTGGATCCAGAATGGAACGCAGCTGCCGCGTACATGGGATGGTGAGGGATCGGCCGGTCTTGTTCTGAACCATCTTGATCACGTCGCCGTCGTAGTTGCCCCAGGTCAACCGTGTCCAGTCATCGGGACGTTGGACCGTACCGATGCCAAGCTCAAAAATGAGCCGGGGGACTGGCAAGGCTTCCGCGCGGAACTTGGCGACGGCGTCATCGGTCCAAGGAATATGGGCCTTCTTCCGCGCCTCTGGAACTGCAAGGGACTCGATCCTGTAAGCCGGGTTCTGGGCGAGCCAGTTGCGGCGGATCAGAAGCTTCGAGAGCAGAGAGATGGCAACCGGGATATAGTTGGCAAATCTAACCCGGTGCCTGTTCTTGTCCATCGCAGCATAGATGTCGGCCTGGGTCAGTCGGCCGACATCCCGCTTGCCAATCTTCTCGGACAGGTAAGCCAGAACCGGTTCAAGGTCGTGGCGATAGCGAGGAGACAGAGCTGCCCACTTGTCGGAATGGCGCAACAGTTCGATGGCAACTCCCCAGGACTTTTGGGCCTCCTGTTTCTTGCCGGTCATGACCTCCCAATATTGGCGATCAAACTCCTCGGTTCCTTCGGGAGCGGTGAAGGTGTGCAAATACTTCCCACCGCGGCGAAAATAGATCCGTCCGGGTTTGGTCTCGACGACGTACCGTTTGCGCTCGACTTTTCTTACCACTCGATCCCACCATCAATAGCGTCGCCCCGAGCGATCTTGCGAAGGTCTTCGACAGACCAGCGTAAGGCGCCCGGAACGATTTCCTTACCTCGGGGAAGGTTCGCACTCTGAACATGTGCACGGAACTCGGCAAGAGGCATGTCGAGGAGCTTTGCGGCCGTCGCCTCATTGGCGAAGATGGGAGTCAGGATGGTCATGCGGGCAGCTCCGGGCAGTCGGTACTTCGCGTCTGCTCGTAAGCAATCCAGGCAACGTCCTTGTCCAAGGCTGGATCGGCTTCCTTGGTTCGGTTGGCGTGGACTTGGCCCCGGATGTCGTTGACGGCGTCGTTGTGCTTGAAAGCGACCTTGCGGATCGCTGGCATATCGGAGGGATTGACCGAAAGCCGGGGCCGGGAGTTGTTGTTCGGGTTTGCCGTTTCAGGAGCCTGCCTTGACAGGCCTTGAGCCTCGTCAAGGCGCCGCCAGGCGAGAAGAGGGTCGAACCATCCGCGACGCCCGAGAACTGGTGTGATCATTATGGTGGCAAGCGAATCTCTGAAAGACGAGTACCTTCCCGAATATCCAAGTTCCTGAGCTAGCTGTTCGATCAAAATGAGCCGGATTTGCATCTGACTGCCTCATATCCTTAGCGCACTATCCCAAGGCCGAGCGTTTCGGGACAGTTGCGCGCTGTAGTTGAAGTGTGCTGGCGTGCGCACCTAGATGTGTTTAAAGGTACTCGCCCTTGATCAAGGGCTGCCGCCGTGGCTACATTTAGCCCACTGATTTCAGAATAGCGGAAACAATTCTGCTTGCCAAGCCAAATGCTTGAGTGGTTGCAAGCACGACTATACTCCTCCGATAGACGCAGCGATCTCCAAAACGCGAACCCAGGAGATTGGCGGTCTCGGCACAAAGCCTAGCTGTTGTAGGCTTGGACAACGCACAGACCGAGTGCCATGTGCAGAGTGGTCGCTGTTTCAAGAAGACCGGCACCGATCCATATGGTGTCCGCAATCGATGGATTTCCAGAACCAGCGTATCAGGCCCATTCTACAGACCCCTTCGGTTCAATCCAGTTGTCGCCTCGGGGGGAGCGGCCGAGTGAACGGTAGAAATCGTCTATGTAGTCGGCAAGAATAGAATCGCGAAAGGCGCTTTCTGGGAAATCCGCTCCATAGATGTGCCAAGCTTGTGTTTTCCCAATAGTGTCGATCCTGACTTGCTGGCTTCAAGAAATGTCGCGCTCGTCCGACGGGCTTATCCTTTAGAGTTCCTTTAGGCAGAAAGTAGGACCTCCGGTGGCTTTTTGGGTTTAGGGAACGTCTGAAAAACCTCTCGTTTTCCGCCTGATCTGATAGGCTTGGGCATCCCCACGAGGAGGCTTGCCGATGCCGAAACAACCTTCCTTTCCTGGCCTTCGTGATGCGATGAAGAAGAAGGTGACGCGGCGCGAGCAGTTCCTGGCGGAGATGGATGCGGTGGTGCCGTGGGGTCGTCTTCTGGCGCTGATCGAGCCGCATTACCCGAAGGCCGGGCCGAAGGGCGGGCGACCGCCGATGGCGCTGGAGACGATGGTGCGGGTCTATTTCCTGCAGAACTGGTATTCGCTGAGCGATCCGATGGCCGAGGAAACGCTCTACGACAGCGAAGCGATGCGCCGCTTTACCGAGATCGAACTCGGCGACGACCGCATTCCGGACGAGACCACCATCCTCAACTTCCGCCACCTGCTGGAGCGGCACGGGCTGACGGAAGCGATCTTTGCGGACGTGAACCGGCACTTGGCGGACAAGGGGATCACGCTGCGCTCGGGGACCTTGGTAGACGCCACGATCATCGAAGCGCCGTTGTCGACCAAGAACAAAGCCAGAGCGCGCGACCCCGAGATGTCGTCCGCAAAGAAGGGGAATGATTGGTATTTCGGGAGTAAGGAGGATCAGAATTTGATCCGGGGGATCAAATTCCCGACG
>JANOER010000111.1:0-34008 GCA_031441285.1 Rhodobacterales bacterium
CGTCTTGTTGATCACATAGACGCGGCCTTTGCGGCGCACGACCTGGCAATCGCGGTGACGCGTCTTCAGCGAGCGGAGCGAGTTGGCGACTTTCATGGTCGGCCTCCTTCTACGCGGCGCGAGATGCGCCTGATTGCAACCTTTGCCCCGTAAAGGGCGGCGAATGGTGGGCGGTACTGGGATCGAACCAGTGGCCACTACGATGTCAACGTAGTGCTCTACCGCTGAGCTAACCGCCCACGTCGGCCGCAGCGCCCTGCCTTGCCCTTTGCGCCGAAACGAAAAGGACGCGGGCAGAACCGCGTCGGTCGGCAGGGCTATACTGAGTTGCCGTCGAGCCTGCAAGAGGTTTTGGCTTTTGGAATTCTGCCGCTATACCTTGGTCAACCACAGGATACTGCCCTTGCCAGAACACCAGACCGAGGCCTTCGTGCTGAAACGTCCCGCCCAGCAGGCGGGGCCGTTCATTTTTGCTTCGCCGCATTCCGGCCGCGACTATCCGGCGGCATTTCTGGCGCATGCGGTTCTGGATCGGCAGGCAATCCGGTCCTCGGAAGATGCCTTTGTCGACAGGCTTTTCGATGCGGCCCCGGCCTTGGGCGCTCCGCTGCTTGCAGCGCGTGCGCCACGGGCGTTCATCGACCTGAACCGGGCCGCCGACGAACTGGACCCGGCGGTGATCGACGGCATCACCCGCGCGCCGCACAATCCGCGCGTCTCATCGGGGCTTGGGGTGATTCCCCGCGTGGTGGCCGGGGGGCGGCAGATCTATAGTGGCAAGCTGTCCCTGTCCGAAGCCGAAAGCCGGATCAGCCGATTCTGGCATCCCTATCATCAGGCGCTGGCGGGACTGATTGACGAGACGCGCGCGGCGTTTGGCAGCGCGGTTCTGATCGACTGCCATTCCATGCCGCATGAAGCGATCGAGGCGCACTCGCGCCCGGGCAATCCCCGACCAGAGGTCGTGCTTGGCGATCGCTATGGCGTCGCTGCCGGGCGCGAGGTGATGGACCGGGTCGAAGCTGCCTTTGCCGGCGCCGGGCTGCGGGTGGTCCGGAACGCCCCGTTCGCCGGGGCCTATGTCGCGCAGGCCTACGGCCGGCCGATGCGCGGCGTGCATGTGGTGCAGGTCGAGATCGACCGGGCGCTTTACATGGACGAGGCGCGGGTCGTGCCCCTGGCTGATTTCCCGGCCTTCCGCGACCTGATCGCGGGCGTGGTCGCCGAACTGGTGCGGCCGACCGCCGGGGCAATGGCGGCCGAATAGACCCTTGGCCGGGGGCGGGAAAGTCCCTGCGCTGCGACGCGCTTTCGCCGGTTGGCAGGCGCCCGGATTGCAGTTAAGCAAAGGGTGCGTTGGCAATCGAGGTCGCTGCGACCAGCAGATGCGCCAGCACGAACCCGCCTTGTAAGCGCAGCACTTGTCTATGGAGCCAAACATGGAACCGATCCGACACCCCCTTGCCTTGCATGACCTTCCATCGTTCATCACGCCCCCCGGCGAGACGGACAGAATGATGGTCGTGACAGCCATATTCCTGCTCGTGATCGTGATTTCGGTCGGCGTGATTTACTTCAACCTGCATTCCCTGCCCGAGCGGATGTCGCACCGGACCAATCAGGCCCAGGCTGGCGTCGTGGCCGTCCTTTGCCTTTTGGCGCTTTTCACCCACAACCACATGTTCTGGATCATCGCGATCCTTCTGGCCTTCATCCGGATCCCGGATTTCGAGACACCGATCCATTCGATCTCGGACAGCCTCAAGCGGCTTGCACCACCACTGGCCCCGACGGTCGCAGAGGCGGTCGGCGCCCAGCCCGCAACCAGCCCCGCCGCCTCTGTCGAAGTGCGGGAGGGCTGAACCATGCTGGAACTGCTGTTCTGCGCGACGCTCACCGTGCTTCCCGACTTCCTGTTCCGCAGGTATGCCCAAGGCAAGCGCCTTGGCCGCGAGATCACCTTCTTCTCGGTCTGGTACGAACTGCGCTACGGCATTACTTTGTGCCTGTTGCTGACCATCTCGCTGATCACCGTGGTGTTCTACTTTCACCCGTCGACCCGCGCGGCGATTTCCTACTACCGCACCGTATCGGTCATGGCAGACAGCCTGGGTCGCGTGGATGAGGTCTACGCCGGGCTGAACGAAGACGTGGTCGCCGGTCAGCCACTGTTCCGGCTGGAGACCGACCAGCAGGAGGCAGCCCTTGAGGCAGCCCGGCGGCGCGCGGCCGAAGTGACCGCGCAGCTTGCCGTCACCAAGACGCAGCTTGCCACCGCGGATGCACAGATTGGTCAGGCCGAAGCTGCGCTGAAGCAGGCGGTCGACGAACTGGCCACGCAGCAGACCCTGCAAGACAGCAATCCCGGCATCGTGCCGCAGCGGGAAATCGACCGACTGCAGAATATTGTCGACGGCCGAGTGTCAGGGCTTGAGGCCGCAAGAACGCAGAAAGAGTCGCTGGAAGCCGAGATTTCCATTCTTCTGCCCGCACGACTGGCCGCCGCCGAGGCCAGCGTCGCCGAGGCGCAGGTGGCGCTGGATCACCGGACCATATCAGCCAGCATCGACGGCAGGCTGACCCAATTCACCTTGCGTCCGGGCGACCTTTTGAACCCGATGGTGCGGACCGCTGGCGTTCTGGTCCCGAAGGACGCGGGGAAAGGCTACCTGCAAGCGGGATTCAGCCAGATCGAGGCGCAGATTCTGCGCCCCGGCATGACAGCGGAAGCCCTGTGCTATTCGCAGCCCTTCACTGTGATCCCGATGGTGGTGACCGGCGTGCAGTCGGTCATCTCGACCGGGCAATTCCAGGCGACCGACCGTCTGGTCGATCCCGCCACCATGCCGGCTCCCGGATCAGTGCTGACCTTCCTTGAACCGATGTTCGAAGGGGGCTTCGATCTGGTGCCGCCGGGGTCAAGCTGTATCGTGAACGCTTACACATCGAACCACGAGCGGCTTCACTCGGGCGAAGACCTGTCGACCGTCACGCGTGTCTGGCTGCATGCGGTCGATACTGTCGGGATCGTCCACGCGATCTTGCTGCGCAGCCAGGCGGTGCTGATGCCGGTGCGGGCGCTTGTGTTAAGCGGTCACTGACGGGCCGTTAGCGCAGGGCGCGGCCCTTGATGATCGCCTCTGACCCGAATCTCGTTCGAATCGCGTCCGTTGCCCGCTCGGTGGCGGCGCGGCGGCGGGCTTCGGGGTCCAGAAGGTCGGCGGACAGATCGGCCTGATCCTCGGGTGCCAGGTCCGAGATGCCGACGCCGATCAGCCGGAACGGACCGGCGGTTCCGGACCGGTCGAACAGATCACGCGCCGCGCGGTAAATGCTGTCGGTAAGCTGGGTCGGGTCCGCAAGGCCCTGCCGCCGGGACACCAGCTGGAAATCGCCCCGCTTCAGTTTCAGCGTCACGGTGCGTCCGGCCAACCCCTTGGCCTTGGCGCGGTCGGCGACCTGTTCGGACAGCCGCCAGATATGGCCATCTAGAAGTTCGGGATCCGACGTGTCCTCGAAGAAGGTCGTCTCTTTCGAGATCGACTTCAGCTTTTCGTCCCGGTTCACCCGCCGCGTATCCAGTCCGCGCGCCAGGTGCCAAAGCCGGTCGCCCATCGACCCGAACCTTGCGCCAAGATCGGCACGGTCCCACCGCAGAAGATCGGCGATGGTGCGGACGCCGGCCTGCTCCAGCGCGGTCTGGGTTACCTGACCGACGCCCCAGATGATTCGGACCGGTCTTGGCTTCAGGAAGGCCTCGGTCTCGGCCTTGCCGATCACGGAAAACCCGCGCGGCTTGTCCAGGTCCGAGGCGATCTTGGCCAGAAACTTGTTGTGCGACAGGCCAACCGAGCCGGAGAGGCCCAGCTCGTCCTCCATCCGTTTCGTCAGCCGCGCCAGCAGCACCGCGGGCGGCGCGCCATGCAGGCGGGCGGTGCCGGTAAGGTCAAGAAAGGCTTCGTCCAGCGACAGGGGTTCGATGGCGGGGGTCAGGTCTTCCATCATCGCGCGGATCGCACGGGAGGCTTCGGTGTAGGCGGCAAAGCGGGGTTTGACGACCACCGCCTCGGGGCACAGCTTCAGCGCCTGGAACATCGGCATGGCCGACCGGACGCCCTTGATCCGGGCGATGTAGCAGCAGGTCGAGACGACGCCCCGAGTGCCTCCGCCGACGATCACCGGCTGATCGCGCAGGGCCGGGTTGTCGCGCTTTTCCACCGATGCATAAAAGGCGTCGCAGTCCATGTGGGCGATGGAAAGCGTGGCCAGCTCGTCATGCGCGACCATGCGCGGCGACCGGCAGGCCGGGCAGCGCGGGGTCACCGCGTCGGTCAGGGTCAGGCAGTCGCGGCAGAGGCGGGGCATGGGCAAAGCCTAGCAGGCTGTCAGCGGTTGCGCATCTGGTCGATGTAGGCGCGCAAGAGCGGCACACGGCGGGGGCGGAAACTTTCGTCGGTAGGTGTCACGCGATCCATCTGCATGACCTTGAACCGGCGAAAGTCCTGACGCAGGCAGCAAAAGGCAAGGCACTGCACCTCGCGGTCAAGAAAGGCGATGCCAAGGGGCCAGATACGGCGCTGGGTGACGTTACCCTCGATGTCGCGATAGGCGAGGTCCAGAGCACGTTCGTCCCATGCAGCCTCGCGCAGGGTGGCCACATGCGGCGGAAGCGGGGGGCGTTTGGCATAGCGGTGGGCGATGCTGACCGCATGGATTGCCTGGCGCTGGACGCGGTCGGGCAGGGTGGCGATGATCTTGGCCTGGGCCGCCTGCGCTGCTTTCGCCAGAAGCGGGTCGCCGGATTGCTTGACCTCGGCCAGACCAAGGACCAGCGCTTCGACCTCCAGCCTGGTGAACATCTGCGGGGGAAGGGCCGGGTCTTCGGTCAGGGTGTAGCCAAGGCCGGCCGCGCCGTCGATCAATGCGCCCCCGGCGCGAAGCGCGTCGATGTCGCGGTAAAGCGTGCGTTCGGACACGCCGGTTTCCTCGGCCAGACGGGCGGCGGTGACCGGCTGCGGCAGCATCCGCAGGGCAGCAAGAAGGCGGAACAGGCGGTCGGCGCGTGGCATGGCATCCTGACAGTTTCTGACAGGAGGGTCAGTGTAGACAGGGATCAGGAACAAGCAATGGAGAACAACATGCTGACCTTTTTTCATTCCCCGCAAAGCCGGTCGACGGCGATCCTGACCCTGATCGAGGAGATGGGCATCGCCGACTGGATCGACATCCGCACCGTCCAGATCCCGCGGATGGACGGGTCGGGCGGGCGCGACCCGGCAAATCCGCATCCCGAGGGCAAGGTTCCGGCCTTGCTGCATGACGGAGTGCTGATCACCGAACGCGCGGCGATCATCCTGCATCTGACGGCGCTTTTTCCCGACAGCGGGCTGTCACCGAAGCTTGGCACGCCCGAATGGGGTGCCTTCGCCACATGGCTGACCTGGTATCAAGGCGTGCTGGAGCCGGTGGTGATCTTTGAAACCGCCGGCATCACCCACCCCTGGATCGAGGCGACCTTCCGCGATCACAAGGCAGCGGCGGCCCGGATCCGCACCGCGCTGGAAACCGGACCGTGGCTTCTGGGCGAGACGTATTCGGCGGCGGACCTCCTGGTGCACGCGCCCTATGCCTGGTTTCAGGAGTCCACGCCGGACGACCCCCAGATCCGCGACTGGGTGGACCGCTGCAAGGCACGTCCTGCACGGCAAAAGGTGATTGCGGCAGAGGCAGCCTTGATGGCTCAGGCGGTGGCGGCCTGAAGCGCCAGGTCCATCAGGGCCTTGATTTCATCCTTGGCCGTGCCGGCAACGATGCGGCCAAGCTCTTGATCGCCTTTCAGGACGACCAGGGTCGAGCGACGGGGGATGTTCAGTTGCTGCACCAGATCGCCGTCGCCCCATTGGTCCCAATCGACGTTGATGAAGCTGATCGACTGCGCATAGGCCGGGTTTTCCTGCAGCAGTCCGCCGATCACCCGCTCTTGCGCGGCGCAGGTCGAACACCAGCTGGCCTTGAAATCCAGAAACACGGTCTTTCCGGCGGCAAGCTCGGCCTGAAGCAGGTCCGGCGAATAGTCTACGGCGGCAGCAAGCGCACGAAACGGTGCCACCAGGGTGACGGCAGCGGTGGCAATCAGAAAGTCGCGACGGTTCATTTCTCACTCCTTCACAGGGAAACGCTGAAATCGATCAGCCAGGCAGGCAAGGTTCCGACGAGCCAGGCCTCGGCGGTGTGGTGCAGGCGAAAAAGGATCGCCAGACCGGTAGCGACAAAGACCGCGCCCATGATTGGCCTGGCCTTTTCGGCCAGGCCGCGCAGCGCCGCACGGCTGCGTTGCAGAACCGACCGCGCACCATAGCCCAGCACCAGGATCACCGTGGCAACCCCAAGCGCGAAGGCCGCCATGATTGCCCCGGCCCAGGCCAGGTTTTGCCCCTGACTGGCAAGACTGATTGCGCCGCCGAGGGTCGGGCCGACGCAGGGGCTCCACACGGCGCCAAGCAGCAGGCCGGCCAGCGCCTGACCGCCAAGGCCGGACCGGTCGATCCGGTCGATCCCCGCGTCGGCGCTGGCGGAAAAGCCTGCGGTCACAGTCGCAAAGCCGGCGTTCAGGCGGGGCACCAGCAGGACAAGCCCGAAGCCGATCATCATCACCGCTCCGGCTTGCGCCACGGTCTGATCGTTCAGGCCAAGCGCCTGCCCTGCGGCGGCCACGCTAAGGCCGAGGACGACAAACCCGCCCGCCATCCCGGCGGCCAGCGCGACCGGCCCAAGCCGATGGGTCTGCAGCGCCGAAGCCAGCACGATCGGCAGCACCGGCAAGACGCAGGGATTGATCAGGGTCAGAAGCCCGGCAAGGTAGGCAAAGATCAGGTCCATCGACTGACCTTAGCCACGCCCGACCGCGTGTCACGCAACACTTCCGTATGCACCCGTGATGCGGCGTGAGACGGTTGTAACAATCAGCCCGCAGGCGGCTGCCAAAGCTCGATCGGGGTGCCTTCGGGGTCGTGGATGCGCGCGAAGGTGCCATAGCTGCCGTCGCCATCCCAGTCGGGGCGCGTCTCGACCGCGACACCTGCGGTCCGAAGCTGGGAGATCAGGCCGGGCAGGTCGTCGACCCGCAGGTTCAGCATCCACTGCTTGTCCGACGCGAAATAGTCCGTGGCGGCCAAGAAGGGAGAGAACACCGTCGGCCCCGCCTCTTGCGCCCAGACGGCCACATCGGGCTGGGTGATCCCCAGATGCGTCCGGTACCAGTCGTTCAGTGCCGCCGGGTCCGCCGCCCGGAAAAAGATGCCGCCGATGCCCGTGACCCGCGCCATCGCCTGCCTCCAATGAAAAGGGCCGCCCTGATGGCGACCCTCTCATCATTCCGGTTCCGTGCCAAGGTTCAGCCGTTGACAACGTCCTTCAGGGCTTTCGCGATGGCGAATTTAACCTGCTTGTCAGCCGGCTTTTTCATCTGTTCGCCGGTGGCGGGGTTGCGGACCATACGCTCGGGGCGGGCCTTGCAGGCAACCTTGCCAAGGCCGGGAAGCGTGACGGTGCCTCCGTCGGCAACTTCGCGCGACACGACAGCGGCGATCGCATCCAGCGCGGCATTGGCGGTTTTCTTGTCGCTGCCCATTGCATCGGCTACGGCGGCGACAAGCTGGGTCTTGGTCATCGGTTTGGACATTTTTTCATCCTTTGTTTGCTATCTTGACGTGCTAACGGCGTCCCTGCAGCGCGCATTCAGCGCACCCGTCTTTCCCCCGGAACCGGGGCCAGTGCCCAGACACACAGTTTCCGGACCGAAATCAACCCCGGAACGCAGGATTCAAGGGTTTTAACGGCTTTTTCGCGTGCTCAGAGGAAAGCGGTTTCCTCGAACGACCGCAGTTTCCGGCTGTGCAGGCGCGCGATCGGCGTTTCACGCAGGCGTTCCATCGCCCGGATCCCGATCTGCAGATGCCGGCTGACCTGGGTCTTGTAGAACTCGGACGCCATGCCAGGCAGTTTCAACTCGCCATGCAGAGGCTTGTCCGAAACACAGAGTAGCGTGCCATAGGGCACCCGGAACCGAAACCCGTTCGCGGCGATCGTGGCGCTTTCCATGTCCAGCGCCACAGCGCGGGATTGCGAAAGACGGCGCACCGGGCCGGACTGGTCACGCAACTCCCAGTTGCGGTTGTCGATGGTGGCGACGGTGCCGGTGCGCATGATGCGCTTCAGCTCGTAGCCTTCCAGCTGGGTGATCTCGGCCACCGCCTGCTCCAGAGCAATCTGGATCTCGGCCAGCGCGGGGATCGGCACCCAGACCGGCAGGTCATCGTCCAGCACATGGTCATCGCGCAGATAGGCATGGGCCAGCACGAAGTCGCCAAGACTTTGGCTGTTGCGCAGACCCGCGCAGTGCCCGACCATCAGCCAGGCATGCGGGCGCAGGACGGCGATGTGGTCGGTTGCGGTCTTGGCGTTCGACGGGCCGACCCCGATGTTGACCAGCGTGATCCCCTGACCGTCGACGCGCTTCAGGTGATAGGTCGGCATCTGCGGCAGCTTGGCCACCGGCTGGATCACCCCATCCGAGGTGGTGATCTCCTGGTTTCCGGTCACGACAAAGGCGGTGTAGCCACTGGCGGGATTGGCAAGGGCTTCGCGGGCGAAGGCCTCGAACTCGTCGACATAGAACTGGTAGTTGGTGAACAGGACGTGGTTCTGGAAATGCGCGGGATCGGTCGCGGTGTAATGCGACAGCCGGGCCAGGCTGTAGTCCACGCGCTGCGCGGTGAACGGGGCCAGCGGGGCCGACCCGTCGTCGTAGCGCGTCAGCGTGCCGTTCACGATGTCGTCGTTCGTCGTGGCAAGGTCCGGCACGTCGAACACGTCTCGCAGCGAGAAGTCCATCACCCCATCCTGCGGCACGGCAACGCCCGCAGTTGCAGTCACCGCGAAATGCACCGGAATCGGTGTGTCCGAGGCCCCGATCTGCACCGTCACCCCATGGTTCTGCACCAGAAGGTCGATCTGCTGGATCAGGTAGTTGCGGAAAAGGTCGGGCCGCGTGACCGTGGTGGCAAAGGTGCCGGGGCTGGACACATGACCAAAGGCCAGACGCGAGTCAACCTTGTCGAAGCTGGTAACCGTCAGGCGGATTTCCGGATAGAACGCACGGATCCGGTGTCCCGGGTTCCCGTCGGCAAGGGTCGCCTGAAACTGCCGGACCAGAAACTCGGTCGCCTGAGTGTACAGCACCTCAAGCCGGTCGACCGCAGCGGCGGCATCGGTAAAGCTCTCGGCTGGCAGCGCGTCAGGGGAAAGCGTGGCGGTCTGTGGGTCGTCCTGCATGGGTGGTCCTGCGTTTGATCCGGCAGTTAGACCGGAACACCGTGGTGACCGCAAGTGAAGCGATTGCGACAGTGCCACACCCGGCCGGGATCAGACCGCCCGGAACAGCGCGATCAGGGCCCGGTCCTGGGCATGGTCCGGGTCCAGCGCCGCCGCCGCAGACCCGTAGATCTGCACCTCGATCAGTTGCGGCGCTTCGATCCGCTTGCTGGCGGCCAGGTCGTCCAAAGCCCGGTCAAACCCGGCCGAGGTCCAGACCCTGCGATTGACCGACAGGGCGAACTGCGCCCCCGAAAGTGCTACCGACAACAGGTTTGGCAGCGCCTCGGGTCCGACATGTCCGGCGGTAAAGGTGCCGGAACTGACGATTCCGGCATAGCGACGCGGCACGGTCAGCGGCTGGGTGATATCGGCTCGGAAAAGCTCTGAATAAAGCCGCTTTTCGGCGGACCTCTCCAGCATTTCCTGTGAGAAATCCACGCCGTCGATCGGCGCGCGGAACCCCATGCCACGCAGACTTTCGGCCAGCAGCCCGGTTCCCGCGCCGACATCCAGCACCGGCCCCGTCACTCCGGTGCCAAGGAACGCCGCCGCGACATGGGCCGGCAGCAGATACTCCATCTCCTCGGCAAACCCCGCGTCGTAATTCGCCGCCCAGTCACGGTAGTAGGCAAGACAGGCCTCGGGATCGTTCAGCCCAAGGGCACCCTTCAGGGAATGGTCCACGGCACACCTCCGCCTTTGCCGCAGCATGGGCCTGGCCTTGCCGCACCGCAAGCCCTTGCGCCCGGTCCGGCGCCCCCCGATAATTGCGCAATGTCCACGCTTCTTTCCCTTGGCCACGGCTATTCCGCCCAGGCGCTGGCCCGCAACCTGATCCCGCAGGGCTGGCGGATCATCGGCACCACCCGAAACCCGGCACGGGCCGAGGCGTTCCGCGCCGACGGGGTCGAACCCCTGCTCTGGCCGGCCGATCTTGGCCCCGCGCTGGCCGAGGCCACGCATGTGCTGTGCTCTGCCGCCCCGGACGTGAAGGGTGATCCCTTCCTGCAGGCTGTCCCCGCGATAGCGGCAGCCAAGGCGGGCTGGGTCGGCTATCTTTCCACCACCGGGGTCTACGGCGACCATCAGGGCGCCTGGGTGGACGAGACGACCCCGTTGACCCCGAACTCCGATCGCGGCCGCCAGCGCGTCACCGCCGAAGGCCAATGGCTGGCCACCGGCCTGCCGGTTCACATCTTTCGTCTTGCGGGCATCTACGGCCCCGGCCGGGGTCCGTTCGAAAAGGTCCGCGACGGCACGGCGCGACGGATCATCAAGCCCGGCCAGATCTTCGGCCGCACCCACGTCGATGACATCGCCCAGGTGCTTGCGGCCTCGATCCGCCGGCCCAATCCCGGTGCCGCCTACAACGTCTGCGATGACAACCCCTGCCCGCCGGAAGAGGTCATCGCCCATGCCGCCCGCCTTCTGGGGATGCCCGAGCCGCCCGCCGTCTCCTTCGATGCGATCAAGGCCACGCTGACGCCGATGGCGCTGGGTTTCTACAGCGAATCCAAACGGGTGCGGAACACCCGCATCAAGGACGAGCTTGGGGTTCGCCTCAAGTTCCCCGACTACCCCGCCGGCCTCGCCGCCCTTTTGCGCGACGGGACCGCCTGACCCCGCCAATTCGATTCAATTTGTGCTTCCTTTCTGCCCAAGTATCCCACGGGGGGTCTGGGGGGGTGTGAAACCCCCCAGGGCCGGGGCCACTCACTGCGCCGCGATCTCGCGCGACTGGGGGACAAGGATCGCCTCGCTGACCGCCGAAAGGGCCAGTGCTGCGGCGCCATGTGCCCAAAGCAGGTCGCCCCAGGCATGGATCTCGATCGGCGGCCGGGGGCGGCCTGTCTGGATCACCAGATGGTCCATCTCGGCCAGGGTTTCGGCGGCGTAAAGATAGTCATAGCGCATCCGTTCGCCTGACAGGATGATCAAGGCAGGGTCGAAAAGGTTGATCACGTTCGACAGACCCAGCGCCAGATAGCGCCCGGCCCGGCGGAAGATCGACTTTGCCGTGACGTTTCCGGCCTTGGCATGGTCGTACAGACTTTCCAGCAGAACGTTGATCGGTTGGCTTTCCTTGTGCCCCCAGTTCAGCGCGGTCGCGGCCTCGCGGGCAAGCGCGTAGTCGGCGACATAAGCTTCCAGGCAGCCGCGCTGGCCGCAGCGGCACAGCGCACCGTCAAGCTGCACCTTGGTATGGCCAAGCTCCATCCCCAGCCCCTGCGCGCCGCGATAGATGCGGTGGTTCAGCACGAAGCCCATCCCGACGCCATGTTCGATGGTGACCACGGCAAAATCGGCAAGACCGCGCCCGGCTCCGAACCAAAGCTCGGCCAGGGCGACCAGATTGGCATCATTGTCGATGGACACCGGCAGCCCCAGACGCTCGGCGGCCAATGCGGCCAGCGGCACATTGCGTTCCACCAGGACTGACGACCACAACACCACGCCTTCGGCACAATCGATAAAACCCGGCGCACCGATGCCGATGGCAGAAAGCTCGGCCCGCGACATGCCGGCCTTGGCGCAGACCCGGTCCAGCAGCAGACCGATGGCATCCAGCATTTCGGCCAGAGCCATCGGCCCCGGACGCCGCGGGATGGCGTCATCGGCAAGCATGTTTCCGGCGAAATCCACGACGACGGCGGTGTGCTCACGGTCAGACAGCTTCATTCCGACGACATGATGTGCCTCGGCCCGAACCCCAAGCGCCACCGCCGGACGGCCACGCCCGGCTTCGCCGTCGCGGGGGGCCGCGACTTCCTCGATCAGTCCGGCCTCGATCAGTTCCACCGCCAGTGTCGTCACCGAAGCCGGGCTGATGCCCAGATCCTTGGCCACCTGAACGCGGGGAATCAGCCCCTCGGCCCGAACCCTCTCAAAGACCTGCTGGCGCAGCGGACGAAGCGAATCCTGCAACGGCGGAATCAGCGGGCCGACACCCTTGCGCGGCCGTACCCCGCTTTCATGTGTCAGCTTCGGCTGCATTACTTTGATCTCCGAAGAAAAAACCGACGCCACCAGCCATTTTGCGCCCGCAGAATGCTGCATCGCGGCAAGAAAATGTGCAATCTCTGAGCGGCGCAAGCTTTGTTCAGTATTTTTATTTTGACAACTGAAATTATTCGCGGCAATTTTCCGCGCGTTCCGGCGAATCTGCCGGGCCGGCCTTCGCGGGCCGACATAACAAGGAGGATACCAATGCGTACCGCAATTCTCGCCGCCGTTCTGGCGGTGACCGGGTTCTCGTCGGCTGCACTGGCAGAAGGCAAGACCATCGGTGTTTCCTGGGCCCAGTTCCAGGAAGAGCGCTGGAAGATCGACGAAGCTGCGATGAAGGCCGCGATCGAAGCTGCCGGCAACACCTACGTTTCGGCTGACGCTCAGGCCTCGGCTGAAAAGCAGCTTTCGGACATCGACGCGCTGATCGCGCAGGGCGTCGACGCCCTGATCATCAACGCCTGGGACAAGGATGCGATCGGGCCGGCCATCGAGAAAGCCGCTGCCGAAGGCATCCCGGTCGTCGGCTATGACCGCCTGATCGAAGACGCCCGCACGTTCTATCTGACCTTCGACAACGTCGGCGTCGGCCGGATCATCGCGGAATCGGTGTTCGCCATGGTGCCGAAGGGCAACTACGCGATCATCAAGGGTGACCCGGGTGACCCGAACACCGGCTTCCTGCGTCAGGGCATGGAAGAAGTGATCGGCGCAGCCGTGGCTTCGGGCGACATCGTCATCGTCGGCGAAGCCAACACCGATGGCTGGAAGCCGGAGAACGCCCAGAAGAACATGGAGCAGATCCTCACCGCCAACAACAACGCCGTTGACGCCGTTCTGAGCCAGAACGACGGCATGGCCGGTGGTGCCGCTGCAGCACTTGCGGCGCAGGGCCTGAACGTGGCTCTGGGCGGCCAGGACGGCGACCTTGCCGCCATCAACCGTGTCGCACGCGGCACCCAGACCGTGTCGGTCTGGAAGAACGCGCGTGACCTGGGCAAAGCCGCTGGCGAAATCGCTTCGGCGATGGCTGACGGAGCCGCTCTGGACGCGATCCCGGGTGCGGGCAAGTTCTCGGGCGGCGAGAAGGGCGTTGAAATGAACGCGATCCTTCTCAACCCGACCCCGATCACCAAGGACACGCTGAACCTGGCGATCGACGCGGGCCACATCTCGAAAGAGGCGGCTTGCGAAGGGGCCATGGAAGGCATCGCTGCCTGCCAGTGATCTGAACTGATCTGCCGGCGCCGTCCTTCGGGCGGCGCCGGTCTTTCTTCGTGGCAGGTGGCCTTTCCTCCCCTAGCGGAGCGGCGTCGGCGCAGGACAGGCGCGCGGCACTGGCCCAGCCATCCCCTCTCTCAGGCTGGACGAGGACATGACCGACACACCCCAAACCCATTCCCCGCAGATTCCCCAGGAAAGCGGCTTCACCCGCTTCCTGCGCGCAACCGAGATCGACCCCCGGCTTCTGGGCATGCTCGGCGCCCTTCTCCTGATCTGGATCGGCTTCGAAGCCTATTCGACCTTCGTCCTTGGGCGACCGTCGCTGCTTCTGGGCGCAAGCCAGGGCGAGGCGAACGGGTTTCTGACGCCGCGCAACCTGTGGAACCTTTCCGTCCAGACCGCCTATATCGGGATCATGGCGACCGGGATGGTGCTGGTCATTATCACCCGCAACATTGACCTTTCGGTCGGCTCGATCATGGGCATGGTCGGGATGTACATGGGCCTTCTGCAGGTCGAATACCTGACGCCCGTGGTCGGGCTTGGGCATCCGTCGATCTGGATCATCTCGGTGATCTTCGGCATCGCGATGGGCGCGCTGATCGGAGCCTTCCAGGGCGTGCTGATCGCATTCCTGTCGATCCCGTCCTTCATCGTCACCCTTGGCGGTCTGCTTGTCTGGCGGGGTGCCGCTTTCCTGGTCGCCGGCGGCCGGACCATCGCGCCCCTGGACGAGACCTTCTCGCTGATCGGCGGCGGGTCCTTCGGGGCGCTTGGCAAGACCGGAAGCTGGATCTTCGCGGTCATCGCCTGCGTCTTCGTCGTCTGGGCCTTCCTCAACGGTCGCAAGTCACGGGCGAAGCACGGCTTTGCCCAGCGCCCGGTCTGGGCCGAAACCTTCGTGATCGGCCTTGTCTGCGCGGTGATCGTCGGCGCTACGGCGGTGGTGAACTCCTACGTCTGGCCCAAGGGCAACATCGAGAAATACTTCGCGTCCACCGGACAGGAACTTCCCGAATGCGCCAAGGACAGCGACACGATCTATGAGGGCGTCTGCGCGAGCTTCGGCCACGGCTTCGCCTATCCGGTGCTGATCATGATCTTCGTGGCGATTGCCATGACCATCCTGATGACCCGCACCCGCTTTGGCCGCTATGTCTTTGCCATCGGCGGCAACCCCGAGGCGGCGGCCCTGTCGGGCATCAACACCCGCGCGATGACGGTCAAGATCTTCACCCTGATGGGCGCCCTGGCCGGGGTAGCTGCAGTCATCGGCGCAGCCCGTCAGAACTCTGCCACCAACGCAATGGGCCAGCTTGACGAGCTTTACGTCATCGCTGCCGCCGTTGTCGGGGGCACGTCGCTGGCCGGGGGCGTCGGCACGATCTATGGCGCGATCATCGGGGCACTGATCCTGACCAGCCTGCAGACCGGCATGGTGCTGATCGGCTTCGGCGACGGGTCCTACCAGCGCATCGTGATCGGCATCGCGCTCGTCTTGGCCGTCTGGCTCGACATCGTTTACAACAAACGCATCAAGTAAGGGGCTGACATCATGGTAGACAGAACCGGAACCCCGCTTGTCGAACTGCGCGACATCTCGATCGCCTTCGGGGGCATCAAGGCCGTGGATCACGTCACGGTCGACCTTTTCCCCGGCGAAGTGGTCGGCCTTCTGGGCCACAACGGCGCGGGCAAATCGACGCTGATCAAGTGCCTGTCGGGGGCCTATCAGAAAGACAGCGGGCAGATCCTGATCAACGGGGAAGAGGTCGAGATCAAGGATCCGCGCGACGCCCGGTCCCAGAACATCGAGACGATCTACCAGACGCTGGCGCTGGCCGACAATCTGGATGCCGCGTCGAACCTGTTCCTCGGGCGCGAACTGGTGGGGCCAATGGGCTTTGTGGACGAATCCAGGATGGAAGCGGAAACCCGCAAGATCATGGGGCGCCTCAACCCGAACTTCCGCAAGTTCAACGTGCCGGTCAACATGCTGTCGGGCGGGCAGCGCCAGTCGGTGGCCATTGCCCGCGCGGTCTACTTCAACGCCAAGATCCTGATCATGGACGAACCGACCGCAGCCCTTGGTCCGCACGAGACGCAGATGGTGTCGGAACTGATCCAGGAACTGAAGGCGCAAGGCATCGGCATCTTCCTGATCGAACACGACATCCACAACGTGATGAAGCTTTGTGACCGGGCCAGCGTGATGAAGAACGGCCAGCTTGTTGGCACCGTGATGGTGGACGAGGTGACCGACGAGGACATCCTTGGCATGATCATCCTTGGCAAGAAGCCGGCGCTGGCGGCCTGAGGTGTTCATTGGCCTGGATCTTGGGACCTCAGGCCTGAAGGGCGTGCTGATCGGCGAGGACCAGACGGTCCTTGCCGAGGCCAGCGCCCCCCTGAGCGTCCAGCGCCCTCATGAGGGGTGGAGCGAGCAATCCCCGTCGGACTGGATATCGGCGGCCGAAGCCGTGCTGGACCAGCTTTCCGCCAAAGGCCTTGGCGCGGTGCGTGGCATCGGCCTGTCCGGCCAAATGCACGGTGCCACCTTGCTGGACAAGGGCGACGAGGTGCTGCGCCCCTGCATCCTGTGGAACGACACCCGCAGCCACGCTGAGGCCGCCGAGCTGGACGATGATCCGATGTTCCGCCGGGTGACCGGCAACATCGTCTTTCCCGGCTTTACCGCGCCAAAGCTGATGTGGGTCCGCAAGCACGAACCGCAGATCTGGCGCAAGGTCGCCAAGGTTCTGCTTCCAAAGGATTATCTCCGCCTCTGGCTGACCGGAGAACACGTCGGCGAGATGTCGGATGCCGCCGGGACCAGCTGGCTGGACACCGGGCAGCGCGACTGGTCGGACGATCTTCTGGCCGCGACCGGGTTGACGCGGGACCAGATGCCCCGGCTGGTCGAAGGCTCGGAAGCCTCGGGCAGCCTGCGCGCCGCACTTGCCACGCGCTGGGGTTTTGCGTCCGGCGTGGTCGTCGCAGGCGGGGGCGGTGACAATGCGGCCTCGGGCGTGGGCGTCGGCGTGGTGCGCGCGGGCGAGGCCTTCGTGTCGCTGGGCACTTCGGGCGTTCTGTTCGCCGCGAACGACGGGTATCAGCCCGATCCCGCCACCGCCGTCCACACCTTCTGCCACGCGCTGCCCGGCACCTGGCACCAGATGGGCGTGATCCTTGCCGCGACCGATGCCCTGAACTGGTATGCCCGGCTTCTGGACACCGATGCCGCCCGCCTGACCGGCGAGCTTGGCGCCCTGCAGGCCCCCGGCAAGACTCTGTTTCTGCCCTATCTTGGCGGTGAACGGACGCCGCTGAACTCGGCATCCGTAAGGGGCGCCTTCATCGGGCTGGAACACGCGACCGACCGGCAGGCCGCCACCCGCGCGGTGCTGGAGGGCGTGACCTACGCCATCCGCGACTGCCGCAATGCGCTGGCCGCGACCGGAACCCGGATCGAGCATCTTCTCGCCGTTGGCGGTGGGTCGCGGTCGGACTACTGGCTGCGGCTGGTCGCGACAGCTCTGGACTGCCCCGTGCAACTGCCTGTGGCCGGTGATTTCGGCGGCGCCTTTGGTGCCGCGCGCCTTGCCATCATGGCCGCAACCGGGGCCGGAGCCGAGATTGCCTCCCTGCCGCCGATCGAAAGGGTGATCAACCCGGACCCAACCCTGCGCGACGCCTTCGACGCCGGCCACGCCCGGTTCCGCGCCGCCCAATCTGCCATCAAGGATCTGACATGACCGACTTTTTCAAAGGCATCCCCGCCATCCGCTATGAGGGGCCCTCGTCCTCGAACGAATTCGCCTTCCGCCACTACAACGCCGATGAGGTCGTCCTCGGCAAGCGGATGGAGGACCACCTGCGCTTTGCCGTCGCCTACTGGCACAGCTTTGCCTGGCCGGGCGGCGACCCCTTCGGCGGCCAGACCTTCGACCGCCCCTGGTTCGGCGACACGATGGCACTGGCCAAGCTGAAGGCCGACGTGGCCTTCGAGATGTTCGATATCCTGGGAGTGCCGTTCTACTGCTTCCACGACGCCGACATGCGCCCCGAAGGCGCGAATTTCGCGGAAAGCCTGAAGAACCTGAACGAGATCGCCGATTACCTTGGCGAGAAGCAGACCCGCCACAAGGCAAAGCTTCTGTGGGGCACCTCGAACCTCTTTTCGCACCGCCGCTGGATGTCGGGTGCCGCCACCAACCCCGACCCCGATGTCTACGCCTATGCTGCCGCGACCGTGAAGGCGAACATGGATGTCACGCACCGGCTGGGCGGGCAGAACTATGTCCTCTGGGGCGGGCGCGAGGGCTATGAAACCCTCCTGAACACCGATCTTGCGGCCGAACGCGCCCATGCCGGCCGCTTCCTGCAACAGGTGGTCGAATACAAGCACAAGATCGGCTTCAAGGGCGCGATCCTGATCGAGCCGAAGCCGCAGGAGCCGTCAAAACACCAGTATGACTACGACGTGGCCACGGTCTACGGCTTCCTCAAGGAGTTCGGGCTGGAGCGTGAGGTCCAGACCAACATCGAACAGGGCCACGCCATCCTTGCCGGCCACAGCTTCGAGCACGAGATCGCCCTCGCTTCGGCGCTTGGCATCTTCGGGTCGATCGACATGAACCGGAACGACTATCAGTCCGGCTGGGACACCGACCAGTTCCCGAACAACCACGCCGAAAAGGCGGTGGCCTTCTACGAGATCCTCAAGGCCGGCGGCTTCACCACCGGCGGCGTGAACTTCGACGCCAAGATCCGCCGTCAGTCGCTGGACCCCGAGGATCTGATCCTCGCCCATGTTGGCGGCATGGACACCTGCGCCCGCGCGCTGAAATCCGCCGCCGCCTTGATGGAAAGCGGTGAAATGGAGGCTGCGGTGACGTCGCGCTATGCCGGCTGGAACGACCCCAAGGCGCAGGCGATGCTGAAGGGCGACCTTGCGTCCGCAGCCGCCCGCGTCACCGCCGAAAAGCTGGAACCGCAACCGAAGTCAGGCCGTCAGGAACGGCTGGAGAACCTCTGGAACCGCTACGTCTGACCACTCATCACGCCTGACGGCCTTCTTCGCTGCGGCAACCCTCAGCGAAGACGCCCGTCAGGGAGGATGAGCGGCCTTAGCGCATCTGCGCGTCCAGTTCGGCGTTGATCGCGCCGCCCAAGAGCACCGACCAGACGCTCAGGTAAAGCCACATCATCAGAATAATCACCGCCCCGATCGACCCGTAGATCGCGTTGTAAGCGTTGAAATTCGCGAGATAGACCGAAAACCCGATCGACACCCCCGCCCAGCCCAACGCCGCGACAAGGACGCCGACGGTGATCCAGGGCGAGCGGAACCCGCCTTCGACGTTCGGGCCAAACCGGTAGAGGATCGAGAGGCAGGTCACGACCAGAAGAAACATCGCCCCGAAGGGCAGCACTTTGGTCAGCCAGGCCTCGAACGTGTCGAACTCGACGAAGGACAACAGGATCGGCACCACGACGACCGTCACCAGCGCGACGAAGAGGGCCCCGATGAGGGCAAGCGTCAGGATGAAATCGACCGCATAACCCCTGATCCAGCCCCTTGGCTGCGCCCGGTGCACCACGTCCAACCCCTGGACCAGCGCCGAGACCCCGGCCCGCGCCGAGTAAAGCGCTATTCCCAGCGACAGCACTGTCGTCCATTGCAGCGCGGTTTTCGGCGCGGTGATCAGGCCAATGACCTGATCATGGATCAGTTCTCGTGCCTCGGGCGGCAGGAAACGTTCGGCGACAACCAGATACCCCTCGATCACCGAAGGATCGGCGAACATGCCCCAGACCGCCACGGCGGCGGCAAGGCCCGGAAACACCGCGAACATCGCGTAGAACGCCACCCCCGCCGCGATCAGCCCGAAATGCCCGTTGCCGACACGGGTCGAAACCGCCACCAGAAAGTGCCAGAAATGCCGCGCAAATCTCATGGGCCGCAGCATCCCCCGGAATGCGGGCCCGCGCAACTTGAAGCCGCGCCTTCCGCGTGAAATGGTCGCTGAAACAGGAGGCCGCCATGACCTACACCCCACGCGACGACCGCTATGACCGCATGGCCTACCGCCGCTGTGGCCGATCCGGTCTGCAGCTTCCGGCGATCAGCCTGGGCCTGTGGCACAACTTCGGCCATGATACGCCGCATGCAACGAAACAGGCGATATGCCGCAGCGCCTTTGACCATGGCATCACCCACTTCGATCTGGCCAACAACTATGGCCCCCCGGCCGGCAGCGCCGAAGAAGCTTTCGGCGACCTTCTGAAAACCGATTTCCGCGCCCACCGGGACGAGATGATCGTCTCGTCCAAGGCGGGCTACCACATGTGGAATGGCCCTTACGGCGAATGGGGCAGCCGGAAATACATGATCGCCTCCTGCGATCAGTCGCTGAAACGGATGGGTCTCGACTATGTCGACATCTTCTATTCCCACCGCTTCGACCCGGACACGCCGCTGGAAGAAACCATGGGCGCGCTGGATCACATCGTGCGGTCGGGCCGCGCGCTTTACGTCGGCATTTCCAGCTACAACAGCCAGCGCACGCGTGAGGCTGCGGCGATCCTGAAGGATCTTGGCACGCCCCTGATGATCCACCAGCCCAGCTACAACATCCTGAACCGCTGGGTCGAGACCGACGGGCTGAAAGCGACGCTGGCCGAGCTTGGCGTCGGCTCCATCGCTTTCATCCCCCTGGCGCAGGGGCTTTTGACCAACAAGTATCTGAACGGCATTCCCGCCGGCAGCCGGGCCACGCAAGGCAAGTCGCTTGACCCTGCGGTAGTGGACAGGGCCATCGCTTCGGTGCGAAAGCTGCATGATCTGGCGGCCTCGCGCGGCCAGACTCTGGCACAGATGGCGCTGGCCTGGGTGCTTCGCCGCGGCGGTATCACCAGCGCGCTGATCGGCGCCTCGCGCCCCGAACAAGTGACGGATTGCGCCGCAGCGATCGAAAACCTTGCCTTCACCGATGAGGAACTGGCGCTGATCGATGCGATTTCCGAAGAAAAAGCCGTGAACCTCTGGGCGAAATCTTCATCAGACTGACGGGTCAAGCCCAAGATTTTTCGCAGAAAAATCTTGGGCTTGCTGAAAACAGGCTTACTTCGCCGCCAGAAGCTCGGGCACCGACAGAAGGATGAACTCGTTGTCAGCTGCGCGGTCCAGCGTCCGGCCGCTGGAGAACGGCAGGTTGTTGTCCACGGCCACCATGATGTGCCTGTCATCCAGCTTCATCACGTTCTCGATGGTGAAGAACGGGAAGGTGAAGGTTCCGGCCACGCCCCCCACCGTGTCCAGCCGGGCCTTGCCGTCGGGGTCGGCGATGGCCATCAGGTCGATGTGCCCGATCCGGCGGATGTAGCCCTCGTCATCGACCACGGCGGTATCGACCAGCACGACGCGCTTCAGCATCGCCGGCGCGGGAAAGCAGTCCGGCATCGGATCACCGGCGCATTTCAGGCTGGCTGCGCCTTCGCCGTTGTCCCGCTCGATCACCAAAGCGCGGGTCTCGTCGATGAAGTTGAAGTCGCCGATCGCCGTCGCCCCTTCGGCCAGCGCGAACTTGAAGGCGGCACCGGTCCATTCACCCTTGGCCGGATCAAACGCCATGGCGCGAAGATAGGTGCCCTCGGGCTGGCCGTCCGCTTTCAGAAGCGGCTTTTCCAGCATGGCCCACAACAGGTTCGACCCCGGTTGGAGCGCCATCCCCTCATACCCGCCTGACCGCTGGACGACCCAGTCCTTGCCGATGACGCTGGTGGCGCTGATCCCCGCGGTATCCGGGCCTTTCAGCACCGCCTCACCCATCATTGTCGGGTAGACCGCCAGCACCGTGCCATCCAGAGCTGCCCGCAGGATGTAGGGGCCGAATTCGTCGCCGATCCAGACTTCGCCGTTCAGCAACTGGATGCTTTCCAGATCGAAATCCGCGCCGGTCAGATAGCGGCTGTCGGTGCCTTCATGCGCGATGCGGAACGGAACCCTGAGCCCCGGGTCACGCAGAAAGACGGTTTCGGCCAGTGCCACTGTTCCGGCCGCAAAGTCGGGCTGGATGCGGTGGAAATACAGAAGTGCGTCGGGGCTGTTGCCCTTGGAGCCAAAGCCGTTGTCGGTCAGGGTCACGATGGTTCCATCATCGGCAAGGGTCATCGAGAAGCCCGACAGGCCCTGCACCGGCTGGCCCGCGAAGGGCAGGGAAATCCCGGTCGGGCGCTTGCCGTGCATCGCTCCGGTATCGCCGGGCACCGTCCCGGCCTCGGTCGCGCGGACCGGGCCGGTGAACTTGCCCGGCATCGCTGCGTCCTTCGGCGCGTCAGCGGGCGGGGCAATAAAGGTTGCGGCCGGGATCAGCGCGTGTCCGGCCAGCGTGGCGGGAAAGGTCGTTTCAGCCAGCGCCGCAGTGGCAAGGCCGGTCAGGGCGGTGCAAAGGGCGGTGCAAAGGCTCAGGGTCCGAAGGGTCATGGCTGGGATCTCCGCGGGGGGTGCAGCCTACATTGCTGCGAGACCTTCGTGACTCCTGCGTGACGCCCGCGACATATTCGGGCGACAACCGGGTGTCAAAACTCCGCGACATCCGCCCCGAATCGTTCCATCAGCCCACTTTTGCGCAAGGTATGTGCCGGATAGTGCGGCTCATGCAGGGCGCGCTCGACGGTGAAATCCGGCTCGGCCCGGATCAGGCCGCGATGGACGCGCGCGGCCTTTTCGCGTTCGCCCACCGCAAGATACAGAAACAGCAGGTGCCGCATTGCCGCGCGAAAGCCGGGCGCGCGGTAATGCGCGGCCTCGTAATGCGCGATCGCCGCCGGAAGGTTGCCGCTGCGCAGGGCAACCAGTCCCGACAGCCCCTCCCACCAATGGACATGCGCGGTGCGGGCGGCGATCTCGGCCCCGCGCCGCGCGGCTTCCAGCGCGCCGACATTGTCACCAATCCGGCTCAGCGCCGCCCCTTGCGCCAGATGGCCATGCGCGTTGTAGGGGCTAAGCGCGATCGCATCGCGGGCCAGGACCACGCCGGCGTCGGGGTTGGCGTCGACCATCACCCGCGCCAGCCCGACCAGTGACAGCACCAGCGGGTTGGCCTTCGACAGCTCCAGCGCCTTGCGCGAGTATTCGTCGATCTCGGCGGTCAGCCGCGGGTAATCGGCATCTGTCCGCTCGACATACATGATCTGGCGCACCAGCACCCGCCAGGCGTAGATCCGGGCCGAGCTGGCGATCTCGCCGGCTTCCACCAGCATCCGGTCAGCCGCGCGCAGCCGGTCGCCGTCATAGCTGAACATCTCAGTCAGCGCGTTGGCGATCAGCGCGTTCGACCGGCGCGGCCCGGACTGGCATTCGGCAAGCTGCGGGAAATGCGACAGCGCCGCGTCGGCAGCCTGAAAGACCAGCGGCGGCAGGTCGCCCGCGCCGATGAAATCCGCCTCGGTCACCGGCACGGCAGCGCGCTGGTTCCAGATGATCTGCCCGCTTGCGGCCGATGAGAGGCTGACCAGCACATGCACCCGGTCCTGAATCTCGGCGCCTTCGACGTGCAGCACCATGCCTTCGCGCGGCAGGTCCGCAGGGATCGGCGCGCCTCCCGCGCCGTAGACGTCGATATGGGCGAACTCGGCCAGCAGCCGGCCGATGGAATCGGCCAGTGCCCGCCCGGCGAAGGACCCCACGCCCGGCGGCAGCCCGCCCAGCCGGATCACGAACGGCAATCGCGCGGTTGCCGCCACGGGCAGTCGGGCCTGGTCCGGGCGATGGATGCCAAGCCCGCTTTCCACCCGCGCACGCTCTTCGCGCAGCCAGTCCTCGAAGGACTGGTCGATGATGTCGATGCCTTCCAGAAACTCGCGCCCCGCCTGAAGCGCCCTGGCCGAGCCGTCGGAATCCGCTTCCAGATCGGTCGTCACCCCGCCAAGTCTGACCACGTCGCGGTCGGTCTCAAGCCAGTCCGCCTCGTCGCCCAGCGCCTTCCTGATCTCCATCAGGGCCTGGCGAAGACTGCCGCTGGCCTGTTCCGCGCCCCGGTCCGACCACAGCCGCGATTCCAGCCAGCGCCGGGCGCGGCGGCGGTCCGGGGTCTGGCACAGCATGGCAAGGATCGCGCGCGCTTTCGCGCCGCGCGGCGTGCAGTCGCGCCCGTCGTCGCCACGCACTTCGAAAACGCCCACAAGGCGGATAAACATTCCGATCCCCGAACCAGTTGACGCAAGGCTAAGCGGTCGGAAAGGCCTGCGCAATCGTCGTGAATTCTGCGTCAATTGCTTGGATGTCCCGCCATCTGGTCTTTGCCTGTGCCGGATTCGGGTGCACCTTGGCCAAAGAGATCGAGGAGATTTTCATGTCGGTATTCGGCACACATGGAACGCATGGCACCCACGGGACTCACGGCACTCACGGCACCCATGGGACGCACGGCACTCATGGCACTCATGGGACGCACGGCACCCATGGCACTCACGGCACCCATGGAACCCATGGCACACACGGCGGCGGGCCCTCGCCCTTGCTGGCCTCGGCGCTTGGGCACACGGCCGAGGCGCTGATGGGCTACTGGGATGGGTCGGTCCCCGAACCGGTGCCGTCCGGCGTGGACGACCTGACCCGGCTGATGCGGCTGGAACCGTTTCCCCGCGCCTCGGTCCTTGCCAGCGAAGGCGCCGCGCTGTTCACCACCCGCCCCGGCGCTTTGCCCGCGCATCTGGTGCGCGCAGAAAGCGACCTTGTCAGCCTGACGCCGCCGAACGGCGCCAAGATTGCCCAGCAGATGGCCGATGTCCGCGCCGCAATGGACCTGCGCGCCGACCGCCTGCCGGAGATCATCACCCAGTCCGGCGGCTTTGGCGATTTCTTCGCGGCGCAGATGCCCTTCGGTCCGAACGGCAAGCCGTTCACCACGCTTCTGGTCGGCGCCATGCACGACACCGTGGTTGGCGTCGAGCAGCGGATGAAGCACCTGTGCTCTGTCCCGCGCCCGGTGGACCTGTCGCCGCAGATCCAGCCGATGATCGCAACCCCCGGCCATTCCGCCTATCCCTCCGGCCACGCGACCGAGGCTTTCGCCCATGCAACCCTGCTGGCCGCCCTGCGCCTTTCAGCCACGACCGCCGATGCCGACCTGACCGATGCGGTGCTGGGCAAGCTGTCTCCGGCGGTCGAGGCCGCCCCGGTGACCGATCCGGTGATCCTGCTGTTCCGGCTGGCGGCGCGGATTGCCGACAACCGCACCGTGGCCGGCGTGCATTATCCGGTCGATTCGGCGCATGGCGCGCTGCTGGGGCTTGGTGTCACGCGGGGTTTCATCGGGCATTGCCTTGGCGGAGGCCCGGACCATCCGGTGCCGGAATGGCTGGCGGATGCCAACGACTGGTCCGGCGATTTCACCTTGCGCAAGTGGTGCGCGGCGCTGGGCGGCGGGCCTCGGCAGGGGTGGCGGTCAGGCACGACTACCGTGGCACCGGCCGAATCCTGGCAGGTTCTGCCCGCACTTTGGCGCGCGGCGGCTGCCGAATGGGGGCGGCTTACCCCGGTTGCGTAAGGCCTTGGGCGCGCAGCGCGCCGTGGCCCATACGCGGGTCGGGCAAGGTCCAGTCGGCATGGCCAATCAGGGCGACACGTTCCGTCAGGGCCGACTGGTCGAAGGCAGGCGTTGACAGGAAATAGTGCAGCAGCGCCCGCGCCGCTTGCGGTGCGGCCATGCTGGTCCCCGACATCCGCGCCACCGACCCCGTCACCACGCCCGAGGCCAGCCGGCCCGCCAGCATCACCCCGTCATCGCCCCGTGCCACCAGCGTCGGCCCGCGCGATTCGCCCGGACGCGCCAGATGCCGCACACCTTCCGACGAATATCCCGCCGGGCGCAGCCGGTCGGGGTCACCCGCCACCGGGCGCCCGGACCCGACGAACAGGATCGACAGATCATCCGCCCCGGCATAGGCGACGCACGAGCCTTCGCGCGTGACCGGGCATCCGGGCGCATCCTCGGCCGGACGGGGCGACAGATAGGCCCGCGCCGTATCGTCCCAGTCCCAGCCAAGGGGATGGTCCAGCCAGCTTTGCCGGCCCAGCGTGCGATACCCCGGCGGAGTATCGTCGCGCTGCACCCGCGCGGTCAACCGCACCGGCTCGGCCTCGGTCGTCCTGACGGTCACTGCCCACGCGCCGGGCGGACAGGCGGCAAGCCCGGCAAGCCCCGCGCTTGGCCCCAGCGACAGATGCAGCAGCGATTGCCCGCCGGTCTCGGCCACCGAGGTCACCGCCGCGACCGGACCGCCAAGCCGCCAGCCAGATCCGGGCGCAGGCCAGGCCGTCTCCAGGTCCGGCAGGCCGGACCCGGCCGGCGGGGTCAGCCGAAGCCGCAGTCCGGCGGCGACATTGGTATCCGCGCGCAGTTCAAGATGGCTGGAGCTGTGGTCATCCGGCTGGATCCGCCAGATCAGGTCCATCGGCTGCGACCGGCGCAATTCACCCCGCGCCACCAGCCGGGACAGCCGCGCGTTGCCATAGGCAATCACCAGCCGCAGCTTTGCGCCAAACCGGGCATGGCGCGCAACCTCATAGGCGAACCAGTCGGCGATGAAGGCGTGACGGTCGCCCGGCCCGGCCAGCGACCCAAGGCTGATGTTGACCACCATCGGCGGCACATCCAGGCCTTGCGACTGGCGCAGAACCTCGGCCAGCAGCCAGCGCAGGCCCTGCACCAGATAGCACTCCATCCGCCGCCCCGCCGTTTCCCGCACCGAGGCCGGGGGCAGTTGGACCGCAAGGATCGGCACTGCGCGCAGGGGATCGCGGCCCCAGGGCAAGGCCCCGGCGGCAAGGTCCAGCACATGCGTGCCATGCGCGGCGCGGTGGTTGGTCAGGGCACCATCGGTCACCGGCAGAAGGGCGCGGTTGACCTGAGCGTACACCTCGGCCTCGTCACCGCCGGCGGCAAGATGGGCGTCGATCCCGGCCCCGGTCAGAACCTGCCCGCAGACGACATCGCCGTCCGCAAGGGTGTCAGCCGCCTGCATCCAGACCGCCCTGATCCGGCTGTGGCCCCGGTCCTTGCGAAAGCGGGCGTTCAGAAAGCCGATGCCGTCGTCGATCACCGCCACCACCGGCACCGCCGGATCAAGATCGCCCTCGGTGGCGCGCAGATCCTCGCCGGGTCGGGGAGCAACGGCTGGCGCAAGCGCCACCGCCGGGCCGATCTCCAGCACGCGCCAGAATTCCGGCAGCCGGTCCAGCATCCCGACCGGGCAAAAGGCGACCAGCCGAACATCATGCGGCCATCCCCCGGCGGTCGCCTGGGCCCGCTCGGTGGCCAGCAGGTCGCGCTCGTGCCGGCTGAACCGGACGCCCGGCAGCGCCAGCGTCGCGTCGATTGCGCTGGCGAGTGACAGCACCGCCGGGGCACAGGGCCGCAGCACTGCGAACACCGGCCGGTGACCGCGCCCGACCGCCCCAAGGGCCGTATCGATCGCGGTTTCCCAGGCGACATAGCCGCCATGGTCCAAGCCTTCGGAGATTTCGCGCCAAATGGTCATTTCCCGCCTCCGGATCGGTGCCGAACCCGGTCAGCATGGCACAAGTCCCCGGACATTTCGCCGGGTCGGGCGATGGGTTTCGCGGTTTTCACGGGGAATTAACGCGCAGTTTTCGCAGCTTGCTGGGAAGTGTCAAGGCAGGACGGGGCCGTGATCCGACCCCGGCAGGAAAGGACCGTGCAATGCCACTCCCGCTGACTGTGCCTTTCGCCGCGATCGTGCCGAACCGGTCCGCCCCGCCCCGCGGGGAAGGCCACTCGGTGACCCCTGCGACCGGCCTGAACTTCGCCCGCACGGACCACCTGGGCCTGACCTTCCATCCCGACCTGCGCGCGGCAGACCTGGAACGCGCCGATGCCGACGCCAACCACCCCCGGCCCCATCCCGAAACGCCCGACCGGATCGCCGGTCTTGAGGCCCGGCTGGCCCGGTTCCTGAGGCGTCCCGCGGTCGTTGCCCATGCATCGGGCGACGCGGCGATCCGCAGCACCCTGCGTGGGCTTCTGTCCCGGGCGGACACGGTGATCCTTGATGCCGGATCAAATCCGGCCATGTTCACGACTGTTCTGGCCTGTGGCGCACGCCTTCTTCGCAGCCCGCCGGGATCGCTTGATGCCGTCGAGCGGCGGCTTTTGCGCCTGCGCCGGCAGCCCGGCGCGGGACGGATCCTTGTCTGCGTCCCCGCGATCGCGCGGCTGACCTCGGTCTCCGCCGACCTCGCCGAGCTTTCGGCGCTGTGCGCCAAGCACGATGCCACGCTGGTCGTGGATGCCAGCCAGGATCTGGGGGCAGTCGGGCAGGCAGGTCGAGGGATGGCCGAAGTGCAGGGCTGCCTTGGGCAGATCGATGTGATCCTCGGCGATCTGGCCGGAGCCTTTGGCGCACCGGCAGGCTTTGCCGCGTTCCGCGATGCGGCACTGGCCGAAACGGTTGCCGTGACCGCAGGGCCCGGCCCCCGGTCATCGCGGTTCGTCGCCCCGCTTCTTGCCGCATTGACCATTGTCGACAGCGCCGAGGGCCGCCGACGCCGCCGGCAGCTGCATGGCAACGTGCTTCGGCTGCGCAATCACCTGATGGCCGATGGCCTGCGCGTGATCGGCCAGCCGTCGCCCGTTGTCCCGGTGCTGCTTGATCCGGGCAAGGCCGCCGCCCTAGACGCACTTGTGCGCAGCGCCGGTCCGGTCGTGCCGCTTCTGCAAGCCCCCGAGGTTGCCGGCCATGCCCCGCGCTGGCACATCCGCCTGACCTCGGATCACGGTCCCGCCGATATCGACAACCTTGCAGACCTCTTGCGTGATGTCACCCGCGCGCTGGACCGGCCCGCCCGCGCCCCGCGCGTGCTTGAGCCGCTGCCCCAGCCCTAGGTCGAAAGCGGTTTGGTCGATGCCGTGACATAGTTGCAGCCCAGATCGCGGTCCGACAGGCTCCAGCGCCAGGTCACCGGATTGAACACCATTCCCTTGCGGTCGACGGGTCGCAATCCGGCCTTGGCGATCAGGGCGTAAAGCTCGTCCGGGGTGATGAACTTCGCCCAGTCATGCGTGCCTTTCGGCAACCAGCGCATCACCCATTCCGCCCCGATGATCGCCATGGCGAAGCTTTTCGGGTTGCGGTTCAGGGTCGAGCAGATCATCAGACCGCCAGGGCGCAAAAGCTGCTGGCAGGCGGTCAGATAGGCCAGCGGATCGGCCACATGTTCGACCACCTCCATGTTCAGCACGACATCAAACTGCTCGCCTTTTGCGGCCATGTCCTCGGCGGTGGTGTGGCGATAGTCGATGGCCAGCCCCGACTGTTCGGCATGGACCTGCGCCACCGGAATGTTCCGCGCCGCCGCATCCGCGCCAACCACATCCGCCCCCAGACGGGCCATCGGCTCGCTGAGAAGGCCCCCGCCGCAGCCGATGTCGAGGATACGCAACCCCTTGAACGGCAAAGCCTTTGCCAGATCGCGCCCGAACTCGGCTGCGATCTGCGCGGTGATGTAGTCCAGCCGGCAGGGGTTCAGCATGTGCAGGGGCTTGAACTTGCCGTTCACGTCCCACCACTCGGCCGCCATCGCCTCGAACTTGGCAATTTCCGCCGGATCGACCGTCGTCACGCCCATCTGTGTTCCTGCCCCATGCTTCGCCCGATTGCCCTTCGACTTTGAGCCATCCCAAGGCTATATAGGACGGCAATGGATCAAAGATCAGGTCAAAAGCGCGCAGTCGAATTCCTGTATCCGCCGATCGACCCGTTCGATCAGCGGGTTCTGGACATGGGCGACGGCCACCGGGTCTATGTCGAACAGTGCGGCCATCCCGACGGCATCCCGGTCGTGGTGTTTCACGGCGGCCCGGGCGGCGGCTGTTCGCCCGCGATGCGGCGCTACTTCGACCCGACGGTGTACCGGATCGTCCTCTTTGACCAGCGTGGCTGCGGCCGGTCCCGGCCCCATGCGTCGGTGATCGCCAACACCACCTGGCACCTGATCGAAGACGTCGAGACGATCCGCAAGACGCTGGGCATCGACCGCTTCATCGCCTTCGGCGGCAGCTGGGGCGCGACGCTGGCGCTGATCTACGCGATCACCCATCCGGCGGCGGTGACGCAACTGGTGCTGCGCGGCGTGTTCCTGATGACCCGGTCGGAACTGAAATGGTTCTACGGCGGTGGCGCCGGCGCCTTCTTCCCCGAGGTCTGGGGCCGTTTCGCCGCCGCGATCCCCGCCCCCGAGCGTGACAACCTGATCACGGCCTACCACCGCCGGCTGTTTTCCGGCAACCTGATGGAGGAAACCCGCTTCGGCCGGATCTGGGCGAACTGGGAAAACGCGCTGGCCTCGATCCATCACGAAGGCCCGATGGGCGAAAGCCCCTCGGACTATGCCCGCGCTTTCGCCCGGCTGGAGAACCACTATTTTCACAACGGCGGCTTCCTGCAATCCGACGGCTGGATCCTGCAGGAACGCCACCGGATCGAGCATATCCCCGCCACCATCATCCAGGGCCGCTACGACATGATCTGTCCGCCGGTCTCGGCCTGGCATCTGGCCGACAGCTGGCCGAAATGCGATCTGCGGATGATCCCGCTGGCCGGTCACGCCCTGTCCGAACCCGGCATCAGCGAGGCGCTGGTCAAGGTGATGGACGGGCTGCGGCAGGGGTAGCCGGAACTCCAGACGTGTCAGACCACCCGTCCCTTACCCCTCGGGGTCGGCGAAATAGTCCTCGTCCACGCTGCGGAGGACATAGGTCAGGCGGTCACGGACACCGACCCGATTCTGGATCATAAGACGCGCCAGCTCGGCACCACCGATCAGCACAACGCGATGCTGGACTTTTGCGAGATAGGCCTTCGCGTCGGCAGAGAAATCCGAGGTGGTAACGAAGACCCCCTTGTTCGCCCCTTTGCCCGTCAAACTTCCGATGAACTGCTGGATAGCCGGCCGGCCCACCTTGGTTTCCGCCTGATACCGCTTGGCCTGAATATAGACTGCGTCCAAACCCAGAGCATCCTCGTGAATGATCCCATCAATCCCGCCATCGCCGCTGGTCTTTGTCATTTCGTGCTTGCCGAATGTCCCCGCGCCGTAGCCCATGGCCTTTAGAAGGTCGAGAATTAGGCGTTCAAAGCGAACCGGGTGCATGGAGTGGAGACGCCCCATGAGATCATCGACTAGCGCTGCCGATAGTTCGTGACTCGCCCGCTCGATCAACTCCTCAGGCGTTCCTTCTGAACGTGCGACTTCGATATGCTTCGGTGCGAGGCCATCAGTTAAGGGGTTTTGCCGCTCCGCTTCTCGCCATTTGATGTAGGCCGGAAACTTCTCCAGCGTTTTCATGTCAATCCGGTCCACACCGCTACTCAGCAGTTTGCGGCCGTCCTCCGTGACGACATGGCGGTTCCGGCTCGGTGACGTCAGCAGCCCTGCTTTCGACAAGTAGGTTCTCGCCCAGTGAGTTCTGTTGGCGAAAGTCGTCATTGTTCCGCTGGGGTTAAGTTCTGCTGCTTCTTCGTCTGAAATGTTGAACTCACGCTGAAGGGAAGGAAGGCATTGCGTGACGTTCAAGTTCCCCTCGCCAAATAGGCGCAAAACCGGAAGCATCAAAGTCTGAAAGTCAGGTATCGGCATGGTTTGCCCTCCGTTAACAGCAGTTGAGGGCAACCGCTGTCTGCGGTCAACCTCACGCCCTTCTCCCCACCACCGCCACGCCCAGCGCCTCCAGCACGCGTGCCTCGATCTGGGCGGCGTCCATGCCGGCGATGCGGTACATCGCCTCGGGACTGGCCTGGTCGATGAAGATGTCGGGCAGAACCATGCTGCGGAACTTCAGGCCCCGGTCGAACACGCCCGTCTCGGCCAGCAGCTGTGCTACATGGCTGCCAAAGCCGCCGACGGCACCTTCCTCGATCGTGATCAGCGCCTCGTGGTGCGCGGCAAGTTGCAGGATCAGCGCCCGGTCCAGCGGCTTGGCAAAGCGGGCATCCGCGACGGTCACCGACACCCCCCGCGCGGCCAGAGCCTCGGCGGCCACCAGCGTCTCTGCCAACCGCGTTCCAAAGGACAGAAGCGCCACGCGCGACCCTTCCCGCAGAACCCGGCCGCGGCCGATCTCCAGCGGCACGCCGCGCGCGGGCATTTCGACCCCGACACCATCGCCGCGCGGATAGCGGAAGGCGATCGGTCCCGCATCATGCGCGGCGGCGGTGGCAACCATGTGGACCAGTTCTGCCTCGTCCGCGGCGGCCATCACCACGAACCCCGGCAGACTCGACAGGAAGCCGATGTCGAAGGCCCCGGCATGGGTGGCGCCATCGGCACCGACCAGCCCCGCACGGTCGATGGCAAAGCGCACCGGCAACCGCTGGATCGCCACGTCATGCACCACCTGATCATAACCGCGCTGCAGGAAGGTAGAATAGATCGCGCAGAACGGCTTCATCCCGCCCGCAGCCAGCCCCGCGCTGAACGTCACCGCGTGCTGTTCGGCGATGCCCACATCGAACAGCCGCTTCGGAAAGCGGTCGGCGAACAGGTTCAGCCCGGTGCCGTCCGGCATAGCCGCCGTCACCGCGACGATTGAGGCATCCCGCTCGGCTTCGGCCACCAGCGATTGCGCGAACACCTTGGTATAGCTGGGCGCGTTCGAGGTAGCCTTGGCCTGCACCCCGGTCAGCACATCGAACTTGCCCGTCGCGTGGCCCTTGTCACGCGCCGCTTCGGCCGGGGCATAGCCCTTGCCCTTCTTCGTCAGGACATGGATCAGCATCGGCCCGGTGGCGCGGGCCTTCACCGTGCGCAGGACGGGCAAAAGCTGGTCCAGATCATGCCCGTCGATCGGGCCGACATAGTCAAAGCCCAGCGCCTCGAACAAAGTGCCGCCCACGGCCATGCCCTTCAGCATGTCCTTGGCCCGTTTCGCGCCTTCCTGCAGCGGCGGTGGCAGCAACCCCAGGAACCCCTTCGCCACCTGCTTGAGGTCCTGCATCGGAGCTTCGGCATAAAGTCGCGACAGATAGGACGACAGCGCCCCCACCGGAGGCGCAATCGACATCTCGTTGTCGTTCAGGATCACGAACAGCCGCTTGCCCAGATGGCCCGCGTTGTTCATCGCCTCGAAGGCCATGCCCGCCGACATCGCCCCGTCACCGATCACCGCGATGGCGTCGCCCGGATCGCCGCCCAGATCCGCCGCCATGGCAAAGCCCAGTGCGGCACTGATCGAGGTCGAGGAATGCGCCGCGCCAAACGGGTCATAGGGCGACTCGCTGCGCTTGGTGAAGCCGGACAGGCCCCCCTCCATCCGCAAGGTCCGGATCCGGTCGCGCCGCCCGGTCAGGATCTTGTGGGGATAGCACTGGTGGCCCACGTCCCAGATCAGCTTGTCACGCGGAGCGTCAAAGACGGCATGGATCGCCACCGTCAGTTCCACCACGCCAAGGCCCGCGCCAAGATGGCCGCCGGTCACGCTGACCGCCGCAATCGTTTCGGCCCGCACCTCGTCGGCCAGCTGCCGCAGCTCGCGGTCGGACAACGCCTTCATGTCCGAAGGCAGCGTCACCCGGTCCAGGAGAGGGGTCTTCAGTCGGTCGGTCATGCCTGCCTCGGGTTCACGTTTCGCGCGCAATAACGAAACGGGCGGCCGCGATCAAGTTGTCCGCCCGTGGCCCGTATCCCGCAAGCGCATCTTCAGCCTCGGCCACAAGCGCCACCGCGCGGTGCCGTGCGCCCTCCAGCCCCAGAAGCGACACGAAAGTTGCCTTGCCGGCCTCGGCATCCTTGCCCACGCGCTTGCCGGTCTTGGCTTCGTCGCCGGTCACGTCAAGGATGTCGTCGGCGATCTGGAAAGCAAGGCCCAGCGCCGCCGCATAACGCCGCAGGGGCGCAGAGTCCGCCCCGGCGATCAGCGCCCCGGCCTCGGCGGCAAAGCCGATCAGCGCGCCGGTCTTGCCGGCCTGCAACGCGGTGATCTGGTCCAGCGTCAGCGTTCCCGCCGTCTCGGCCGCGATGTCCAGCGCCTGCCCCAGCACCATCCCGTCAATCCCCGAGGCCCGCGCCAACCCCGCAACCAGCGCGATCCGCACGTCAGCGCCACCCAGCGCGGGGTCGCACAACAGTTCGAAGGCAAGGGTCTGCAACGCGTCACCCGCAAGCACCGCCGTCGCCTCGTCCCATTTGACATGCAGCGTGGGCTGGCCCCGGCGCAGATCGTCGTCATCCATCGAAGTAAGATCGTCATGCACCAGGCTGTAGGCGTGCAGCGCTTCGACCGCCGCTGCCGCCGGGATCGCGCGCGCCTCGGCCACACCCAGCATCCGCGCGCCTTCCAGCACCAGAAATCCGCGCAGCCGCTTGCCGCCCCGGACAGC
>JANOER010000112.1:0-11478 GCA_031441285.1 Rhodobacterales bacterium
CTCGGCCGAAGACTACATGGCACGGCTGACCGCCGCCGAGGCAGCACTGCCGGGTCCCGACCAGCCACTCTTGACCTGGGGCTATCACCACTCCTTCCACGGACTGGTGCGCCGGCCCGACCTTGACCGGCTCAGCGCCACCCGGCCGATCCTGATCTGGCACCGCTCGGCCCACGAGTTCATCCTGAACACCGCAGCGCTGAACCTTCTGGGGATCACGGCCGACTTTGTCGCCGCCTTCCCCGAGCCCGCACAGGCACAGTCGGACTTCGACGCGGGCCATTTCTTCGAAACCGGCTTCTTTGCCCTTCTGCCCAAGGCTGCCACCCTTCTTGCGACGCCCGAACGGCTGACCGCCGGATTGAAGCTTGCGCGCGAATATTTCCACCGATCGGGCATCACCATGGCCTGCGAACCCGGGGGCGTGCTGTCAAAGCCGTTGCAGGACGTGCAGAACGCGGTGCTGGGCGGCAGCGACGTGCCGTTCCGCACCTACTATCTGCCCGACGGCAAATCGCTTTCCGCGCTGTATTCGGGGGCCGAGCTTGTCAGCCAGACCGAAGCGCTTCTGACCTGGGGCAAGGGCCGCACAGAGTTCCTGCCAAAGCAGGTCAAGCTGTTTGCCGATGGCGCGATCTACAGCCAGCTCATGCAGATGCGCGACGGCTATACGGACGGGCACAGCGGCGAATGGCTGATGTCGCCCGATATCTTCAACCCCGCCTTCGATACCTACTGGGACGCGGACTTCCAGATCCATATTCACCAGAACGGCGATCTTGGGCTGGACATGGTGCTGGACGCGCTGGAGCGCAACATGCGCCGCCTGCCACGGGCCGACCACCGCACCACGATTGTCCATTTCGGCTATGCCCGCCCCGACCAGGTCCGGCGTCTGGCGGCGCTGGGGGCGATCGTCAGCGCCAACCCCTATTACGTCACCGCGCTGTCGGACCGCTATGGCGAAGCAGGCCTTGGCCCGGACCGCGCCGACGCGCTGGTTCCAATCGGTGATGTGGTCGCACTTTCAGTGCCGGTGGCGCTGCACTCCGACATGCCGATGGCCCCGGCACAGCCCCTGTTCCTGATCTGGTCAGCCGTCAGCCGGACCACGGTATCGGGCCGGGTCGCGGGCCCCGAACAGCGTTTGACCGTCGAACAGGCCCTGCGCGCCGTCACCATCGACGCCGCCCGCACCCTGCGGCTTGAAACCGAGATCGGCAGCATCGCGCCTGGCAAGATGGCCAACTTCACGATCCTCGACAATGACCCGCTGTCGGTCGAGGTCGACCGGATCAAGGATATCGGCATCTGGGGCACGGTCTTCGAAGGCACGCTTTATCCGGTCGCCCCGGTCGATCCGGCGAAGAAGGCCTCGCTTGTGCTGCCGCCTGCAGCGCCGGTGCCAAAGCCGCTGTACGCCCTGGCCCTGGTGGCCGGGATCGCGGCGCGGGGCGGTGTCGCCGGCCTGCCGGCCTGCGGGTGCTGCGGCCCGTCGGCGGCGATGTGTGGACCGGACGGCGTGGCCGCAGGGACCACGATGGGGTGCTGCGGCACGAATGCGCTTGGCTGGGCGGTGGCCGCCGAATGGGCGGCGACCATCTAGGCGCCGTCGGGCTAGGGCCCAACTGCGGGCCAGCTGCGGGCCAACTGCGGGCCGGCCCGATGCGCAGGGTTCAGGCGGCCGCAAGCGCCCCGGTCAGGTCGGCGATCAGGTCGCCCGCATCCTCAAGCCCAAGCGACAGCCGGATCAACCCCGGCGTGATGCCCAGCAGGTCCTTCTGGTCCTGCGGCAGGCGCTGATGCGTGGTGGTTGCCGGATGGGTCGCGATGGTCTTCGCGTCACCCAGATTGTTGGAAATCTTGGCAATCTCCAGCGCGTTCAGCACCTTGAAAGCCGCTTCCTTCCCACCCTTCACCTCGAAAGTCACCAGGGTTCCCCCCGACCCCATCTGCGCCATCGCCAGCGCGTGCTGAGGGTGCGAGGGCAGGCCCGGGAAGATCACCTTGAAAACCTTCGGGTGTGCCTCCAGCGCCTTTGCCACTGTCAACGCCGTATCGGCCATCGCCCGACAGCGCAGGTCCAGCGTTGCCATGCCGTTCAGGTGCATCCAGGCGGTGAAGGGGCTCATGCTGCCGCCGGTATGCTTCATGAAGGGTTCAAGCGTCTTGCGGATGAAGGTTTGCGTCCCGCAGACGACGCCGCCCAGTGCCCTGCCCTGCCCGTCGATGTGCTTGGTCGTGGAGTAGACCACCACATCCGCACCCTGTTCAACCGCCCGCGAAAAGATCGGCGTGGCAAAGACGTTGTCGCAGATCACCAAAGCGCCCACCGCATGGGCGATTTCGCTGACCCCGCGGATGTCCACCAGTTCCAGCGTCGGGTTCGACATGGATTCGAAGAACACGGCCTTCGTGCCAGGCGTGACCGCCGCGCGCCATTGGTCAAGGTTGGCCCCGTCAACGAAGGTGACCCGGACGCCGAACTTCTGCAGCACCTCCTCCAGGACATAAAGGCAGGATCCGAACAACGCGCGGGAGGACACCACATGGTCCCCCGCTCGCACCAGCGCCATCAAGGCGCCCGATACCGCGGCCATGCCGCTTGCAGTGGCAAAAGCGTCCTCGGTCCCCTCGACCGCCGCGATGCGTTCCTCGAACATCCGGGTCGTGGGGTTGCCGTAGCGGGCATAGATGAACTCGTCTTCGCCCGCCTTGACAAAGCGCGCCTCGGCCGCCTCGGCGGTGGGGTAGACGAAACCCTGCGTCAAGAAGATCGCCTCGGCCATCTCGCCATACTGGCTGCGCCGGCTGCCTTCGTGCACAAGCGTCGTGCGGGTCTTCCAGTCCTTGGTCATCTCAGGCGGCCCCCCGGCCATGAAAAAGCCCCGGCAAACCAAAAGGTGCCGGGGCAATGCCCTTCACCTCTTTAGCGGCTTGTTTAACGTGGCCCGCAATCCGGTAACAAAGCGCCACAAATGGTGCATACGCCGGTGGTCCGTTGCGGTCAAGCCGCCACATCTTGTGCCCCGCAGGCCCTCGTCATGGTGCCGTCATGCCCGCGTCACCCGCGCGTTTCCGCGCTGCGGCACAAGGAGGCCAGACCGAGCAGCCAGAGCCACAGGCCATGCCCGACGACCCCAGACCGATCCGCGCCGATGCCATCCCGAAAGGCCTAGTGCTTGACCGTGACCGGCTTGCCCGCAAACTGGAACAGCTGCCCCCCGGTGCTCCGGTGGTGGTGATGATCCACGGCTGGCGCTATGCCCCCGGCTTCGCCCGCGACTGCCCGCACGGGTCGATCCTGTCGCTTGACCCGCCCGCCGATGACCGCCGCGCGGTCAGCTGGCCCCGGCACTTGGGGCTTGACGGGCGAGCGGGCCTGGGGATCGCGCTGGGCTGGAACGCCAAATGCGACCCCTGGCGCGCGCATCTTCGGGCCGGGTGGACCGGCGCGGGACTTGCCGAAATCGCCCGGACGGTCCACCGTCTTTCCGGTCGGCCGGTTCAGGTCATCGCCCACTCCATGGGCGCGCGTGTCGCGCTGTCGGCTCTGGCAGCGGTCGATCCCGGCCAGATCGGCCGGCTAATCCTGCTGGCGGCAGCCGAAACGCGGGGTCGCACACTGGAGGCCCTTGCCACGCCCGCAGGGCGGCTGGTCGAGGTCATCAACGTCACCACGCGTGAGAACGATCTCTTCGATGCCTGCTTCGAATGGGGCATCCATCTGGGACTTCGCACATCCATCGGCCAGGGTCTTGGCCAATCGAATGCGCGGTCGCACGCGCGGTGGCACGATCTCTGGATCGACCAGCCCCGCACCTTGCAGGGCCTCGAAGCGCTTGGACACCCGCTTGCCGACCCACCGCGCCGCATCTGCCACTGGTCGCCCTATCTGCGTCCCGGCACGATCGGGCTGTACCGGGCGCTGCTGGATGGGCGGCTTTCGGCGCATGACCTTCCGCGCCACCGGCCGGGCCGCCGCTGGTCGCGCCTGATCCTGGGTGGCGGACTTGGCTCTGGACCGGGCCTGCCCGCCGCCTGAGACCTGCGGGATACGCGCCCCGGCTCCGGACTTGCTTTTCGCCGTCAGGTAAGGAACGCTTTGCGCCAGATCCATCCGTCATTGCAGGCTTCCATGCCCCGTTCGCTTGTCCTTGCCCTTGCCGTCCTGTTCCCCGCCACCCCCCTTCTTTCGCAGACCTGCGAGGACCGCGGCACCGAGTATGTGGCACGCATCGCGCTTTGCGATGAAGCCTTTGCCGCCGCCGCGACGCCGGAAGATGCCGCCTATGCGCTGGCAATGAAGGGCGAGGCGCAGCGGTTGCAGGGGGATTACGCCGCCGCCGCGGTCACACTCCGGCTGGCCCTTGAACAAACGCCTGAGAATGCATGGGTCTGGGTCGAGCTTGGCAATGTCCGCTATGAGGAAGGTGACATGGCCGGCGCGCTGGCGCATTATTCCGCCGCCCTCGCGGTCGAGGATTACATCGACGCCTGGGCCAACCGGGCTGACACCTGGTGGCAATTCAGCAATGGTCAGCGCTGTTCGGATGACGCCGACAACGCGCTTAGGATCGACCCGCAGTACGCCTATGCCAACGAGGTCAAGGGCCGCTGCCTGATCGACCTTGGCCGCGCCGAAGAGGCGCTCGGCTATTTCGACACCGCCATTGCGCTTAGCCCCGGCTACCAGAACGCCTACCGCAACAAGCTGGCGGCGCTGGCGGCTCTGGGGCGCCATGAAGAGGTCGTCGCGGTCGCGGATGAAGCCTTGCGCCCCGGTGTCGTCGCCGATCCGAACCCCGAGATCGACGAGGACATCCTGTCGCGCCGGCTGCTTGCGCTGGGCCACTTCGGCGCCCCGGATCTGATCGCAACCGAAGCCGCGGCGCTGTTGCAGCGCTTTCCGAAGAACCTTGCGGCGATCAACGTGACGGCGGTGGCCCTGCTGCGCGAGAACCGGCTGGACGAAGCTGATCAGGTGACCCGGATCCTGCGCGAGAACCCCGATGGGCTGCGGCTTGAAGCGGTCTATCTGGACACTCTGGCACAGATCGACGTGGCCCTGGGCCGGCTGGACGATGCCTTCGCCAATTATTCCGAGGTTTTGCGGATTGATCCGACCCGGTCGAAATCCTATGCGCGCAAGCTTGCCGAGCTTGGATTTCTGCCTCTGTCGAACGCTCCGCAGGGTGTTCTTGTCGCCTTGCGCAGATGTCTGGATGTCAAGAAGGCGACGTGCAGGCTGGCGCTTTAGCCGCTTCCAGGTCCGACAATCGGTCAGACCGGGTGACCGTCATCGTCAAGATTGATCACCGTCAGGACCATGGCCCGCAGCACCGTGTTGCCGATGATCGGCAGAACCGCCCAGAACACCAGCCAATGCGACGGAGCAACGGCCTGGATCAGCGTTTCGTTCAGGAGAAGAAAGCCGAAGTTGTAGACAACCATCATCCGGCTCAGGTTCGGCAGATGCGCGCGCATCTCGACATCGGGCCAGAAGCTGGCAGCCGTGGCGTTGCGATCCTTAAGCACGTCGGCAAGGAAGATGCCGCCGATGATGACATAGAACATGCTTTGCATGCGCTGGCACCAAAGCGGGTCGTCGGCAAGTGCCAGCACCAGCAGCGGCAGGGCAGAAAATCCAAAAGCGAGGAAACCGGTCTGCACAGCGGAGTACCGGGTCAGCATCCGCCGCACCATGCCCTCAAACCCGAATGCGATCCGCACCGCCAGCGCCATCAGGAAAGCCGTGGCAAATGCGCTGCCCGACTGGTCGGGACCAAGGAAAACCGCCAGCACCGGATATCCGATCAGGAGAACAGCGCCCGGGATATACAGTGAGCGCGACAAGGGCGGCAGATCCTGAAAGAGGCTTAGGAACAGACGGACCAGATCGATAGGTTGGCGGTGCATGGCGAACTCCCTCGGGAACGCCATCAGTATTAAGCTTGGTTAAAGGCGGGCCTAGGGCGCGAAACAGACGTGAAAGCGGCAATCGTGTGAAATTTGTCACTCTTTGTCTTGGGGTGGTTCGATCATGTAGCGGTTCAGTATCGCGAACTGAAGCATCAGGAACAGGAACAGCGCCACCGGCATCGCGAAGGTCTCGAGCTTGACCCAAAGCTCGGTCGACTGGGTGCGCCAGATCACCTCGTTGGCGATGGCAAGGCCCGCGAACATCAGCGCCAGACGCCGGGTCAGGATCATCCAACCCTCTGGTTTCATGAGTAAAGCCTCGGCCATCACCCACTGCAGCAAACTTTTACCGCGCAAAAGTCCCCCGCCCAGAAGCAGCGCGAAGCTGCCGTAGACGATAGAGGTCTTCATCTTGAAAAAGCGCTCGTCGTTGAACCAGGCCGTCAGGCCGCCGAAGAAAATGACCATAACCGCGACGAAGATCTGCATGCGGCTGAGGCTTCCCGTCAGCCACCAGAGCGCCGCAATTGAGGCAAGGAGCAGCGGCACCATGATCAGGGCTGCCACAATGAAGCCCGAATAGCTGGACCCGGCGACCAGGAACGACTCATCCTTGATCCACATGTAGATGACGAAAAAGACCAGCGTCGGCCCCAGTTCCAGCACCTGCTTCAGGACCGGGTTGATCTTCCGCTCTGCCATCTGCCAGACCCCTTTTGTTGCGCGCCCGGCCTATCTGGCCCGGATCGACCACAGGATCAAGGCGTGCCTCTCACGGGACCAGCCCAGGCTGCCAGGAAGCCGAGATCGTCGCCCCCTCCAGCAGCCCGGCCAAAGTCCTGGCGGTCAAAGGGTCGTCGGTCAGGGCGGCAAGGCCCAGTCGCGCGGCACCGATCCCGTCCTTTGACACAAAGTCGAGCGTCAGCAGCCCGCGCCCCTGCGGCAGTGCCGCGACGACCGCGTCCAGCGCATCGCGGGTGTCGTCGTCCACCGCCGCCCCGGGCAGGGACGCGACGAGCGCGGACAGGGCCACGCGCGCCGCGTCGACGGCGGCTGTGCCCGAAGCCCCGGCCAGCCCTTCTCCGGCCAGCCCTTCTCCGGCCAACTCCATCACCGGGCGCGGCAGATGGCCGTCGTTGCGCCACTCGATCCGGGCGCGGGTCACGACACCTCCGGCCAGCGATGCCAGCGACAGATCGGCGCTTCCGATCTCGGCCTCAAGCCGCAGCCTGCTGCCGCCGGAGAGGTCGATCTGCGTCTCGCTTAGCGTCAGGACATCGGTCGCAGGATCATGCAGCACCCGCAGGCGAAGGTCGATCGTCTGCAGCCGCACCAGCGCCCGGACCCGGTCATCGACCGCGCGATCGCCCAGCCGCGGGGCGATCCTGAGGCCGGTCAGGTCGACCTCGATCCCGGTCGCCGCGGGCTTGAGGCGCAGCCGCTGGGCGCTGAGGTTGGGCCAGCCCGGTGTTCGGCTGCGCAGGATCGTCCCGTCCAGGACGCACCAGCCCTGTTCGGGACCAGCCGGAGGGATCGTGACATCATAGCCTTCGGTCGCGGCCAACGCGGCCGCAATCGCGGCGCAGTCCGGCACCCCTTGCGCAGGGGCTGCGAACGCCAGCCCGAAGGCCACCGGCAGGGCAAGGACAGTTTCGTGTATCCCCATGCGTCCACCCGTTCCGAAAAACCAAGGCCGTCCTGTGAAGGGGCGACCTGGCCAAGCCTATCGGGCAGACCCGTCGCCGCATAGCGCGGAAACGGCGGCGGGCAACAGGCCTCGGACCATGGGAGGCTGTCGCCTGGACGGCCCGCCCTACCCTTCGATCCCGACCAGCGCCCGCGCGAACTCATCGGGGTCGAACGGGGCCAGATCGTCGATCTGCTCGCCCACCCCGATCGCGTGGATCGGCAGCCCGAAGCGGTCGGCAAGCGCCACCAGCACGCCGCCCTTGGCGGTGCCGTCCAGTTTGGTCATCACAAGGCCCGAAACATCGGCAACCTTGCGGAAGATCTCGACCTGGGCCAGCGCGTTCTGCCCGGTGGTCGCATCCAGGACAAGCAGCGTGTTGTGTGGCGCGGTCGGGTCGATCTTGCGGATGACGCGGACGATCTTGGCCAGCTCCTCCATCAGGTCGGCGCGGTTCTGCAACCGCCCTGCGGTATCGATCATCAGAAGATCGGCCCCCTCGGCCCGCGCCTGGGTCAGCGCGTCGAAGGCAAGGCTGGCCGGGTCGCTGCCTTCGGGCGCGGTCAGGACCGGAACCCCTGCCCGCTGCCCCCAGATCTGCAACTGTTCGACCGCAGCCGCCCGAAAGGTGTCGCCCGCCGCGATCACCACGCGCTTGCCCGCCGCCTTGAACTGGGAAGCCAGCTTGCCGATGGTCGTCGTCTTGCCCGACCCGTTCACGCCCACCACCAACACCACCTGCGGCCGCGTCGGATACAGCGGCATCGGCCGCGCCACCGGGGCCATGATCCGCGCCACCTCGTCGGCCAGCGCCTGACGTAGATCCAGCGCCGAGACGCGGCGGCCGAACCGGCCCTCGGCGATGTTCGCGGTGACCCGCACGGCGGTTTCCACCCCCATGTCGGCCCCGATCAGCAATTCCTCAAGGCTTTCCAGCATCGCGTCGTCCAGAACCCGGCGCGTGTCGTCGCCCCGGCCCAGAAGCCGGCCGACAAGCCCCGGCCGTGCCGGCGCTTCTGCCGCGGCATCCGGGACGGCGCGAACCGGCGGAACCGGGGCCGGGCGGAGTTCGGGCATCGGTTCGGGCATCGGTTCGGGCATCGGTTCTGGCATCGGTTCGGGCGGGGCGCCGGGCTTCAGTTCGGGCGGAACCTCGGGCCTTGCTTCCGTCCCGGGGACCGCGCCGGGCAGGTCGTCATCCTCCCGGTCTGGCCCGGAGCCTTCGGCGACCAAGGCCTCCAGACCGTCGCCGATCTTGTCCGAGGATCGGAACAGGCGGTCCTTGAGCTTCTTGAAAAAGGACATGCCATCATACTCCCGCGCTGCTGGAATCCACCTAATCGCTTTGAGCGGGCGATGAAAGACCCGCAGCCCGGGACTGCGGCATTCTCGGGTCTGGCGGCCTTGGCGTGGCGTGATAGCTTGCAGGGATGTCGAACCCGTCCCCCCCGTCGCGCCCGGTGCCTTTGGCGGCATTTGCGGCTGCGGCCCTTCTGCCCGTGCCACTTTTGCTGGCGGGGGTCTTGCAGGGCGGCCTCTGGCTTTGGCTGGCCTTCCTTTACATGGGCCTGCTGACCGTCCTTCTGGACCAGCTGGTGCCGATGACCGCCGGATCCGCCGACGGGGGCGAGTTTCCGGCGGCCGACCTTCTGCTGGTCCTTGTCGCGGTCGGACACCTCGCGATGCTGCCAACGGCGGTCTGGGCGATCGCCGGCAACAGCGGGCTTGGCTTGGGCGAGCGTATGCTGCTGTTCTTCGCCGCCGGGTTCTGGTCCGGACAGGTGGCCCATCCCGCCGCGCACGAGCTGATCCACCGCCCCCGGCGCGAGCTTTTCCGGCTGGGGGCTGCGGTCTATGCCTCGGTGCTGTTCGGCCAGCACGCCAGCGCGCACCGCCTGGTCCATCACCGCCATGTCGCCAGCGCCGAAGATCCGAACACCGCCCGGGCGGGAGAAAGCTTCTACCGCTTTGCCCGGCGTGCCTGGACCGGCAGCTTCGTTCAGGGATACCGGGCTGAAACCGCGCTGCGTGCACGCGGGGCCGCATCCGGCCCGCATCCTTACGCCGCATATCTGGCCGGCAGCGCCGCCGCGCTGGTCCTGGCCCTGATCATTGCGGGTCTGCCCGGACTTCTGGTCTGGGGGCTTTTGTCAGCGCATATCCAAAGCCAGATCCTCCTGTCCGACTATGTGCAGCACTACGGCCTGACCCGTGATCAGCGACCCGACGGCCGGATCGGCCCCGTGGGCCTTGCCCACAGCTGGAACACGCCGCACTGGTTCAGCTCGATCCTGATGCTGAACGCTCCGCGCCATTCGGACCACCACGCCAACCCGTCGCGCGCCTTCCCCGCCTTGCGTCTGCCCGACGCTGCGGACGCCCCCCGCCTGCCCTGGCCCCTGCCGGTCGCCTGCGCGATCGCGCTGGTCCCCCGGCTTTGGCGCCGTGCGATTCGCCCGCATCTTGATCGCTGGCGCACCGCAACCGCCATGGCGCAAGACACGCGGCCTTGACTGGACCCCTGCCGGCGGTTCTGGCACCCTGATCCCGACCCGCCTGGAGCTATTGATGCGACACCTGATTTCCGGACCCTTCCTTGCCATCCTCGTCACCGCCATCCTCGTCACCGCCGTCCCGGCCCTTGCCGAACAGCCGCTGACCGGGCCGGAATTCGAGGCCAACACCACCGGCGAAACCCTGACCTACGACTACGGCGGCGGTGTCTTCGGCACCGAGGAATACCTTGACGGACGCCGGGTCCGCTGGGCCTTCGAGGGCGATCTGTGCCTCTATGGCGTCTGGTACCAGGAAGGGGACGAGATCTGCTTCGAATACGAGAACGACCCGACGCCCGCCTGCTGGCTGTACTTCCTGGAAGATGGCCGGATCCGTGGACGCTACATGGGGGATGGCGGCGGCTGGGAGATCCTGGAATCGTCGCGCGACAGCGGTCCGCTGCCCTGCGCCGGCCCTGATGTCGGGGTCTAGGATGCTGGCGGTCCGCACCGCACTTTGCGCCGGCGCCTTGGCGGCGCTGATGCTGGCGCCGCTGACGGCAGCCGCCGAAACCCCGATGACCGCCGCCGAATTCGAGGCGCATGTGACCGGAATGACCGTAACCTACCAGCAGTCGGGCGGCATTTTCGGGATCGAGGAATACCTGCCCGGCCGCAAGGTCCGCTGGAGCGTGGCACCCGGCGCGTGCAAGTATGGCAGCTGGTATCCGCAAGCCGACGCCATCTGCTTTGTCTATGAATACGACCCGGTCCCGCACTGCTGGACCTTCTGGATGCAGGGCGGCATGATGATGGCGCGGTCGTCCGGTTCTGTCCCGGGCGCGGAACTTGCCGAGGCCGACCGCAGCGCGGCGCCGCTGCCCTGCCCCGGCCCCGACGTGGGCGCATGACCGGTGCACCTTGTGGTCACCCTCTGCCTTGCCTTGGGCGCCGGACTTGGCGAACCGGCCTTTGCCGATACCACTCTTAACGCAGCGGAATTCGACGCCCTGACCCTTGGCCGCACGATGACCTGGGCCGAATTCGGCACAGTCTACGGGGTCGAGCAGTACCTCCCCGGCCGCCGGGTCCGCTGGGCGGTTCTGGGCGACGACTGCAAGGCCGGGCATTGGTATGCCGAAGGCTCGGCGATCTGCTTTCAGTACGAGGACGATCCCGCGCCGGACTGCTGGAAGATCACCCTCGACGCCGCGGGCCTGCTTGCCCGCTACACGACCAACCCACCCGAGGCCGAGCCGGTTGTCGTGGAAGAGACGGCCGAGCCAATGGCCTGCTTCGGACCTGAGGTCGGGGCCTGAAGCGCCAGCTTCCGGCCAATGCGCCTTGTGCGGCCCCCGCCCGCGCCAACCACGG
>JANOER010000113.1:0-14052 GCA_031441285.1 Rhodobacterales bacterium
CGAAAACACCGACAGGAAGGCGGCCATCCCCCAGAAAGCATCGCGGGCGAAGGCTTCGGCATCCTCGCCCGCTTCGACCTTCTTGGAAAACATCGGCACGAAGGCGAAGTTGAAGGCCCCCTCGGCAAAGAAGCGGCGGAACATGTTCGGCAGCGACTGGGCGACGACAAAGGCCTGCGCCACCGTGCCGTCCCCAAGGTAGCGGGCGATGTAGATATCCCGCACCAGGCCCACGATGCGGCTTAGCAGGGTCCAGAACCCGACCGTGAGAAAGCCCTTGATCAGGCGCACCGGTTTCATGACGGCGCGCCCCGTGCCGATGCACCCCATGCCGGGGGCCGCTCATCGAGCCTGCCGGCTCTCCTCGCTTGCGCCGGGTCCAGCGATGAGAGCCGGAAGGCTCGATGAGCGGCGGTGAGGTGGTTCGGTGTCATGCTATCCCTGCGCCCGTTCGGCGCCTTCGGCGATTGCCGTCCGCAGCTTGCGGTCCAGCGCCTCTTGCCGGTGCTTCTGGTGCAGCTTCAAGCCGAACATGTCTTTCACATAGAACGTGTCCACCACCTGTGCCCCGTATGTCGCGATCACGGCGCTGGCGATGTAGATGTTCGCCCCGGCCAACGTCCGGGTGAGATCATACAGAAGTCCGGGCCGGTCGCGGGTGTCGACCTCGATGATGGTGTAGATTTCGGAGCCGTCATTGTCGAAGGTGATATGGGTCGGGAACCGGAACGCGCGGTCGCGTTTTTTCAGCTTGTCGCGGTCCTTCAGGGCCTCGCGCGCCACGACCTCGCCTTTCAGGGTCTTGTCGATCATCCCGCGAAGGCGGGGCAGGCGGGCGAGTTCGTAGGGGTGGCCCTCGATGTCCTGCACCCAGAAGACCGCGGTCGCATAGCCGTCCTTCGAGGTATAGGTCCGCGCGTCGACCACGTTGGCCCCGACCAGAGCCAGCGCCCCGGCAAGGCGCGAGAAGATGCCGGGGTGGTCGGCCAGCGCAAAACAGGCGCGGGTGGCGTCGCGGTCGGGATCCGGGTGCAGGTCGATGCGGATCTCGTCGTCGCCAAGGCCCTGCAGCAGGCGGGCAAAGACCAGATGCGTATCGGTCGAAAGGCCCTGCCAGTAGGGCGCATAGTGCCGGCTGGTCTCGTGATCCAGCGCCGCGGTGTCCCAGTCGGACAGCCGGACCCGCAGCGACCGGGTCGCGTCATCCTTGCGGTTCTCGCGGTTGAGGCTTTCCAGCCCGCCTTCCAGCGCATCCACCCCCTGTTTGTAAAGCTGGCGCAAGAGCATGGCTTTCCAGTTGTTCCAGGTTCCCGGCCCGACGCCGCGGATGTCGCAGACCGTCAGCACGGTCAGAAGATCCAGCCGCTTGCGGGTTTTCACCGCCTTGGCGAAATCGCGCACCGTGCGCGGATCGCCGATGTCGCGCTTCTGCGCCGTGTCCGACATCAGCAGGTGGCTGCGCACCAGCCATTCGACGGTTTCGCATTCCTCGGGTTCCAGTCCCAGCCGGGGGCAGATGCGGCGGGCCATCTGCGCCCCAAGGATCGAGTGGTCCTCGGGCCGGCCCTTGCCGATGTCATGCAGGAGAAGTGCCACATACAGCACCCGCCGGTTCACCCCGTCTTTCAGGATCCCCGAGGCCACGGGCAGCTCCTCGACCAGCTCGCCACGCTCGATCTGGGCAAGGCAGCTGATGGTCTGGATGATGTGTTCGTCCACCGTGTAGTGGTGGTAGACGTTGAACTGCATCATCGCGACGATCGGTTCGAATTCCGGGATGAAGGCACCCAGCACGCCCAGCTCGTTCATCCGGCGCAGGGCGCGTTCCGGGTTGCCGTGCTGCAGGAGCAGATCAAGAAAGATGCGCCGGGCTTCGGGGTCGTCGCGCATTCCGTCGTCGATCAGGGTCAGGTTTGCTGCCAGCAGCCGCATGATGTTGGGGTGCAGCAGATACCCGGTCCGCAACGCCTCTTCGAAGACCCGCAGAAGGTTCAGCTTGTCCTGAAGAAACGCCTGCGGGTCGGTCACGTCGATCCGGCCCTGCACCAGCTTGTAGCCCGGCCGGACCCGCTTGGTGCGCTTGAAGATGCCGAAGAGGCTGGCTTCGCGCTTGGCGTGGCGGGCTTCCAGCTCGGTCAGGAAGACGCGGGTCAATTCGCCCACCCGGGTCGCCAGACGGAAGTAGTCCTGCATGAAGTGTTCGACCGCCCGCCGCCCGGCGGTGTCGCGATAGCCCATGCGGTCGGCCACCTCGACCTGCAGGTCGAAGGACAGCACATCAGTGGCCCGGCCGGTGATGTAGTGCAGATGGCAGCGCGCGGCCCAGAGGAAATCCTCGGCCTTGTCGAAGCTTTCGAACTCGTCGCGCGACAAGAGCCCGGCCCCGACCAGCCCGCCGGCGCTGGGCACCCGGTGCAGGTACTTGCCGATCCAGTACAGCGTCTGCAGGTCGCGCAGGCCGCCCTTGCCCTCTTTCACGTTCGGCTCCAGCACATAGCGCTGGCCACCCTGCCGCTTGTGGCGCTCGGCCCGTTCGGCCAGCTTCGCCTCGATGAATTCCGGTCCGGTGTTGCGGAACAGGTCGGACCAGAGCCGCGCGTCAAGGTCTTCGGACAAAGCGTGATGGCCGGCAATGAACCGGTGCTCCAGAAGGGCGGTCCGGATCGTCACGTCCTCGCGGCCAAGGCGCAGGCAATCCTTCACCGTGCGGCTGGAATGGCCGACCTTCAGTTTCAGATCCCACAAGAGGTAAAGCATCGTCTCGATGACGCTTTCCGCCCAGGGCGTGATCTTCCACGGGGTCAGGAACAAGAGGTCGACATCGGATTGCGGCGCCATTTCCGCCCGACCGTAGCCGCCGACACCAAGGACGGCGATGCGCTCTGCCTCGGTCGGGTTTGGCAGGGGATGCAAGAGCCGTGCGGCTTCGAAGGCAACCTGCACCAGCACGTCGGTCAGGGCGGCCTGCGCGGTGATCAAGGCCCTGGCCGATCGCGGATTGGCCCGGAACGTCGTTTCATAGGCCGCGGCAGCTTCGGTCCGGGCGGCAAGAAGCTGTCGCACGATGATGCCGCGCGCCAGCTTCGGCCCGGTCACGCCGACAAGACCGGCCCGCACCGCTCTCAGCAAAGCCTCAGCGTCCGGAAGCGGAAATCCTGTCGGCGAAGCGGGCTCGGCCGCAGGTGCAACCCTGACCGTCGGCGTCACGATGTCAGAACCCGGCACCGGCAAAGCTGCGCGGAGCGGGCTCGATCACCACCACCTGATTGTCGCGGATCTGCGCCACGGCAAGGCCGCGTTCGTTGGTGCCGTTCGACAACAGCCGGAAGATGCCCGAAACCCCGGCAAAGCCCGCGGTTTGGGTCAGCGCCTCGCGGGTGATCGGGGCGCCGCTTGATCCCCGTGCAAGGGCGCCGATCGCGGCGATCCCGTCATAGGCCAGCCCTGCGACCGCCGCCGGGGAGGACCCGTAGGCCGCCTGATAGCGCGACTGGAACTGTGCCTGCAGGCCCGGATCCGGCATGGCGAACCAGCCGCCCTGCACGCCCGGAAGGGCCAGCGTCGCCGCCGGCACATCCCAGCGCGTCAGACCGATGAACTGGGTCGAGGTCCGGTCGATCCCGTTGTCGACCAGAAGCTGGGTCAGAAGCGGCAGCGCGCCTGCGGTATCGGCGGTCAGGAACAGGGCCGTGGCACCGGACGATCGCGCGGTGGTGACGATGCCCTTCGCTGCCTGGACGATGCCGTTCTGGGAAAACTCGTATGAGGTGACACCGGCGACCGATCCGCCGGCAGAGGCCACGCCGCGCTCGATCGCCGCGCGTCCGACGTCGCCGGCGACATTGCGGTCGTGAACGATCAGGATCTTTGACTTGCCGCTGCGGACCGCATAGCCGGCCAGCCGCCGCGCCGTGTTGTCAAAGGTCTGGCCAAGGACAAAGACGTTGCCGCCCGCAATGGCCGCGTTGTTGGAGAAAGCCAGGACGCTGACCCCCGAGTTGGCAACCGCGACGCCGGCCGCGTTGGCCTCTTCGGAATAGAACGGCCCGAGGATCACCTGCGCGCCTTCATCGACGGCCTGTTTGGCCAGGGCGCTGGCTTGGGTCGGGCTTGCCCCGGTCCGGTAGACACGCAAGTCGATCGTGACGCCGGAAAGATCGGCCATCGCCAGACGCGCGGCATTTTCAAGGTTGGTGCCGAAAAGTTCGTCCTGCGCCTGGCCGGACCCTGAAGGGATCAGAAGCGCGACCTGAACCGCCCCGCCATTTCCACTCACCGGACCTGGCCCTCCGGTCGACACGCAAGCCGACAGGACGGCCGCGCAAAGAACCAGCACAGAGCGACCCAGCGACTTGCGGGCCCGGCCAATAACGGACAACATGGGAAATCCTCACTCTGCGGCGCCACGGCGATTGCGAGCCAAGGTAATTGGTTCGGAAAGGGAAGTAAACTTGTGAGGCAACCGACCGAACGCCCTGATCCGGACCACAAACCTGCGGCGCGCGCAATTCCGCCGGGCCTGCAGTTCGTCTCGACGCCCATCGGAGCCGCCCGCGACATCACCCTGCGGGCGCTGGACGTGCTGGCAGGTGCCGATGTGCTGGTGGCCGAAGATACCCGGACCCTGCGCCACCTGATGGAAATCCACGGCGTGCCGCTGGCAGGTCGCCCGCTGGTTGCCTATCACGACCACAGCCCCGAGACCGTGATCAACCGCCTGCTGGCGGCCATCGCCGATGGCAAAAGCGTCGCCTATGCGTCCGAGGCAGGGACGCCGCTGATTTCGGACCCGGGGTTCGAACTTGCCCGGGCGGTCGCCGAGGCAGGCCTGCCGATGACGGCCGCTCCGGGGCCATGTGCCGCGATCTGCGCCCTGACTCTGTCGGGCCTGCCATCCGACAGGTTCCTCTTTGCGGGGTTTCCACCCTCGGCAAAGGGGGCGCGGTTGGAAATGCTGACCGATCTGGCGCCGGTGCCGGCGACACTTATCCTTTATGAAAGCCCGAAACGGCTGCGCGCCCTTCTGGCCGATCTGGTGCGCACGCATGGCGCCGACCGGCGGGCGGCGATTTGCCGCGAACTGACCAAACGCTTCGAAGAAGTTGCCCGCGGCCCGCTTGGCACGCTGGCCGCAGACTTTGCCCTGCGCGAGGTAAAGGGCGAAATCGTCGTGCTGGTCGATCGTGCCGCAGACGTCCAAGCCAGTGCGGCCAGCATCGACGCGGCGCTTGACGCAGCCCTTTCGACCATGAGCGTTAAGGATGCTGCAACCTTTGTCTCGCAAACTCTGAGCGTGTCGCGCAAGATCGTTTACCGGATCGCGCTGGATCGCAGCAGGGAATAGATAAGATGCCGTTCGACTTCGTTGCCAATCCCGTCAAACAGCGGCGTTCGATCCGCGGCCTTGCCAACTATCATGCCGGCCACGCGGCCGAAGGCTCAGTCGCCCGGCACTATGAAGATCGCGGCGTTCCGATAACGGTGCGAAACTGGCGGGGGTCAGGCGGCGAAATCGACTTGATCGGCCGCCAGGGTGAACAGGTCATCTTTGTCGAGGTCAAGCAAAGCAAGACCCATGATCTTGCGGCGTCTCATGTCACTCAGGCGCAGGTCGCGCGCATTTTTGCGACTGTGGACGAATTTCTTGCCGGGGAACCGAAGGGTCTCTTGACCGATGTCCGGATCGATCTGGCCCTTGTGGATGGTCAGGGCCGGATCGAGGTGCTGGAAAACGCTTTCGCAGGCTGAATTGCATCTTTCCACGCCTTGGGTCATCAAGGACGCCTGACCCAGCCGGAGAAAGTGATGCCGCTCAAGGTAGCCCTGCAGATGGACCCGATCAGTGCGGTCAACATCAATGGCGATTCCACATTCCGGATCGCGCTTGAGGCTCAGGCGCGTGGGCACCGGCTTTTCTTCTACACACCCGACAGACTTGCCTTTGTCGAAGGGCGCGTGATTGCGCGCGGCTGGCCGATCGAACTTCGGCGCGAAGTTGGAAACCATGTCAGCTATGGGGATGAGACCGAAGTCGACCTTGGCGACTTCGATGTTGTCTGGCTGCGCCAGGATCCGCCTTTCGACATGGGCTATATCACGACGACGCATATTCTCGAGATGATTCACCCGGAAACGCTGGTCGTGAACGATCCGTTCTGGGTCAGGAACAGCCCGGAAAAGCTACTGGTCCTGCGGTTTCCGGATCTGACCCCGCCGACGGCGATCGCGCGGGATCTGGCGACGATCAGGGCCTTCAAGGCGCGGCACGGTGACATCATCCTCAAGCCGCTCTACGGCAACGGCGGTGCCGGCGTATTCCGGCTGGACCCGAATGATCGCAACCTGTCCAGCCTGCATGAGCTGTTCATGGGCATCAACCGTGAGCCGCTGATCGTCCAGAAGTTCCTGCCTGCGGTCGAAAAGGGCGACAAGCGGGTGATCCTTGTTGACGGCGAACCGGTCGGCGCGATCAACCGGGTGCCGCTGGCCGGTGAGACCCGGTCGAACATGCATGCCGGGGGGCGACCGGAGAAGGTGGGCCTTACCGAACGGGACCTGGAGATCTGCCGCGCCATCGGCCCGACTTTGCGCGACAAGGGCCAGGTCTTTGTCGGGATCGACGTAATCGGCGACTGGCTGACCGAGATCAACGTGACCTCTCCCACCGGCATTCAGGAATTGGAGCGGTTCGATGGAACCAACGCCGCCGCCCGGATCTGGGAGGTGATCGAGGCGAAGCGGCGGGGCTGAGGCTCCGTCCGATCTGCCACTTGCTCCTAGTCGGGATCCCTTGTCTGGCGAAGCTGGCCGGGAGGGTGGCCAAAGCGGGCCCGAAACGCCCGAGACAGGGTTGACGGGCTGGAAAAGCCGGTGCGCAACGCAACCTCGGCCAAAGGGTGGCCGGTGTCGGTCAGCATCCGGCGGGCGGCTTGCAGGCGCAGGCCAAGCGCATGTGCGGCCGGGGTGGTCCCCAGCGCCTCGCGAAAAAGGGTTTCGAGCCGCCGGGCCGACAGGCCGATGGCCTGGGCAGTTTCGGTTGCGGCCTCTGGCGTGTCGATCCGCGCTTCCATGCGCGCAAGCGCCGAGGCGACCCTTGGGTCCAGCGCCGGGTCTGGCTCCAGCGACGCGATCTGCGGCTCGCTGCCGGGACGGGCGCGGGTCAGGAAGCTGGCAGCGACCTGCCGGGCCAGCGCCGCGCCGTGGCGGGCCCGAATGAGGTGCAGCATGAAGTCCGCAGCCGGGGCCGCCCCGCTGATCGTCACCCGGTTGCGGTCGATCACGAAGCGGTCGGGAACCACGTCAATCTCGGGGTGCGCTGCGGCAAGATCCTCCAGGTCCTCCCAATGCACGGTGGCGCGGTAGCCGTCCAGAAGCCCCGCCCGGGCGAGCACCCAGGGGGCGGCATCGATCCCGCCGACCAGCTGAAAGCGCGGCGCGATCCGGCGGAGGTCGCGGATCAGCGGGCGGGTCGCCACGTCTGCCAGCCGGTAGCCCGCGACGACGATCAGCGCCTCGGCCCCGACGGCATGGCCAAGCGGGCCGGAGGACGGCAGTTCGATCCCGCAGGTCAAGGGCACCGGCGCGCCATCGGGCGAGACGACGCGCCAGCGGAAGGCCTCGTGGCCCAGCTGGCGGTTGGCATTGCGCAAGGGGTCCAGCGCCGAAGCGACCTCAAGGATCGAAGCCTGCGCCAGCACGAAGAGCGCGATGGACAATGGCTGGCCCGTGGGCCGAAAGATAGCATTTTCCGTCATTCTTTTTTCGTAGATCGCAAAGCACAATTGCGCAAGCGGGCTATGCTGGTGCCCAGACATTTGGAGGACGCCATGCCGCTGACCATGAACCGCGAGGTTTTCATCACCTGTGCCGTAACCGGTGCCGGCGGAACGCAGGACCGCAGCCGCCATGTTCCTCGCAGCCCGAAGGAGATCGCCGAAAGCGCCATCGCGGCGGCCAAGGCCGGGGCAGCGGTGGTGCATTGCCACGTCCGCGACCCCGAGACGGGGAAGCCGAGCCGCAGCCTGGACTACTACCGCGAAGTGACCGAGCGGATCCGCGACAGCGACACCGATGTGGTCCTGAACCTGACCGCCGGGATGGGCGGCGACATGTATTTCGACGGCACCGAGGACATGACCCGCATGGCCGACCGGTCCGACATGTGCGGGGCCGAAGCACGGGTCGCCCATATCGTCGAATGCCGGCCCGAGATCTGCACGCTGGACTGCGGCACGATGAACTTCAACGAGGCCGACTATGTGATGGTCAACACGCCCGGCATGCTGCGCGACATGGCGAAGCGGATGACGGCGGCGGGGGTGCGGATCGAGATCGAGGCGTTTGATACCGGGCATCTCTGGCTGGCCAAGGAGCTGGTCCGCGAAGGTGTGATCCCCGAACCCGTGCTGGTGCAGCTGTGCATGGGTGTGCCGTGGGGTGCGCCGGATGACCTGAACACCTTCATGGCGATGGTGAATAATGTGCCGGCGGGCTGGCATTTCAGCGCCTTTGGCCTCGGCCGCAACGAGATGGCCTATGTTGCGGCTGCGACGATTGCGGGCGGCAATGTGCGGGTGGGGCTGGAAGACAACCTCTGGCTGGAGAAGGGCGTGCTGGCGACGAACGCGCAGCTGGTGGAACGCGCGGCGACCATCGTGGAAAACCTTGGGGCGCGGGTGATCACTCCGGCCGAAGTGCGGGCGCGGCTGAAACTGGAAAAGCGGGCGCCGGTGGCGAAATGACCTTCTGAGATCGGGGCGCGGGTGGATGCCTGCGCCTCCGGCGGGGATATTTGGACAAAGATGAAATCAGGGCACGTTTCGGACGGGCGGCGCGGCAGGAGACTTAAATGGCACGGAAAGCAGCAATCATCGGCGGCGGAGTTATTGGCGGGGGCTGGACGGCGCGGTTCGTGCTGAACGGCTGGGATGTGGCGGTCTTCGACCCCGGCCCGGATGCCGAGCGCAATGTGGCGATCATGTTGGCCAATGCCCGGCTTGCCGTGCCCGCACTGTCGGATGTGCCGATGCCGCCCGAGGGCCGCGTGACCTTTGCCGCAACCATGGCCGAGGCGCTGGAGGGGGCGGAGTATGTCCAGGAAAGCGTGTCCGAGCGGCTGGACCTGAAGCACCGGGTCTATGCCCAGATGCAGCAGGCCAACCCGGATATCCTGATCGGGTCTTCGACCAGCGGTTTCAAGGCGGTCGATCTGCAAAAGGGCGCAGCGGCGCCCGGCAACATCATTGTCGCGCACCCGTTCACGCCGGTCTATCTGCTGCCGCTACTGGAAATCTCGGCCTCGGCGGCGAACACGCCAGAAGTGATCGATCGCACCAAGGAGATCGTGACCTCGATCGGCATGTTCCCTCTGGTCATGCGCAAGGAGATTGATGCCTTCATCGGCAGCCGGTTCCTGGAAGCAGTCTGGCGCGAGGCGCTGTGGATGCTGAAGGACGGGGTGGCGACGACCGAGGAGATCGACGACGCGATAAGGATGAGCTTTGGCCTGCGCTGGGCGCAGATGGGGCTGTTCGAGAACTACCGCATCGCGGGGGGCGAGCAGGGCATGCGCCATTTCATGGCGCAGTTCGGCCCGGCGCTGAAGTGGCCCTGGACCAAGCTGACCGATGTGCCGGAGTTCAACGAGGAGCTGGTCGATCTGGTGGCGGGGCAATCGGACGCGCAATCGGGCCACATGCACATCCGCGATCTTGAAAGGCTGCGCGACCAGAACCTTGTGGGCATCCTGCGGTCGCTGAAAGAGCGCAATGTCGGGGCCGGGAAGGTACTGCGTGACCATGACGCGCGCCGCGCGGTCGCGTTCAATGCCGATGTGGCGAAGGGTGTAGGCAGCGGGGCCAAGGCTGTGCCGCTGGTCATGTACCAGGGCCAGGTCCTGCCGGGCTGGATCGATTACAACGGGCACATGACCGAAAGCCGCTATTACTTCGTGAACTCGGAAACGGTCGACAACCTCTTGCGCACCATCGGCGCGGGGATGGACTATGTCGCTGCAGGTCACAGCTACTATTCGGCGGAAACCCATATCCGCCATCTGGGTGAGGCCAGGCTGGGCGATCAGATCCGGGGCGAATTGCAGATCCTGTCAGCTGACGAAAAGCGGTTTCGCAGCTTCGTGCGAGTGCTGGTGGGCGACACTTGCGTCGCCACGATCGAGCAGCTTTGCCTGCATGTCGACATGGAGGCCGGCAAGTCGGTCCCTGCCGCTGCGCATGTCTGGGCCAATCTGAAGGCTATTGCCGAGGCACATGCCGGCCTGGCCTTGCCGGACGGCGCCGGCCGGGCCGTCGGGCAGCCGGTTGATCGGGAGGGGGCGTGATGGATTTCGGGCTGAACGAAGAGCAGCGGATGATCGTCGAGGCAACGCGGGCCTTTGTCGAGACCGAGCTCTATCCCCATGAACTGGCGGTGGAGCGCAGCGGCCACCTGCCGCTGGAGCTGATCCGCGAGATTCAAGCCAAGGCCATCGCGGCGGGACTTTATGCCGCCAACATGCCGGTGGACGTGGGGGGGGCGGGGCTCGATACGCTGTCGTGGCTGTTGTACGAAAAGGAACTGGGCCGGGCGAACTATGCCTTGCACTGGACCTGCGTGGCGCGGCCGTCGAACATCCTCTTGGCTGGGAATGCCGAGCAGCGCGAGCGGTATCTCATGCCCTGCATCAGGGGCGAGACCTGGGATTGTCTTGCCATGACCGAACCCGGTGCCGGGTCGGACCTTCGCGGGATGAAAGCCAGCGCCAGGGCTGATGGCGACGACTGGATCCTGAACGGCACGAAGCATTTCATCAGCCATGCCGACCTTGCGGGCTTTGCGATCTCTTTCATGGCCACCGGGGAAGAACTGACCCCACGCGGACCGAAGAAGCTGATGACCGCCTTTTTCGTCGACAAGGGCACGCCGGGCTTCACGGTGCGCGACGGATACCGCAACGTCAGCCACCGCGGCTACACCAACGGGGTGCTGGAGTTCGACGATTGCCGGATCCCGGCCGCGAACGTGCTGGGCGAAGTCCACAAGGGATTTGAGGTGGCCAACAGCTGGCTGGGGGCAACGCGGTTGCAGGTCGCCTCGACCTGCCTTGGCCGGGCGGAACGCGCGCTGACGCTGGCGATCGGCTACGCAGCCGAGCGGAAGCAATTCGGTCAGGCGATCGGCAAGTTCCAGGGCGTTTCCTTCAAACTTGCCGATATGGCGATGGAACTGAAGGCGGCAGAACTTCTGACCCGTGAGGCGGCGTGGAAACACGACCAGGGCACGGTGACCGAGGCCGACATGGCAATGGCCAAGCTGAAGGCGACCGAAGTGCTGGCGATGGTTGCGGATGAGGCGATCCAGATCCACGGCGGAATGGGGCTGATGGACGAGCTGCCGCTGGAACGGATCTGGCGGGATGCGAGGGTTGAGCGGATATGGGAAGGCACTTCGGAGATTCAGCGCCACATCATCAGCCGTGAACTTCTGCGGGCGGTGGGCGGCTGACGCAGCGGGAGCGGGGGCCAGCCCCCGCACCCCCGGGATACTTGGGGACGAAGAATGATCGTGAAGTCCTTTCTGGTTAACCAAGCCTTAGGTTTTGCCCGGCATGCTGCTTTGGCGGTACAGGCGGGGACGCCGATGACCGTGACGTTGAATGGCACCTCGCCTCGAATGCCGGGGCGGGGTGTTCTCATTCTTCGTCCCGAAATATCCCCGGGGTCCGGGGGCAGCGCCCCCGGCGGGTTCAGCCGGGCCGGAGGCCGCAAGTGACGCGCCTCGACCGTCTGCTGCGTCCGCGCCACATCGCTGTCCTTGGGGCCGGATGGGCGCTGAACGTCATTGAGCAGTGCCGCAAGATGGGCTTCCATGGTCCGGTGTGGCCGGTCCATCCGACCAGGGCCGAGATCGGCGGGTTGAAGGCCTATGCCTCGCTTGCCGATCTGCCAGAGGCTCCTGACGCGACCTTTATCGGCGTCAACCGGTTTGCCACCCTGGACGTGGTGGCCGAACTTGCCGCGATGGGTGGCGGCGGTGCGATCTGCTTCGCCAGCGGGTGGGAGGAATCCGGCGAGGCCGGATTGCAGGAACGACTGGTCGCGGCGGCGGGCAGGATGCCGATCCTTGGACCGAACTGCTACGGCGTGATCAACTATCTGGACGGAGCACTCCTCTGGCCGGACCAGCATGGCGGCATCCGGGTGGAAAAGGGCGTGGCGCTGGTCAGCCAATCGTCGAATATCGTGATCAACATGGGGATGCAGGCGCGCGGGCTACCGGTGGCCTATGTCGCCTGTCTGGGGAATGCCGCTGTCGTCGGGCTTGCAGAACTGACCGGGGCGCTTCTTGACGATCCCCGGGTGACGGCGGTCGGGCTTTACATCGAAGGGATCGACGATGCCCCGGCCTTTGCCGCGCTGGCCGCGAAGGCGCGGGCGATGGGCAAGGGGATGGTGGCGATCAAGTCCGGCAAGACCGAGCTTTCGCGCACCGCTGCCGCCAGCCACACGGCGTCGCTGGCCGGGGGCGGGGCGGCCTCCAGCGCCTTTCTGCGCCAGATCGGGGTGGCGGAGGTCAACACGCCGTCGGAACTTATCGAGACCTTGAAGATCTTTCACGTCCACGGGCCGAAGATCGGGACGCGGATCTGTTCGCTGTCCTGCTCGGGGGGCGAGGCGGGGCTGGTCGCCGACCTTGCGGCACCCTACGCAATCGACTTCCCGCCCGTTCCGAAAGCGACGCATGACCGGCTACTTGCCGTGCTGGGCGAGATCCCGACGATCTCTAACCCGCTGGATTATCACACCTTCATCTGGGGGGACGGGCCGAAGACGACCGAGGTCTTCAGCGCCATGCTGGAGGCCTATGACGCCGGACTTTACATCATCGACACGCCCCGGGCGGACCGTTGCGATGCGTCCAGCTACCAGCCGGCGCTGGATGCGATTGTGGCCGCGCAGCGGGCGACGGGGAAGATCGCGTTCCCGGTCGCCTCGATGGTCGAGAATTTTGGCGAAAGCCGCGTTCGGGCAATGATGGATCAGGGCATCTGCACGCTTCTGGGGCTGGAGACTGCGCTTGCCGCGATCAAGGCCGCGCAGACCGGTCCGGGCGTGGCGGCATGGCGGCCGGCGGCTGCCTTGCCGCCGCGTGAGGCACGGATGTTGACCGAGGCAGAGGGCAAGGCGCTGCTGGCAGAGGCAGGGGTGCCGGTGCCGCAGGCGGTGACCGGGGCGACGATTGCCGAGGTTGCGCGGATCGTGCGCTTTAGTGCACCCTACGCGTTGAAGGGCCTTGGTTTTGCGCACAAGACCGAAGCCGGGGCGGTGCGGCTGGGGCTTTCGTCGCTGGACGGGCAGGCGGACATGCCGGGGGCGACCGGGTATCTGGTCGAGGAAATGGTGACCGGCGCGGTGGCGGAAATCCTGCTTGGGCTGCAGCGCGACCAGGTTTACGGGGTGACCTTGACGCTGGGCATGGGCGGTGTTGCCGCCGAGGTGCTGGCCGACACTGTCACATTGGTCTTGCCGGTGACCGAAGCGCAGGTTCTGGCGGCCGCACATCGCCTGCGCCTCTGGCCGCTTCTCGACGGCTATCGCGGGCGCCCCAGGGCCGACATGGCCGCTGTTGCCGCAATAGCGGTGCGATTGGGTGAGTTGATGCTGGCGGATGACAGCCTTGAGGAAATCGAGATCAACCCTGTCCTCGTGCGCGAAACCGGCGCCGTGGCGGTGGATGCATTGGTGAGGAGAGCGTGATGGAAATGCGGACCGAAGGCCCGATCAAGACCCGGCGCGAGGGAGCGATCCTGGAGGTGACGCTGGACGCGCCCAAGGCGAACGCGATCAGCCTGAAGACGAGCCGGGTGATGGGGCTGGTGTTCCGGGATTTCCGGGACGACGACAATCTGCGCGTCTGCATCATTCGCGCGGCGGGGGAAAAGTTTTTCTGCCCCGGCTGGGATCTGAAGGCCGCCGCCGAAGGCGACGCGGTGGACGGTGACTATGGCGTGGGCGGGTTCGCCGGGCTGCAGGAGCTGCCGAACCTCAACAAGCC
>JANOER010000114.1:0-2194 GCA_031441285.1 Rhodobacterales bacterium
CGGATTGCGCCCGGATCGTGCGGGTCGCGACCAGGCTGTCGGCAAGGGCCGGACCGGCCAGAAGCACATGAAGAAACGCCCTCATCAGCGCACCTGCGTCGTTGCGGCAAGCATCTGGTCGGCGGCGGTGATGACCTTGGCATTCAGCTCGTAGCCGCGCTGCGCCTTGATCAGTTCGGTCACTTCACGGACCGCGTCGACCGAACTTGCTTCGAGGTAGCCCTGCCGCAGGGTGCCCAGACCGTCCTGGCCCGGAGCGCCCGAGAAGGCCGCCCCCGAGGCGGGACTTTCGAGAAACAGGTTCGCCCCGATCGCCTCAAGCCCTTTTTCGTTCGGAAAGCTGGACAGGGTCAGCTGACCCAGAAGTTCGGGGTCCACCCGGTCGGCGAAATCGGCCCAGACTTCGCCCGAGGGACTGATCGTCAGGCCGCGCGCGTCCGAGGGAATGGTCAGACCCGGCACCACCGGATAGCCTTCCGACGTCACGATCAGCCCGTCCGCCGACCGCTTCAGCGCCCCGTCGCGGGTATATCCGGTCAGGCCCGAGGGCATCTGCACCTCAAGGTAGCCGGACCCGTCGATCGCAAGGTCAAGATCGCCGCCTGTCGCGTCCAGCGAGCCCTGGCCCAGCACCACCGAAACAGCGGCCGGCCGCACCCCAAGCCCGATCTGGACACCGGTCGGAAGCATGCTGCCATCCGCGGCCGAAATGCTGCCCGGCCGGGCCATCTGCTGGTAGTGCAAGTCGGCAAAATCGGCGCGCCTGGGGTTGAACCCGGTCGTGGACATATTGGCCAGGTTGTTGGCCACGACGTCGACCTTCATCTGCTGGGCCGCCATTCCGGTTGCGGCGATGTGCAGGGCTTTCATCAGGCTCTCCTATCGGCCAAGGGCCTGAATGACGCCGCGGACCCGTTCATCCTCGGCATCAAGGAACTTCTGGCCCAGCTCGTAGGCGCGCTGCACCTCGATCATCCGGGCAATTTCGGACACCGGCTGGACGTTGCTGTCCTCGAGCATTCCCTGCATCACGACGCCATCTTCGACCGGCTCCAGCGTGCCGCCTTCGAACAGGGTTCCGGACTGGTGGCGCAGGGCCATCGGGTCGGCAGGCTGCCAGAGGCCGATCTGTGCGATCGGCTGGCCGTTCGCCGACAGCGTGCCATCGCGGGACAGGGCAACGCCCTTAGCATCGGGCGGCACAAAGACCGGTGCGCCGCCGGCATCGAGAAGGCGGTTGCCATCGGGCGTGACCAGTTCGCCCTCGGCAGAGGGCATGAACACCCCGGCGCGGGTCAAACGTTCGCCCTGCGGCGTTTCGATCAGGAAGAACCCCTCGCCCTGGATGGCGAAATCGAAGCTGCCGCCGGTCTGGGCCAGAGTTGCCTGGCTGAGGTCGACAAGCCGTCCGCTGGCATGAGCCATCGACAGGGACGGATCCTGGTCCATGCCGGCGACGAATTCTGAAAACACCACCCCCTCGCGCCGGAAGCCGGCGGTCGAGGCGTTGGCGATGTTGTTCGCCACCACCGCCATTTCGCGCATCAGCCCGGACTGGCGGTTCAGAGTGGTATAGCCGGCGGCATCCATGTCTTAGCCCCCCGCGATCTGGGGGATGATCGTCCCCTGAAAGAACGCCACCAGCGTCGAGGTCATGAAGCTCATCGAGGCCCAGAACACGACCAGCATGATCGCGGCCTTCGGCACGAAGGTCAGCGTCATTTCCTGGATCGAGGTCAGCGCCTGAAAGAGGCCCACCACCACGCCGGCGACCAGCGCCACCGTCAGAAGCGGTGCCGAGATCAGCACCGAAGCCCACAGGCCCTGGCGCAGGATGTCGAAGATCAGCTCGTCGCTCATGCGGCTGTTCATACGGGCATCCTCAGGATTTCCTGATACGCCTCGACCACGCGGTCGCGCACGGTGGCAACCGTCTCGACCGCCATCTGCGAGGACGCCAGGGCCTGGACCAGGGCATGCGGATCGGCCCCGCCGGTCATCGCGGCACGGGCGGTGGCTTCATGGTCCTGAAGCGCGCCCATGAAGTTTCCGGCCAGCTTGGCAAAGCCATCGGCCACCCCAGCCGCAGCCGGTTGCGGGGCGGCGGCGGTTCGGGCGTTGGCATAGGCCTGGGTAACGAAAGAGGCTTTCACATCCATTCTGGATCCCCCTATCGGCGCAGAAGGTCGAACAG
>JANOER010000115.1:0-16504 GCA_031441285.1 Rhodobacterales bacterium
CCCTGCGCCACGAACCAGGTGCAGGCCGCCCCGTCCGCCAGCGCCGACAGCGGCCGCAGCACCGACCCTTCCATGATTGCCATCGCACAGCCTCCGGCCACAGCGGTCTTGGCCGCCATCACCTTGGTCTTCATGCCGCCCTTCGACAGGCCCGACACCGGATCACCCGCCATCGCCTCGATCTCGGGGGTGATTTCGTGCACCACGTCAAACCGGGTCGCCGACGGGTCTTCCTTCGGGTTGGCGGTGTAAAAGCCGTCGACATCGGACAACAGCACCAACTGGTCTGCCCCGGCCGTTACGGCAATCTGCGCGGCCAGACGGTCGTTGTCGCCAAAGCGGATTTCGTCGGTCGCGACGGTGTCGTTCTCGTTCACGATCGGCACAACGCCCAGACCAAGGAGAGTCTCCATCGTCGCGCGGCTGTTCAGGTAGCGGCGGCGGTCCTCGGTGTCTTCCAGCGTGACCAGAACCTGCGCGGTGGTGATGCCGTGCGGGGCCAGCACCTCTTCATAGGCGCGCGCCAGCCGGATCTGCCCCACAGCCGCGGCCGCCTGGGACTGTTCCAGTGTCAGAACACCGTCACCGAGGTTCAGCACCTTGCGGCCCAGCGCGATCGACCCCGACGAGACCAGAACCACGTCGGCCCCGCGCGCCTTTGCCTCTGCCACGTCCAGCGCAAGTGCCGCAAGCCAGGCCTGCTTCAGCCCAGTCTTGCGGTCGACCAGCAGGGCCGAGCCGATCTTGACGACCAGCCGCCTTGCGCGGCGGATGTCCGGGGCGGCCAGCGTCAGACCAGAGCCTAGGGCTGCCATGGGCCAGCCTCCACCACCGGAGCCTCGCCCTGAATGCGCGCGTAGATCACCCGCAGCACGTCCTGCACGCCTTGCCCCGACACGCCGGAAATCACCAGAACCGGCCCGCCACTGGCCTTCTCCAACGCCTTGCGCCGCGTCGTGATCGTTGCCTTGTCCAGCGCATCGCATTTGTTCAGCGCAACAACCCGCTGTTTGTCACCCAAAAGATCCGAATAGGCCTCAAGCTCGGTCACGATGGTGCGGTAGTCCTTGGTGATGGTCGAGGACGTGCCGTCGACCAGGTGCAGAAGCACCTTGCAGCGTTCGACATGGGCCAGGAACTGCGTGCCAAGGCCCCTGCCCTCGGAGGCGCCTTCGATCAGGCCGGGAATATCGGCCATGACGAGTTCATGCCCGTCGATGCCGACGACGCCCAGGTTCGGAACCAGCGTGGTGAAGGGGTAGTCCGCAATCTTCGGCCGTGCGTTCGAGACGGCGGCAAGGAAGGTGGACTTGCCAGCGTTCGGCAACCCGACCAAACCAGCATCGGCGATCAGCTTCAACCGCAGCCAGATGGTGCGCTCGATCCCCTCCTGCCCCGGGTTCGCCCGTGCCGGTGCGCGGTTGGTCGAGGACTTGAACTGCAGGTTCCCCCAGCCGCCATTGCCGCCCTGCGCCAGCTTGACGCGCTGTCCGACGCGGGTCAGGTCGGCAAGAACGGTTTCCTCGTCCTCGTCCAGAATCTCGGTGCCAAGCGGGACTTTCAGCACGATGTCGTCGCCCGTCTTGCCGGTCTTCTGGCTGCCCATGCCGGGCTGGCCCGATTTGGCAAAGAAATGCTGCTGATAGCGGTAGTCGATGAGGGTGTTCAGCCCTTCGACCGCCTCGGCCCAGACCGACCCGCCATGGCCACCATCACCGCCATCCGGGCCGCCGAATTCGACGAACTTCTCGCGGCGGAACGACACGCAGCCGGCCCCGCCGCCGCCAGAGCGGATGTAGACGCGGGCAAGGTCGAGAAACTTCATCGGACGGGCTTTCGGGAGAGGGTCAGCCGCAGGGGATACAGGAAGCGGGGGGGATGCTCAAGCGGCCTGGCGCACCGGGTCTTCCCGTCCTGAGTGGAAGGCCGGACTGGAATGAAATCAACCTGTTGCCTGGCAGGATTGATCACTGGCGGGCCGCGATCCGCGCTTTCAGCCGCGACAGCGACTCTGGGGTGACGCCGAGGTAGGATGCCAAATGCTTTTGCGGCACATGCGCAAGCACATCGGGAACCGCATCCGTCAGGGCCAGATAGCGCTGTTCCGGGGTCTGGGTCAGGAAGGCAATCTCTCGATCTTCCTTTCGCACATACAAGTGCTCTGCCAGCACACGCCCCAAACGCTGCCACTCCGGGTCAGTGTCATAGAGCGCGGTCAACTGACGGTAAGTCCATCGTGAAACCACGCAATCCGTGACCGCAGCAATTCCGACCCGCGCAGGCTGCCCGGTCACTGCGCTGCCGAACGACAGCGCAAAGGTGGGCGCAGAGGAAAAGTCCTTGGTCACCTCATCTCCGGTATCGGGCAGGAGCAGCATGTAGCGGATCGTGCCGCTGTGGACGAAGGAAAGCGGATGATCGATGTCCCCGAGATCCGCAAGAAAAGCTCCCCGTGCCACGACCGAGAGACGCGCCAAAGCAATGAAGCCCCGGACCTGCAGCGCCGGAGGATGGGCAAAGCGGGCGATATAGTCGGCGATCTGGTCTGCGGGTTTGCCGGTCATCGAAAATCCACGATCTGCTTACCCGTCGTCAAGGGTCCGGTCCGCACAGTGCGATAGTCTTGCCAGAGGAAAAGCCAGAGCAGAAAGGACACTGTCGTGTCACAGATAGTCGAAGCAGCCGCAAATGTCGCCCGGAATGAACCGACGGGAACCGCTCCGATCCTGCCCACCAATTGGCCGTCTTTGTCGATCCATCGCGGCAGACCCGGCGCAGAAGGCTGTGCGGAAGGGTCCGGCCTGACGATCACCCGGATCACCCATGCCTGCGTATTGATCGAGTGGGCAGGAGGTGCGCTGCTGACCGATCCGTGGTTCTCGCAAAAACCGCTCTATCGCCACGGCGAAAGCCTGCCGTTCGGGGTCGCTGGACTACCGGCCCTTTCGGCGGTGCTTAGCTCCATGAACCACTACGATCATTTCGACGTCACCGCATTCAGCGCGTATCGTGATCGGTCCGTCCCGATCGTGACGATCAAGGGAAGCAGGCAGGCCGTCGCGGCGAAATCAGCGGGGTTTCGCGATGTTCGGGACCTGGCGGCAGAAGCGTCCATCACCTTTGGCGGCGCAACTCTGCATGCGGTTGCGGCAAACGGCTTTGCACCGGACTCGTTCCGCTACGAGCAGGCCTATGTCATCGAGGTTGCCGACCACACGATCCTGTTCTGTCCGCATTTCCTGAAGGACGGACCTCTGGCCGGCGTGAAGCTGCGGTTCCCCAGGATCGACCTTGCCCTTCTTGGCATCAACGGTCTGCGCATCAAGCCATTGCTGGGTCGCCAGATGAGCATGGATCCGGCTGATGCGGCCCAAGTCTGCGCCCGGCTGAATGTCGCGGTCTGCGTGCCCATCCACTATGCATTCACCGGTGGCTGGTTCTCATCGACTTTCCTTTTGTCGCACAAGGGCACGCCGACGCAGTTTGTCGAAGCCAGCAGGCACCGGTCGCCGGACACGCAGGTGATCGCTCTTGCACCCGGTCAACCACTTTTGCTGAGCTGACCGGGAAATCAGGCCAGCTTTGGACCGGCCAGGGGTATCGAGACCTCAGCCCAACCTGCGGATATAGGTCCAGGTCGGCACCGTCGTGCCGCGCGCGACCGAAAGGCTTTCGGCGTCGCCGAGATACTGGAAGCCCGCGTTGGTCAGCACCCTGGCCGATCCGGGATTGTCCTGGAAGGCCTCGGCGAACATGGTCTTGTCACCCTGCGGGTTCGCGGCAACCAGGGCCTGCACGGCCTCGGAGGCGATGCCGTGGTTCCAGAACGCGGGGGCGACCCAGAAGGCGACCTCGGACTGGGCGCGGTCCATCTTCTTCAGCGAGATCACGCCCAGCACTTCGGGCAGGCCGAAGCGGGTGCCGTCCATGACCCAGATATCCTCGTCCGACCCGGTCGCCATCGCGCGGGTGCAGAAGGCCTCGGCGGCTGCGGGAGAAAAGGGGTGCGGGATGCCTTGCGTTGCTTCGGCGACGCGCCGGTCGCCGGCGTAAAGCTCGAACAATGCGGCATCGGACATGCGCACCGGACGCAGCGCGAAGCGTTCCGTCGCAATCAAGGCCTGGGGGACGATCTTTTCCTGAAGCATGGCTTCCCTCCTTTGAAGCGCATGTGGGGATTGTCGGTTACCCGCGCAATCGCCCGAATTCTTGACCCTCGCGCGGTGACAACATGGCAGATGGCCTCAGTCTTCCCGACCGGCTGGTCCGCAGAACGAGAAAGGGGACCGGCCTTCCGGCCGATCCCCCTTTACAATCCGATTGTAAAGGTTCGGCTTATTCGGCTGCCACCTTGGCGGGGAGAACCGAAATAAACGTGCGGCCCTTCAGGCCTTTCTTGAAGGTCACATGGCCTTCGACCTTGGCAAAGATCGTGTGATCGGTGCCCATGCCGACGCCATCGCCCGGGAACCAGGTGGTTCCGCGCTGGCGGCAGATGATGTTGCCGGGAATGGCGTGCTGGCCGCCAAAGAGCTTGACGCCCAGACGACGACCGGCGCTGTCACGACCGTTGCGGGATGAACCGCCTGCTTTCTTGTGTGCCATTTGCGATTACTCCTGAGCTGCGGCGGCTTTGGCCGCGCGCTTCGGTTTCTCGGCGGCATCCGCCTTCGGAGCGGCGGCAGCCGCAACGGACTTGGCGGCGGCTTTCGCGGGCTTTGCAGCCGGATCGGCAGCCTTGGCGGTGCCCGGGGCCTCATGGGCGACAACGCGGGCGGCGGCGGTGCCGGTGGCAGCCTTGACGCCCGACTTGTCGGCACCGGTGGCCAGCACGTCGGTCACGCGAACCAGCGTCAGGTGCTGGCGGTGGCCCTTGGTGCGCTGCGACGAATGCTTCCGGCGGCGCTTTACGTAGTGGATGGTCTTTTCACCCTTGATCTGGTCGATGACCTCGGCCTGGACGGCCGCGCCTGCGACCATCGGCACACCGATCGTGGTGCCAACCATCAGGATATCGTTGAACTGGATCTTTTCGCCAGCGACGGCATCAAGCTTTTCAACGCGCAGAACGTCACCCGCCTGCACCTTGTATTGCTTGCCGCCGGTCTTGAGGACCGCAAACATGGATCGTACCCTTCTCTTGCTCCGCGTCCTGTGGCCCCCCTTTCGGGGCGTTCGGGGAGTAGCCTCCGCCTCGGACTGCGCGCCCTTGCGGGCGTCATGAAATGTTAGCCCGGCGAGAGTCGCCCCTCGCCGGGATGCGCGCTTATGCGGTGGGGGCCGCCAACTGTCAAGCCGGAAGGGTCAGATGTCCTGGCTCAGCATCGCTGCCCCGGCGGCGCGGCCAAGATCGTGCGAAACGCCACTGAAGACCGCGTCGAACGCAAGAAACAGCGCCGCATTCAGCTGCTGTCCCGCCGGGCTTTCCCAGAAGGCGGTATAGATGTCCAGCTCGTCTTCCGTCAAAGGATCATAGGCAAGCCCGAGATAGGATTGCAGCCAAACCCGCGTATCGTCGCGGATCTGCGCCTCCTGCCCCCAGACCTGGGAAAGCAGCTCGTCCTGCGGCAACCGCGATCCGTTGACGCCGGCTTCGTCCAGCCCGGTCAGGAAGGCAAGGTTGCCGGACAGCGCCCCGGCGACGTTCATTTCCAGAAGATCCCCCGCCTCGATGAAGCGGTCGATCTGCCGGGTGCGCGGGTCGCGGCCGGCCCGGCGCTTGTCCGCCGCAACCTGGGCCGCCTCGGCGATTGCCGTGTCCAGAAACGCCCGACGGGCCTCGATCTCAAGGGTCAGGATCCGGCCGCCCAGCTCGGATCCGAAAAAGTCGGCGATTTCGGTCATAGCGGCCGGGTCCGAGGCAAGTGCCGACCGCAGCTGCAGGTTGAAAGCAGCACGCAACAGGTTCAGGTCATAGATGTCCGAAACCCTGGCCGCCCATTCGGGACCGCCGCCCGACGGGAACATGTCGGCTTCCAGTGCCTCGCCGTGGGCCAGGCCTTCGACACGCAGCACATCGAAAAGGTCATCAAGCCGCATCACCTCGCCAAGCCGCGAGATCGTGATCCCGGCAACCGGCGGTTCGACCAGCGTCTCGGCACCGGCAGGAGACGCCAGGACCAGACAGGCCGCAAGTGCAAGGCGTGGCAGAAACATTCCTTTGACCCTTCCGAAAGCGGCCCTGCCCAAACAGGTAGCTCCTTGGCCCGGACTTGCCAAGCCGGGCACGGCGCAACTGGCTGTGATCGGGTCAGCCCTGCCGTGATCTTTCGGCGGATTGGCCCTTGCGCATCATGCACCGCCCGGCTACATCGCGCCCCACGGACGACCCCTGAAGCGCGGAGAGGTGGCAGAGTGGTCGAATGCGGCGGTCTCGAAAACCGTTGTCGGTTTGCGCCGACCCAGGGTTCGAATCCCTGTCTCTCCGCCACCTGGCCCTCGATATTCTGCGGAATTCTGCCCTGCATTTGGCGCGAGCCAAAATAAGCCCCACCGGAAAACGCCTGGCACAGCGTTCGTCCGTCAGCCATCGCTGCCTGCCGCCAGCGCCATCGTGATCGTCTGCATGATCCGGTCGGTCTCGGCCACGACGTTCACGCTGTTGCGGTCCGTGTCTGACCTCGTTGAGGGTCTGCGCCAGCACATTGTTGACCCCTGCAGGAACCGGCGTGGGCACTGGCGCGATAGCGCGGTCGACGAAAGCCTAACCCTGCGCGCAGAGCGGCAGCGGATTCGGCGCCCCACCGGCAAAACCCGTAATACGGCAAGGCAGCGCGGGCTTGGCGGACACGTCGTCGTCTGCTGCCAACCCCTTTACGCCCGCGCGCCCGCGCGGCATACCGATCTCATGGCCGCCAGCGATCCCCTCCCCGAGCCCGATCGCCTTGAAGGCGCACCCCACCCGAGGGAGACCGGAACCCTTTTCGGCCACACCCTCCAGGAGGCCCAGTTCCTTCAGGCCTTCAGCAACGGCCATCTTCACCATGCCTGGATGATCTCCGGCCCGAAGGGCGTGGGCAAGGCCACTCTCGCCTGGCGCCTGGCCCGATTCCTTCTTGCAACGCCGGAAGACGATGGCGGCATGTTCGCGCCCCCGCCGCCAACCTCACTGGACGTCAAGCCTGACCACCCGGTCGCGCGACGCCTGCTTTCGCTTTCCGAGCCGCGCCTCTTTCTCCTTCGCCGCGCCCCGAACGACAAGGCAACTGCCCTTTCTCAGGTCATTTCGGTCGACGAGGTTCGGAAGATGAAGTCATTCTTCGCGCTTTCCGCCGCCGACGGCGGTCGCCGCGTCGCGATCATCGACAGCCTCGACGAACTCAACACCGCCGCCGCCAACGCGCTTTTGAAACTTCTCGAAGAACCCCCGGCCAAGGTCACGCTTTTCCTGATCGCGCATCAGCCCGCCCGCCTTCTGCCCACCATCCGGTCCCGGTGCCGAGAGCTGCGTCTTTCCCCGCTTCACGCCGGGGACCTGGCCTCTGCCCTCACCGCGGCAGGTGGCACGGTCGAAGATCCCCAGGCTCTTGCCGAATTGTCCTCCGGCTCGGTCGGAGAAGCGTTCCGCCTGACAAATCTTGACGGTCTCAAGCTTTACGCGACGCTCACGAAACTCTGTGCCACCCTTCCACGCCTCGACCGTCCGCAAGCCCTCGCCCTGGCCGACCTTGCCGCAACACGGGGGGCCGCCGATATTTTCGATCTCGTGATCACCCTGATCGACCTGTTCCTGGCCCGCCTCGCCCGCACTGGTGCCACCGGCCAGACCCCGCCTGACGCCGCACCGGACGAAGCCCGGCTGCTCGCTCGCCTCTCGCCCGGCATGCAGGCCGCCCGCGCCTGGGCCGATCTGGCCCAGTCCCTTTCTGCCCGCGCCCGTCAGGGCAAGGCTGTCAACCTTGACCCCGCCGCGCTACTTATGGATATGCTGCTGAGAATCGACGAGACGGCGGCAACGCTCGCCACAAGGTAGGCCCGATGCCCCCCGAAATACCCGAACTTGTCGACAGCCACTGTCACCTCGACTTCCCCGATTTCGCAAGTGAACTCCCGGATGTTGTCGCCCGTGCCAATGCCTCAGGGGTAACCCGCATGGTCACGATCTGCACCCGGCTGCGCAACGAGCCCGCAGTCCGCGCCATCGCCGAGGCCTACCCGCAAGTGTTTTACGCCGCCGGCACCCATCCGATGAGCGCGGCAGAGGAGCCCCTGGCCACGCTGGATCAGCTTGTCGCACTTGCCCGGCACCCGAAGCTTGTCGGGATCGGCGAGACCGGCCTTGACTACCACTACACCGCCGACAGCAAGGTGATCCAGCAAACCTCGCTGCGGTTCCATATCGAGGCGGCACAGGCGACCGGCCTGCCGCTGATCATTCACGCCCGCGACGCCGACGACGACATGGCCGCGATCCTGACCGAAGGCTACCGCACAAGGCCCTACGCTTGCGTGATGCATTGCTTCTCCTCGGGCGAAGCCCTGGCCAGAACCGCGGTCGAGCTTGGCTTCTACCTGTCGATGTCCGGCATCGCCGCCTTCCCGAAAAGCCAGGCCCTGCGCGACATCTTCGCGGCAACCCCGCTTGACCGGATCCTGCTGGAAACCGACAGCCCCTATCTGGCCCCGCCTCCGCACCGGGGCCGCCGCAACGAACCCGCCTACACCGCCTGCACCGCCCGCGCCGGCGCACGGATCTTCGACATGTCCGAAGCCGCTTTCGCTGCGGCCACCACCGCCAACTTCGACCGGCTCTTCACCCGGGCGGTCGCCCCGGCGAAGGCGGCCTGAAATGGCGCGGCTGTCCTTCACCATTCTCGGCTGCGGCTCGTCGGGCGGAGTGCCGCGCCTTGGCGGCCTCACGCCGTCGGGCGACTGGGGCGACTGCGATCCCCTGAACCCGAAGAACCGCCGGCGCCGGTGCGCTCTTTTGATCACGCGTGAGGCCGATAGCGGCACGACCCGCGTTCTGATCGACACACCGCCCGACCTGCGCGAACAGCTTCTCGACGCCGGCACCGGCCATCTCGACGCCGTGGTCTACACCCACAGCCACGCCGACCACATGCACGGGATCGACGATTTGCGGCAGGTGGTGTTCAACCGGCAAAGCCGCCTTCCGGTCTGGGCCGACGGCCCGACGCAAGAGGCGCTGATCTCGCGCTTTGGCTATGCCTTCGTGCAGCCGGCGGGCTCGGACTATCCGCCGATCCTTGACCTGCATTCGATCGACGGCCCCCTGACGGTGACCGGGGGCGGAGGCCCCATCCTCCTGACCCCCTTCCGCGCCGAGCATGGCACCATGGATGCGCTCGGCTTCCGGGTCGGCCCCCTTGCCTATCTTCCGGACGCGGTCGGCATCCCGCCGGAAAGCTGGCCGGTCCTCGAAGGTCTGGACTGCTGGATCGTCGACGCGCTGCGCCGCAAGCCGCACCCGACACATGCCCATCTGGCAATGACGCTGGACTGGATCTCCCGTGCCCGCCCCGCCCGCGCGATCCTGACCAACATGCACAACGACCTCGACTACGCGACCCTCAGCGCCGAGCTTCCGGCCCAGGTCGCACCCGCCTTCGACGGCATGACCGTGACCTATGACAGCCTGCCCTGACCAAGCCACTTCCTTTCTGCCCAAATATCCCACAGGGGTAGGCCATTGGTTTCGCCATTGGTTCAAGAAGCCAATGGACTGGGGGGGGGTGCCCTCCCCCGCCCGACGCCGGGCATGAGCGCGCTTCTCGACGTCATCCTGCCGGTCTTCCTGGTTATCGGCTTTGGCTACGCGGCGGCGCGCTGGCTTGGATTCCGCGACGAGTCCGTCGACGGGGTGATGCAATTCGCGCAGGGCTTTGCATTGCCGCTGCTGCTGTTCGCCTCGATCGCGCGGCTTGACCTTGGGCTGGCCTATGATGCGGGGCTGATGCTCAGCTTCTATATCGGCGCATTCGCCGGCTTCGGCGCGGGCTACCTTGCCGGGCGGATGCTTTTCGGCCGCGCCGTCACCGACAGCATCGCCTTCGGCTTCGTCGGTCTGTTCTCCAACTCGCTTCTCCTCGGCGTGCCGATCACCGAGCGCGCCTATGGCACTGACGCCCTGACCGGCAATTTCGCGATCATCTCGATCCACGCGCCGGTGTTCTACGCGTTCGGGATCACCTGCATGGAACTGGCCCGCTCCCGTGGCCTTGGGCTTTCGGCCTTGGCCCTGGCACGACAGGTCGCCAGGGCGATCCTGATCCAACCCCTCGTCATCGGCATCCTCTGTGGCTTCGCAGTCAACCTCTCGGGCGTGGCGCTGCCCGCAATCCTGTGGTCGGCCGTCGAAATGGTGATTGCAGCCGCATTGCCCGCGGCGCTTTTCGGGCTTGGGGGCGTGCTTTACCGGTATCGGCCAGAGGGCGATCTTCGCGCCATAGCCGTCCTCTCGGCGGTGTCGCTGCTGCTGCATCCCGGCATAACCTGGCTTCTTGCGACCCAAGTGTTCGATCTTGATGCCGCCGGGCAGCGCTCTGCGGTCCTGACTGCTGCGATGGCGCCCGGCGTCAACGCCTATGTCTTCGCGAACCTCTACGGCGTGGCAAAACGGGTTGCAGCCTCGACCGTACTGATCGCGACCGGCCTGTCGATTGCCACTGTCTGGGTCTGGCTTCAGATCCTGCCGTGACCGAAAGCGATTTTTCGCAGAAAAATCGTCGCTTTATCGCCCAGTGACACCGCGCAGCCGGTCCGACCGGCGGCGCAAAAGCTCGACCGCGGCCAGAAGCAGGACCGAAATCACCACAAGGATCGTTGCAACGGCCAGGATCGCCGGACTGATCGCCTCGCGGATGCCGTTGAACATCTGGCGCGGGATGGTCTGCTGGTCGGGGCCGGCGATGAACAGCACCGCGACCACTTCGTCGAACGATGTGACGAACGCAAACAGCGCACCCGAGATCACGCCAGGCAGGATCAGCGGCATCACCACCTTGAAGAAGGTCGTGCGCGGGTTTGCCCCCAGCGACTGTGCCGCCCGGATCAGCGACTGGTCGAACCCCGACAGGGTAGCGGTCACGGTGATGATCACGAAAGGAATCCCCAGGGCTGCATGCGCCATGATCACCCCCAGATGCGAGTTTGCAAGGCAGCCCTTTTCCGACAGGAACACCCCGAAGATCAGGCTTGCCGCACTGTCCGGGGCGACGCAGGCCTTGGCGAAGAAAAAGCTCATCCCTACGGCGATGATGATGATCGGCACGATCATCGGGCTGATCAGCAGCGCCATGATCAGGCGGCGATAGGGCATCTCGGGGCGGCTGAGGCCCAAAGCCGCGACAGTGCCCAGAACGGTAGCCAGGATCGTGGCCCAAAGCCCGACCCAGAACGAGTTCTTCGCAGCCTGCACCCAGGTCGCCCGGTCCCAGACCGCCGCCCACCACGTGGCATCGCGCGGGGTCTCCGGTGCGGGATGGCCCAGGGTCAGCAGCGTGTCGTACCAGCGCAGGGAATAGCCCTCGGGGTCGAAGGCCAGCATCTTCGGCGTGAAGGTGAAATAGGGCTCGGCGTTGAACGACAGCGGGATCACGATCAGGATCGGCGCGATCAGGAACAGGAAGACCAGCCCGCAGATCACCACGTAGGTGTAGTACCAGATCCGTTCCAGCGGTGAGGCATAGGTGGGAAGCGCCATCGGATCCTCCTCAGCCCAGCTTCAGGCGGTCAATGCCGATCAGCCGGTCGTAAAGCCAGTAAAGAAGCAGGATCGCCGCCAGCAGCATCGCGGCAATGGCTGCGGCAAGCGACCAGTTGGATTTGGTCATGTGAAAGCTGATCAGGTTCGAGATCAGTTGACCGTCCGCGCCGCCGACCAGCGCCGGGGTGATGTAGTAGCCAACCGCCAGGATGAAGACCAGCAGCGACCCTGCCGCGATGCCGGGCAAGGTCTGCGGCAGATAGACCCGCCGGAAGGTGGTCCAGCTGGTCGCGCCCAGCGACCGTGCGGCCCGGGCATAACTTGGCGGGATCACCTTCATCACCGAATACAGCGGCAGCACCATGAACGGGAGCAGCACATGCGTCATCGCCACAATAGTGCCGGTCAGGTTGTACATCATCGACAGGCGGCCCTCGTCGGTGATCAGGCCGATCCCGACCAGAAGATCGTTCACGATCCCCTGTTCCTGCAGCAGCGCGATCCACGAGGTGGTGCGCACCAGAAGCGAGGTCCAGAACGGCAGCAGCACCAGAATCATCAGCAGCGAAGATTTTGCCATCGGCAGCGTCGCCAAGAGATGCGCCACCGGGAAGGCAAGCAGCAGGCAGGTCAGGGTGATCACCCCCGAGATCAGGAAGGTCTTGAAAAAGAGGTAGAGGTAGATCCTCTCGTCATCCTCACCGCGCGCCCAGCCGTCATCGTTCAGCTTCATGTCCGCGGCGACCTTGTAAAATTCGGTCGTATAGGTGCTTGAGGCCGCCTGCATCCCGCGCCAAAGCGCCGGTTTGCCCCATTCGGCATCGACGGCAAGCAGCGCCTCGCGGAACGGCGGTTGCAGGTCCTTTGCGGCACGGGCGCCGGCCTTGAACAGCGAAATCGTGCCGGGGACGGAATAGTTGATCCGGGTTCCGGCGATGCCGGTGGTCTTCTCGGTCTGCATCCGGGCCAGATCGGACACCAGTGCCGCATAGGCCGCTTCGGGCGGGTCCGCAGGATCAAAGCCGGGGTTGACGGCGAACCAGTCCACCAGGGCCGTGGCAGATGTGGCAAAGCCGCCATGTTCGACCGACCGCTTCAGCATGTAGACGATCGGGATCAGGAAGGTCAGAAGCACGAACAGCAACAGCGGCAACACCAGCAGGAACGCCCGTCGCCTGGCGCGCGCCTGTGCCGCCGCAAGTGCTGCCTTCAGCGGCCGGCCATCGGAGGTCGTCAAGAGTTCCTGGGTCGCCTCGGCCATGCCTGCCTCACGGTGAGGGACCGGGCGCGAAGATCGCGCCCGGCCCGGTCTTGATTACTGCGCGAGCCAGGCCTGGAAGCGCTCGTTCAGTTCTGCGTCGTGGTCGACCCAGAAGTCTGACGAGGTCAGCAGCGCATTGGTCAGGTTGGCCGGGTTGGTCGGCAGGTGCGGACCCATCTCGGTCTTGCCGTCACCCGCGTAGATGATCGGGTCGAGGTTGGCAGACTTGCGCGGCGGGCCGTAGGAGATATGCGAGGCCTGGCCACGCAGACCCTCGGTCGAGGTGGCGTATCTGATGAATTCCATCGCCAGGTCCTTGTTCGGCGCGCCCTTCGGCACGACGTAGCTTTCATTCTCGTAGATCTGGCCGTCCCAAACGATCTGGAACGGTTTGCCCTCACCCACGGCAGCGGCGAAGATCCGCCCGTTGTAGGCAGTGGTCATCGCGACTTCGCCGTCAGCCAGAAGCTGCGGCGCCTGGGCACCGGCTTCCCACCAGACGACATCGGCCTTGATGCTGTCGAGCTTGGCAAAGGCGCGGTCCACGCCTTCGGGGGTGTCAAGCAGGGCGTAGACTTCGGCAGCCGGGACACCGTCACCCAGAAGCGCGAATTCCAGAACTGCCTTTGCGCCCTTCTTCAGGCCGCGCTTGCCGGGGAACTTGGCAAGATCGAAGAAGTCGGCGGCCGTCGCAGGCATGTCGCCGGTGAACTTGGTCGAGTCAAATGCGTAGATGTTCGACCAGATGTCGGTCGAGACGCCGCATTCGGTCACAGCGCCCGGGAAGAAGTCGTCAGCGGCTGCGGTGCCGTCCGCACCAGCGGGCAGTGCGGCGGCGTCGATCGTTTCCAGCAGGCCTTCGTCGCACAGACGGATCGCGTCGGCGTATTCGACCGATGCGACGTCAACCGTGACGTTTCCGGCTTCGACCATCGCCTTGATCTCCGGGGCCGGGTTGTCGCTGTCGACCATGACTGCGACATTCCCGGTGGCTGCGGACCATGGCTTCACATGGCCTTCGGTCTGGGCCGCGCCATAGGCGCCGCCCCAGGACATCACCGTCACGTCGGCATTTGCAGCAAAGGCAAAGCTGGCGAGGGCGGTGGACAGGATAAGGGTCTTTTTCATTGGCAGTCTCCCTGTTGGTCTGGTTTTCAGTCTGATCTGGCCGCACGTCGCGGCCCTTTTTGCAGGCAACGTCATCAAGGATCCAGCGCGCGGGCATCCTGGGGATGCCAGCCCACCTTGATCTTCTGGCCGGGCGCAAGCTTAGTCTGCCCCAGCGTATTGCGCATCTTCATCACGAAGTCGTCAGACCCCGCCACACGCAGGACGGTGCGCAGGATGTCGCCCATGTAGATCACTTCCAGCACTTCGGCGGCGATGGTGTGGGCGCCCTGCGGCATCATCTCGGGCTTGAATTCCACGCGTTCGGGGCGGATAGAGACCAGGGTCCTGCCGCCCTTTTCCTTGGCATTCACGGCGGTTGCGTCGATCAGCTCACCCGTGGCAAGCCGGACAAGCGCCTTGTCGCCGGACAGCTCCTCAAACACGCCATGCAGCTTGTTGTTCTCGCCGATGAAGCCGGCCACGAAACTGTTCTCGGGGCGTTCGTAAAGATCAGCCGGCGGGGCAAGCTGCTGGATCCGACCGTCGTTGAAGACCGCGATCCGGTCGGACATCGTCAGCGCTTCGCCCTGGTCGTGAGTGACATAGACGACGGTGATGCCCAGGCTGTCGTGCAGGTGCTTGATCTCGAATTGCATGTGCTCGCGCAACTGCTTGTCCAAGGCGCCCAGGGGTTCGTCCATCAAGACCAGCGAAGGGTCGAAGACCAGCGCCCGCGCCAGAGCGATGCGCTGCTGCTGGCCACCCGAAAGCTGTGCCGGACGGCGGTTGATGAAGGCGCCCATCTGCACCATGTCCAGCGCGCGGGCGACCTTGCCCTCGCGGGCGTCCTTGCCCATGCCGCGCACTTCCAGCGGAAAGGACAGGTTTTCGCCCACGGTCATGTGCGGGAAGAGCGCGTAGTTCTGAAACACCATTCCGATGCCGCGCTTGTGGGGCGGCACCTGGTTGATCGGGCGACCGTCCAGCCGGATCTCGCCGCTGGTCGCGGTCTCGAAACCCGCCAGCATCATCAGGCAGGTGGTCTTGCCCGACCCCGAGGGGCCAAGCATGGTCACGAACTCGCCCTTCGCAATCGAAAGGTTGAGGTCCTTCACGACGAGGCTGACGCCGTCATAGCTTTTCTGGACATGTTCAAACGCGACGAAGGCGTCGGTGCGGGGCTCAAGCGTCACCCGTGTCTCCCTGATCAAACGGGCGCTTTGCGCCTTCTGTTGTCCGAAGACTAAAGCGAAAGGCCTGCGGTATTGCAATCCGGAATTGTCATTCCTGCCCCCGCAGCGGCAAAAGCGGGAAAAACGATCAGAATAGACGCCCGGTGACAGTCATTCTGGCGGAAAACACATCGGCTTCGAGACACAATCCGGTCCTGGCCCGGCTTGCTGCGCCGCGAAAGGCACAGGGCGCGGGGATCAGCTCCCCGCGCCCTGCGCGTCTGCCTCCTGCCTTGGCCTGGTGCGGATGAAAAGACTCGAACTTTCACTCCGGTTAAGGAACAGCGACCTCAACGCTGCGCGTCTACCAATTCCGCCACATCCGCATGGGGCCAAGTCTGGACGCCCGCTGTTTAGCGGCAGTCGCCGGCGATGAAAAGAGGGATTTTCGCACCCGCCGCACTTCCTTAGCAGACGGGCCGCTCATCAAGCCCTTGCGGGCATTCTTCGCTGGACGGCAAGCGAAGAATGCCCGCAAGGGCGGATGAGCGGCGGGTCGGCAAGACGGGATCAGACGCAATCCACTTGAACTTCCGCCCGAATCTCCGTTGAAGAAGGGGCGGTCCCGAACCTGCCGGGACACCAGGTGGCGGAGGGACAGCGCATGGTCGAATGGCGGCATCTGCCGGGCCAAGCGCCCTACATCGAAACCCTGGCCGCGATGGAGGCCCACGTCGCCGCCATGCACGAAGGCCGCGCGGGCGAGGCGATCTGGCTTCTGGAACATCCGCCGCTTTACACCGCAGGCACCTCGGCGAAGGCTTCGGACCTGGTGCAACCCGACCGGTTCCCGGTGCATGCGGTCGGGCGCGGCGGGCAATACACCTACCACGGACCCGGGCAGCGGGTGATCTACGTCATGCTGGACGTGAAGGCGCGCGGTGGCCCCGAAGGCGGAGACGTGCGCTGCTTCGTGCGCGAGCTGGAGGCCTGGGTGATCGACACGCTGGCCGAGTTCAACGTGACCGGCGAGATCCGGCAGGGCCGCGTCGGGGTCTGGGTGCAACGGCCGGACCGGCCCGGCCCGGACGGGAAGCCCTCGGAAGACAAGATCGCCGCCATCGGCATCAAGCTGCGCCGCTGGATCAGCTTCCACGGCATCTCGATCAACGTCGAGCCGGACCTGTCCCATTTCGACGGAATCGTGCCGTGCGGCATCCGCGACCACGGCGTGACCAGCCTGGTCGACCTTGGCCTGCCGGTGACCATGGCCGACCTCGATGCTGCTCTGAT
>JANOER010000116.1:0-15320 GCA_031441285.1 Rhodobacterales bacterium
ATGTCGTCCCACGGTGCAGGGGATGCCTTCATCGGCGCACTGGCCGCCGAATGGGCGCGCGGCGCTTCGCTGGCACGGGCCGCGGCCTTCGGGCAAAGCGCCGCAGCACTGCATGTCAGCCTGCCCGTGGACCGCCGCACCGAGATCACCGAATCCGCGATCCGCGCGGCGATCTAGGCGCGGGGTCGTTGGTCCGGGTCGTCAGACCGCCGGGACCAGCGCCTCGGGGATCAGTCCTTCGGCCGCAAGCCCTTGCCAAAGTCCAAGCGGGATCCTGGCTGCCGCCGCGCGGGCGTTGCCTGCCATCTCGGCCAGTCCCTGCCCGCCGGGGATCACGCTCAGCGTGGCCGGGTGCAGCAGCGGAAAGCGGAAGGCCGCGTCGATCAGACGGACCCCGTGGCTTTCGCAGACCAGTTGCAGCCGAAGCGCGCGGTCCAGCACCGCCTGCGGGGCAGGGGCGTAGTTGTAATGCGCGCCCGGACGCGGCCCGGTGGCAAGGATGCCCGAATTATAGGGCCCGCCGATCACCACCCCGACACCGCGGGCCGCCGCCCGGTCCATGAACCCCAGCGCGCCCTGCTCCAGCAAGGTGAAGCGCCCGGCCAGAAGAAAGACGTCGAAATCGCCCCGCTCCAGCAGCCAGTCGCAGGGCTCCCATTCGTTCACCCCCGCGCCAAAGCCCGCGATCACGCCTTCGTCGCGCAACCGCAGCAGGGCATGGTAGCCGCCGGCCATGAATTCGTCCTGCCGGGCGGCCTTGGCCGCTTCCGATCCGTGGGTGAAGACGTCAAGATCGTGGACATAGACCAGATCGACCCGGTCCAGTCCCAGCCGCTCCAGCGAGGCTTCAAGACTGCGCAGCACGCCATCATGGCTGTAGTCGAACCTTTCGCGCCGCGAGGGGACGTCGATCCATTTGCCCAGCCCGTCGCCCTGGCCCGGTGGCACCGCGGTCAGAATCCGGCCAACCTTGGTCGAGATCAGATAGTCGGCGCGCGGCTTGCCGCGCAGGAACGGATTGATGCGCGTTTCCGACAGGCCAAGTCCATACAGTGGCGCGGTGTCGAAATAGCGCACACCGGCCTCCCAGGCTGCGGCCAGCACCGCCTGCGCCGCGGCCTCGCCGATAGCGCGGAACAGGTTGCCCAGCGGGGCCGACCCAAAGCCCAGTTCGGTGAAGGATATTCCCCCGGTCTCCCGCTTGTGCCAGCGCCGTTCAGCAATCACCCGCACCCCTCCGGTCTTGCTGACATGCTAGTATGACTCGGGCTTCCCCGCCACAGGCTTTCACGCTAGCCTTGGCAGGACAGGGGGCGCGCGCATGGTACGGTTCAGGCGGGTTTTCGGGCACGACAAGCCCGTCATCGCGATGGTGCATCTGGGCGCAATGCCCGGCACCCCGCTTTACGATCCGGCCGGCGGGGTCGAGGCGATCCTGCGCGGGGCAGCGGCCGACCTGTCCGCCCTGCAGGCTGCCGGGGTCGACGCGGTGCTGTTCGGCAACGAGAACGACCGGCCCTATGAACTGAAGGTCGATCCGGCCACGACCGCGACAATGGCCCATGTCATCGGGCGCCTGCGCGACCGGATCACCGTGCCGTTCGGGGTCAACGTGCTGTGGGATCCCATGGCCACGATGGCGCTGGCGGCGGCGACCGGGGCGGCCTTCGTGCGCGAGATCTTCACCGGGGCCTACGCCAGCGACATGGGGATATGGTCCCCCGACGCGGGCGCCGCCCGCCGTTACGCCGCCCGCCTTGGCGCAGGGGAGGTCGCGACGCTTTACAACGTCTCGGCCGAGTTTGCCGGGTCGCTGGACCCCCGCACCCTGCCGGACCGGGCGCGCAGCGCGGTGTTTTCGTCGATCCCCGACGCGGTCCTCGTCTCGGGCGCGATCACCGGCGAAGCGGCGCGGATGGAGGATCTCGAGGCGGTGAAGCGCGTCCTGCCAACCACCCCGGTTCTGGCCAATACCGGCGTCCGGCATGCGACGGTCGCGGATGTGTTGCGGGTTGCCGACGGCTGCATCGTCGGGTCGGCGCTGAAGGTCGGCGGCGACACCTGGGCTGCGGTAGACCCGGAACGGGCCAAGGATTTCATGGACCGCGCGCGGTCGGCGAGGGGGCAGGCATGACAGGGACGGGGACCAAATTCCTTCAAAGGAATTTGCAAATCCTTTCGAAAGGATTTGCGTGGCGAGGCGGCAGATGATCCGCGAGACCCTGATCGAACTGATGCTCATTCCGGGCCTGTCCGGCCATGAGGGCAGGGTGGCCAGTGCCATCGCCGCGCATCTGGACCGGATGGGTCTGGCGCACCGGTCGGACCGGTTGGGCAACCTGATGACCACGCTTCCGGGCGATCCCTCGCTGCCTTCGGTCATGGTGTTCGCGCATATGGACCAGCTTGGCTTTGTCGTCCGCAAGATCGAAGCCGACGGGTTGATCCGGCTGGAACGGCTTGGCGGTGTGCCGGAACGCGCGCTTGCCGCGCAGGCAGTCGTGCTCTGCAGCGAACGCGGTGATCTGCCGGGGGTGATTGCCAACAAGGCGCATCACGCGACCACGCCTGAAGAAAAGTATCGCGTCCTGCCTTACGGCGAACTTTACGTCGACTCCGGATTCTCCAGCGCGGCTGAAGCGCAGGCGGCAGGCGTGCGGATCGGCACGCCGGTGACGTATGCCCCGCGCGCCATGGCGCTGCACGGAACCCGGCTTGCCGGCACTTCGGTCGATGATCGGGCGGGCTGCGCCGTGCTGCTGGCTTTGGCGGCGGCGCGGACGGCCAAGCCCGCGCCCAAGCCCGGGCCGACGCTGCATCTTGTCTGGTCAGTGCAGGAGGAATTCAACCTGCGCGGCGTTCTGCCTGCGGCAACCGCCCTGCAACCGGACATCGCTTTGCAGATTGACCTTCTGCTCGCATGCGACACGCCGGACATGGCCCACCGGGGCGAGGTCGCTCTGGGGGGCGGGCCGGGGATCAGCCTGTATTCCTTCCACGGGCGCGGCACCCTGAACGGCGTCATTCCGCATCCGGCGCTGGTCCGGCTGATGGAAGATGCCGCGCGGGCGGCGGACCTGCCATTGCAAAGATCGGCGCATAGCGGGGCCTTGACCGATCTCAGCTATATCCAGTTCATGGGGCCGGACGGGGTCGCCTGCCTCGATCTGGGATTTCCGATGCGCTATTCGCATTCGGCGCTGGAGGTGGTGGACACCGCCGATCTTGAGGCCCTGGCGGCGCTTCTCGACACGGCCCTCGATCTGATTACCCCTGATCTTCAGTTGACCCGCAGCCCATGACCCGCAGCTCATGACCCACACGCTTGGCATCGACATCGGCACCTTCGAGACGAAGGGCGTCCTTGTCGCCGAGGATGGCAGCATCACGGCCATGGCGGCACGGCCGCACAAGATGATCGTCCCCCGCCCCGGCTGGGCCGAACACCGGGCGGACGCGGATTGGTGGGGTGACTTTGTCCATGTGACGCAAGCCCTGCTGGCAAAGTCGGGCCTTGATCCGCGCCGGATCAAGGCCGTGGCCGCAAGCGCCATCGGGCCCTGCATGCTGCCGGTCGATGCGGCGGGCAGGCCCTTGATGAACGGCGTCCTTTACGGCGTCGATACCCGGGCGACCGCGCAGATCGCCGCGCTGAATGCCAGCATCGGCGCGGATGTGATCCTTGCCCGCTGCGGCAATGCGCTGACCTCGCAATCGGTCGGCCCGAAGATCCTGTGGTTGAAAGAGACGCAGCCCGCGCTGTTCGCCCGGACTGCCAAGGTGCTGACCTCAACCAGCTACCTGACCTGGAAGCTGACCGGAGCCCATGTCATCGACCACTACACCGCCGCGAACTTCGCGCCGTTCTATGATGTGAACACGCTGGACTGGACCGATGATCTGGCCGATTTCCTTCCGCTTGACCGGCTGCCAAAGCTGATGTGGTCAACGGGGATTGCAGGCCATGTCACGCCCAAGGCCGCGCGGGAAACCGGCCTTGCTGAAGGCACGCCGGTGACCTGCGGCACGATCGACGCGGCGGCCGAGGCGGTCAGCGTCGGGGTGCAGCATCCGGGTGAGATGATGCTGATGTACGGGTCGACCATCTTCATCATTCAGGTGACGGCGGCCCCGGTCCGTGACGCGCGGCTGTGGTATGCGCCCTGGCTTTTCCCCGGCCGGCACGCGTCGATGGCCGGGCTTGCCACGTCGGGCACGCTGACCCACTGGTTCCGCGACCAGCTGGCCCGGGACAGCGATTTTGCCACCCTCGCCGCCGAGGCGGACGCCAGTCCCAAAGGCGCAAAGGGTCTTTTGTGCCTGCCGCATTTCTCGGGCGAGCGGACACCGGTTCACGATCCGCTGGCGAAGGGCGCGTTTTTCGGTCTGGACCTGACGCACACGCGGGGCGATCTTTTCCGGGCCACGCTGGAAGGCGTGGCTATGGGCACGGCCCAGGTGCTGGAGACCTGCCGCACGGTCGGAGCCACGCCGTCTCGCGTGCTGGCCGTGGGCGGCGGCACACAGAACGCGGTCTGGATGCAGGCGACATCGGATCTTGGGCAAGTCACGCAGTTGGTCTGCGAACAGACCATGGGGGCAAGTTACGGCAACGCCTTTCTTGCTGCCGTCGCCGTAGGAGCCGCCCTGCCGGACGAGATCACCCGCTGGAACCCGGTCACGCGGACCGTGACGCCCGAACGGGTCGAGGCCTACGCGCGGCAATATCCGCTGTGGCAGGCGCTTTACCGGCAGACCCGGGACATAGCGCATGCTCTGGGCTGAGGGGGGTTACAGCTCGGGCAGGGCGACGACGCCCTTTTTCAGGATGAAGCAGCCATAGGGGCCAGAGTCGGCGGTGCGGATGATGGCGAAGGCGCGCTTGGCGGCCTCGTAGAACGCGAAACGCTCCAGGGCCTGCATTGGCACCCGCCGGCCCTCTGCGCTGTCTGCGACAGCTTGCAGTCGGGCAAAGACCGGCTGGAAGGCGGTCGGGTCGTCCACCACCTCCATCCGGGTGATCGGGGCTGCGACGAAGCTGTCCAGCGGCATCAGCGACAGGATCGCCTGCGCCGCCGTCGGAATGTCGCAGCCCGCCATGTCGACCAGCGTGCCATAGGTGGTGGCCGCCGCGATGGTCGCAGCAGGGTGGTTCACGTCGCAGATCACCAGATCGTCGCCATGGCCCATCAGCATGAGCACATGGATGATCTCGGCCGACAGCCGCTGGTCGATCCCCTTCAGCATCTGCCACCGGTCCGGAATTTTCGCAGAAAATTCATCGTGGTCATTTGACCGCCCCGGCGGCCATGCCCTTGATGATGAAGCGTTCCAGCACCACGCCGATCACCACCAGCGGCAGGATCGCGGCGGTGGACAGGGCGGCCATCGACCACCAGCTTATGCCCTGCGACCCGGTCTGGCTGGCCACCATGACTGGGAGAGTGTTCGCGTGGGTCGAAGTCAGGAGTGCTGCGAAGAAGTACTCGTTCCAGGTCAGCACCAGCGACAGGATGAAGGCCGCGACCATGCCGGGCAGGGCGATCGGCAGGATGATGGTGAAGAATGCGCCCCACACCCCCAGGCCATCGACCATCGCCGCCTCTTCCAACTCGGTCGGGATGCCGGCGAACTGGTCGCGCATGATCCAGATGACGATGGGCAGCACGGTGAGCGTGTAGAGAAGGATCAGGCCGACAGTCGTGTCCAGCAGCCCCAGCGCCTTGTAAAGCACAAGGAAGGGCAGAGCCAGAACCACAGGTGGCAGGATCAGTTGCGACAGAAAGAAGAACGAGATGTCGTCGTTCTTCATGTATCCGAACTTGTAGGAAAACCGCGACAGCCCGTAGGCGGCAAGGCTGCCCAGCACCACCGCCAGCGTCGAGGAGACAAGGGCGGTGATGGTCGAATTCCAGAACCGTTTCAGGAACTCTTCGCGCACGGTCGATTCCGCGTTGAACGTATCGGGCGACAGGCCCAGCGACCGGAAGCCAAGCCAGGTCGGGTTGTAGTCGACGTAAGGGATCATGTTCCCCTTCATCACGTTCGGAGCCATCTTGAAGCTGGTCGTGACGGTCCAGTAGATCGGGAACAGGCAGATGATTGCCCAGACAATCAGGATACCGTAGATCACCAGCCGGTTCGCCACCCATTTCGCGCGAAAGCTCCGATCGGCCTCGGCATCCTTGAAAATTGCGGTTTCGGTCATCGGGGCCATCTTAGGTTCTGGGCCGGGCATAGCGGGCGGCAAGTTTCATGAGGGCGGTCATGAAGACCACGATGACCACCAGATAGACCATCGCCAGCATGGTGCCGTAGCCGACGTTCGACCGGTCGCGGTATTCGCGGAAGATGAAGCTGGTCACGGTGTCGGTGGCGCCGCCCGGCCCGCCCGAGGTGACGTTGATCACGATATCGGCCAGCTTCAGCTTGAAGATCACCCGGATCAGGATCGCCGTGATGCTGACCGGCAGCATCAGCGGGAAGGTCACCTCCCAAAAGGACCGCCAGCCGGTCGCTCCGTCGACGCGCGACGCCTCGGTCAGCTCTTTCGGGATCGCCTGCAAGCCGGCCAGCAGCATGATCATCATGAAGGGGATGAAGGTCCAGGCGTCCATCAGCATGATGGTGATCTTGGCCATCTCGGGTGTGCCGAAGAACGAGGGGTTCTCCCAGCCCAGCCAGCGGGCAAGGCGGGAAATTGGGCCGAATCGGGCCTCAAGCATCGACTTGCCGATCATCCAGCTTACGGCAACAGGAGACAGCATCAGCGGAAGAAGGAAGGCCACCCGAAAGAACTTTCGCGCGCGGATCTGGCCGTTCAGCAACAGGGCAAGTCCGAAGGCGATGGCATATTCGACCAGGATCGCCAGCGTATACCAGACCATGTTGCCCATGGCGTTCCAGTAGAACGGGTCGTTCCACATCTGCACCAGATTGTCGACGCCGTTGAACTGGCGGCCATCCGGGCTGGAGAGGTTCCAGCTGGAAAACGCGATGATCAGCCCGAACAGCAGCGGAAACACGGTCAGCGATATGACGAACAACGCCGCCGGCAGGACGAACAGCGTGCGTTTGCCTTTTTCTCCGCGCAGGATCACTTGCCCCCAGCAAAGTGCTACCGCCCAGGTGACGTATGCGTACAGTGTCGGGCGCCAGGTCTGAAAGCCAAGATCGACGATCCCCGCCGCATGCAGGGTCTGCGCCAGGGCAACCACCGCCACCAAAGCACCCGTGCCCCAGATCAGCAGTCGCCCAAGCGCCTGTCGCTGGTTGGAAATCGTGTCGCTGGTCACGACATGGAGAAGATCGCCGTTGCTCATGCTAACATGTTAGCTTGCGCCTCGGGCCGTGGGAAGGGCCTTGACCCCACGCCTGTTCTTTCACCGAATCGACCGGACGCAGACGCCTGAAGCATCCGGGTCGCGGTGTCGTCGCGGTGTCGCAGTGACCGGATCTGCGGATCATTTTCTCTTGTCAGAAGGTTTGCCATCCGGAAAGGGCCTGGCGAAAACGTGTTATGTCAGGGGGTTGCACAAAGTGTGGTGACAAGATCATTAAATATGTAACTTTAGGTTTACAGTTGAAAATGTAATCTTGAAGTGACAAAGTGTCGCATGGGGCGGTTGCGGCAGGTCATGCCGGGTGCGATCGGTCCGGGCAGGCGGAATGTCGTCAACTTGCCCAAGCACGACAGCGACGACGCGGGCACGGAGGAAGAATTCATGTCCAATGATCCTGACAAGGTCTGGCCGACCGGCCTCACCCTTCGGGAAGCTGAAGAGGTTCACAGCTACCTGATCGACGGCACGCGGGTGTTCGGGGTGATTGCCCTGATCGCGCATCTGCTGGTCGCCGTAACTACCCCGTGGCTTGGTTGAGGAGGCCGGAATGAACAACGCAAAGATGTGGCTTGTCGTCAAGCCGACCGTCGGAGTTCCGCTGTTCCTCACCGCAGTTGCTGTCGGGTCGTTCGCTGTCCATGTCGCTGTTCTCAGCAACACGACCTGGGTGGCCGACTTCCTGTCGGGCAAGCCTTTGGGAGCTATGGCCTCGGTCGTTCTGCCGGAGACGGATACCGCGAAAGTGGCCTACGTTCCCGGCGGGTCGAACGAAGTCCTGATCACGATGCCGGATGGCACCACAGCGCGCGCTGTGCTGCAGATGCCGCAGGACATGGCGTCGCTGAACTGAACATGAGCCGCGCGCGGGGCCTTCCGGATCCGTGCGCGGCTGTTCTGGGCGGGGTGGCCATTGGCCGGACCCTGAGACAAGGCTTCACGGGCCGCCACGGCGTGGCGTGTCAAGGCATGGATGCCCGGTGATGTTCGACTACAGACGTTTTGCGCTGCGAAAGCTGTCGGGCATGAGCCCGCTATGGCTTCCTTTTGCCGACGTCGCTTCGGCCGAAGTGCCGCTGGGCCGGCTGTTGCGGCTGTCGCTATTTCAGGTGACGGTCGGCATGGCGCTGGTGCTGATGGTTGGCACGCTGAACCGGGTGATGATCGTCGAGCTGAAGGTTCCCGCGACGCTGGTGGCCGGCATGCTGGCGCTGCCTTTGATCTTTGCGCCGTTCCGCGCGCTGGTCGGGTTCAAGTCCGACACTTTCCGGTCGGCCCTTGGCCTGCGGCGGTTGCCGTACATCTTTAAGGGAACGATGTACCAGTTCGGCGGTTTTGCGATCATGCCCTTCGCGCTTCTGGTGCTGTCAGGCTACGGCGAGGCGGCAGACGCCCCGCGCTGGATCGGCCTGACCGCTGCGGCGCTGGCATTCCTTCTGGTCGGCGCCGGGGTGCATGTCGTGCAGACCGTCGGCCTTGCCCTGGCGACCGATCTGGTGCCGGAGCAGGACCAGCCCAAGGTCGTCGGGCTGATGTATGTCATGCTGCTGGTCGGCATGATCGTCAGCGCCTTCGCCTATGGTGCGCTTTTGGAGACTTACACGCCCGGCCGGCTGATCCAGGTGATCCAGGGCTCGGCGGTGGTTACGATCGTGCTGAACGGCATCGCGATGTGGAAGCAGGAGGCGCGCAACCAGGCGCGGGCGCAGGCACCGCAGCCGGTGGTGCGCTTTGGCGACGCCTGGGCAAGACTTGCAGCCCGGCCAGGAATGCTGCGGCTTCTGGTCGTCATTGGTCTTGGAACGGCGGGTTTCGGCATGGCGGACGTCCTGCTGGAACCGTTCGGGGGCCAGGTCCTGAAGATGTCGGTGGCCGAGACGACGCGCCTGACCGTGGTTCTGGCCTTCGGCAGCCTGCTGGGCTTCGGCCTGGCCTCGCGCTGGCTGGGACGGGGCGGCTGGCCGATGCGCGTGGCGGCGGCAGGGGCGCTGATCGGGGTGCCGGCCTTCGTGGCGGTCCTTCTGTCGGCGCTTTCGCTGTCCGTCCCGCTTCTGATCGGGGCGACACTGGCCGCAGGTTTCGGCGCCGGGCTTTTCGGACACGGAACCCTTACGGCCACGATGCGCAGCGCCCCGCGGGATCAGATCGGTCTGTCACTTGGGGCCTGGGGTGCCGTGCAGACCACCGCCGCCGGGGTGGCGATCGCTGTCGGCGGGGTGATCCGCGACGCGATGCTGCTGGCGCCGGGACAGGCTGTCACCGGTGCTGCACCCTACATTCCGGTTTTCGCGCTTGAGGCGGGGCTTCTGGCTTTGGCGCTGTGCGTCGCCTGGCCAATGCTGCGGCGCGGGCACGGTTCGGGAAGCGACTTTGGGCTCGCCACCGGGTGCTGCGCGCCTACATCAGACGGGCGGGGTATCGGGGCGCCGCAGGACAAGCTTGCAGGCTCCAAGGCATGACGGAACGGCGGCGGACGCAATGAGGCCATTCAACACAGCAGGGTAGGACATGACCACGATCATCACGAGACTTTACAAGGATCTGGCCACGGCACAGGGCGTTGTGAACGCGCTGACGTCGACCGGGCATGATGCCGGCACCATCGACGTGATCGCGCGCGACGGCGCGGGGTCGGCCGAGGCGCGGATGGCCGAAGTGCGGGTGCCCAAGGCATCGGCGGCAGCCTATGGGCCGGGCATCGCGAAGGGCAATGCCTTGCTGGTCGTCCGGGCGCCCTTTGCTCCGATCGGGACCGCACGCCACGCGATCCGGGTGGTCAACCGCACCGCGGCGATCAACGCAGGCGTCGCGGACGAGGATCACTATGTCCGCGAGCAGGCAACGGTCGAGAAGACCGGAAAGGTTCTTCCCGGCACGGTGTTTTACATGTCGAATCCGCATCGGTCGGCGATGCACGGCCATGTCATGGGGTCGAACCCGGTCAGCCCGTCCAAGCCGCGGACCTCGGCCATTCCCGGCGGCGCGCATATGTCGACCAAGTTCTGGCCGATGAAGCTGCTGTCAGCACCGAAGGAAAGAACCTCGGCGTCCGGCAGCGGGTTCCTGTTCTCGACGATGTTCGGGATCCCGACGCTGATCGGTGATCTGCCGTCGCGCAAGATGGTCAAGACCACGATCTGACGGCTGGGCGCTGCACATGAAACCGGCGCGCGGGGCCCCCCCGCGCGCCGGTTTCGTTTCGTGCGGTTGGCAGGATGGGCAAGACTGCCCATCCCCCGAAGCCGGATCACATCCCGAGCGATGCCTTGTAAAGCGCGATCTGGCTGTCACGGCCGATCTCGTCGGTGATCTTTTCCCAAGCGGCGGCGATCGCATCGGCCGTTTCCTGGGCGCCGGCGTACTGGCCAGCGTAACCCTTGGCCAGTTCATCCTCGGCGACCGAATAGTATTGGAAGATCCCGGGGATCCGCGGTTCGATGGCCGCGTTCGGGTGGTTGTAGCTGTCGGCGTTGGAGCCGAGGTAATCCTCGACGAAGGCGCGGTCGTAGCCCGCCGCTTCCCATTCGGCATAGTCGAAGTGGCTGTTGCGGTAGGGCTGGAAGCCGGAAGGGTAGGCCGACATCCACAAGGACAGGTCCTTGCCGCCAAGGTGAGCCGCCGCCGACCAGGCCGCCTTGCGCTTCTTCTCGTCGGCCGAGACACGGTTGGTGACGTAGACCCCCCAGCCGAGGTAGGCCATGTTCGGGGCGAAGTTCTCGGTCTCTTCCCAGGCACCGGCGCCGTGGTTGTAGACCCGCTTGGCCCCGGGGTTGATCGAAAAGCCCACGACATCGCCCACAACCGAAGTGTCAGACGTGCGCGCGTTTGAGCCGACGTCGCCCCACCAGGTCACGCCCGCGCCGGTGCCGGCCAGAAACTGGGAGAACGCGGTTGCATTGGGATCGGCGTTGATCTGGTCGGGCGGGTAGGCCCCGGCCTTGATCAGATCCATCACGTCCTGGATCGCCTGCACCCAGCCGGGGTTGTTCACACGCGGCTTCATCGTATCGGGGTCGAACAGGAAGGCCGGGTCGGACGGATGCTTCACATAGGCGGTGGCGCGGTCTTCAAGGAAGTAGAAGCCGAAGCCGCCCCAGCTTTTCAAGGGATCAAGGAAGCCGTAGGCGGGTGTGCCGCTCAAGGGATCGGTCTTGCCCATCACGGCCAGTGACATCGCGTTGATGTCTTCCCAATGCGTCGGCGCCTCGGCCATCCCCGAAATCGAGCCATCGCCGAAATAGTCCTTGCGATAGGCAAGGGTGTGGCAGTCGCCGTCGATCGAGATCCGGTAGGTCTTGCCTTCCCAGGTGCCGACCGGGGCTTTGAGGTAACCCACGTAGTCGTCCATCTCGATCTGGGTTTTCACCCAGTCGGGCATCTCGTCCAGAAGGCCCTTGCTGGCGGTGTCGCCCTCCAATGGCGCGCCCATTGCGAGGATGTCGAAATCGACCGTTCCGGTGGCGATGCTTTGCTGGAGCCGCGGGTTGTAATCCGCTTGCGCCATGTCGATCCAGTTGATCTTGGCGCCGGTGTAGGTTTCCCATTCCTTCAGCAGCCCGCGGAACAGGATGTTGTGCAACCCGTTGTTGTTGATCCCGAAGAAGGACAACTCGACCCCGGCAAACTCGCCTGCGGCGACGTTGGCCTTGGTCGGCTCAAGGCAAAGCGCGCCGACCTCTTGCCAGTGGACATCGGTGGGGGACCCCATGCCGACGCCGGGAATCTTCAGGATCTGGGCGCGAACGCCGCCATGGGCATCGGCCGCAGCCATGCGCGCGCCCATCGGCAGGACAGCAAGGGCCGTAAGGGCAGTCGCGCCCTGCAGCATCCGGCGGCGGCTTAGCTGTGCGCCGATCGCCGCGTGGTAATGTCCAACTTTCACGTTCAGTCCTCCCATTAAGCGGACCGAAGCGGCGCGCAACGGGGCGTGCGGCTGGTCCTTCCATGTTGCGATTTTCGTCAGTCGGAATTCAGACGGCTGCCGCCCGGAAACCGGCAGCAGAGCGGATCTTGCGGGGCCTCCCCTCCCCAGCGGCAGTCTTTCTTGACCGACAGATTGGCAAGGGGCGGGGGGCCTGTCAAGATTCTAACATGTTAGTATGATCAGCCGGTGGACAGTCCCACCCGGCGCGGCTAGCCTTCACGGCTGAAACGGGCAAGAGGAAGGGCCGATGGCCGAGGTCACGATCCGCGATCTGACGAAGTTCTATGGCGGGGTGCAGGTCATCCACGGGCTGGATCTGGATATTCCGGACGGCGCTTTCGTGGTGCTGGTCGGCCCATCCGGCTGCGGCAAGTCCACACTTTTGCGGATGATCGCCGGGCTGGAGGAGGTCTCGAGCGGGGACGTCCGCATCGGCGAGCGGCGGGTGAACAACCTGCCCCCGTCCGAGCGCGACATCGCCATGGTGTTTCAGAACTATGCGCTTTACCCGCACAAGACCGTGGGCGCGAACATGGGCTTTGCGCTGAAGATGCGCGGGATGGACAAGGCCGCGATCGCCGATAAGGTCAACCGCGCCGCAGGAATCCTTGGCCTGACGCCCTATCTTGACCGCTATCCGCGCGCCTTGTCGGGCGGGCAGCGCCAGCGGGTGGCTATGGGGCGCGCCATCGTGCGCGACCCGCAGGTGTTTCTCTTCGACGAGCCGCTGTCGAACCTTGATGCCAAACTGCGGGTGCAGATGCGCACCGAGATCCGCGAGCTGCACCTGCGGCTGAAAACCACGACGGTCTATGTCACCCATGACCAGATCGAGGCGATGACGATGGCGGACAAGATCGTCGTCATGCAGGGCGGCCGGATCGAGCAGGTCGGCGCTCCGCTTGAGCTTTACGACCGGCCGGCGAACACCTTCGTCGCGGGCTTCATCGGCAGCCCGTCGATGAACATGGCGCCGGGGGTTGTGTCCGGCAGCATGGTCAGGCTGGAGGATGGCACGCGCCTGCCCCTGCCGCCGGGAGCTGCGGTGGCAGAGGGCAGCGAGGTCACCTATGGCGTCCGGCCCGAACACCTTCACGTCGGGCAGGACGGGATTTCGGGGACCGTCGCGGTCGTGGAGCCCACCGGGTCCGAGACGCATGTGGTTCTGCGGTCGGTTGGCCGCGACGTCGTGGCGATGTTCCGCGACCGGGTGGCCTTTCGGCCCGGCGATCCGCTGACCTTCGCACCGGATGCAGGCAAGGTGCATCTCTTTGACCGGGCCACGGGCGCGCGCCTGGGTTAGGCGGTGGAGTGGGGGCCAGCCCCCACGCCCCCGGGATATTTGAGCAAAGATGAAACGGCTTGGGGAGGGATTTCGGGTGCTAAAGGGTATCGACAATCGGCTGAATGCCGAAGTTCTGGCCTGTCTTCGCGCGATGGGGCATGGCGACGTGCTGATCGTGGCGGACACGAACTTTCCGTCGGACAGCGTTGCACGGGCAACGGTGACCGGCCGCTTGCTGCGGATGGAGAACCTGACCGCTGCCGAGGCGGTGGGCGCCATCCTGTCGGTGCTGCCGCTGGATACGTTCGTCGATGATTTCGCCGGTAGGATGGAAGTGTTGGGCAAACCCAAGGAGGTACCTCCGGTGCAAAAGGAAGTTCAGGCCGAGATCGACCGCGCCGAGGGCAAGCCCCGCAAGATGGTCCGGATCGAGCGGTTTGCCTTCTACGACATGGCGCGCAAGTCCTATGCCGTGATCCAGACCGGCGAGCGGCGGTTCTACGGGTGCTTCATGTTCCGCAAGGGCGTGATCCCGCCGGAGGCATGACCCGATGAAACCGATCGTGATCCTGGGCATCTTCGTCGCGGACACCGCCTACCGCGCCGAACGGCAGCCGAAGCTGGGCGAGACGATCCTTGGCAATTCCTTCGTGCTGGGGCCGGGGGGGAAGGGGTCGAACCAGTCGGTCGCCGCCGCGATGGCAAGTGCCGGGGCAAAGGTGCATTTCATCACCCGTCTGGGCAAGGATGCCTTCGCCGAGATCGCGCGGGCGACATGGGGCCGTGCGGGCGTGGTGCCGGAAGTGACCGAGGACGCCGACAGCTACACCGGGGCGGCCTATATCTTCATCGAAGAGTCCACGGGCAACAACGCGATCATCGTCGCTCCCGGGGCGGCGGGGCGGGTGTCGGTCGCCGATGTCGAGGCGCGGGCGGACCTGATCCGGGGGGCGTCGGTTTTCGTCACCCAGCTTGAACAGCCGATCCCGGCGGCGCGCCGCGCGCTGGAGATCGCGCGGGCGGCCGGGGTGCGGACGATCCTGAACCCGGCTCCGGCGGCGGCGCTGGACGATGCGATGCTGGCGCTGTGCGATATCGTGACACCGAACGAATCCGAAGCCGAGGCGTTGACCGGGTTGCCGGTAACCTCGGTTGCCGAGGCCGAGCGGGCGGCGGATGCGCTGCTGGCGCGGGGCGTAGGCGCGGTGGTCGTGACCCTTGGCGGCAACGGTGCGCTGTACCGTGATCGGTCCCGGTCGGTGCATGTGCCGGTGATCAGTGCCGGTCCGGTGGTCGAAACCACGGGTGCCGGCGATGCCTTCAACGGTGGCTTTGCCGTGGCGCTGTCGGAGGGCCGCGATGTTGTCGAGGCGGTGCGCTTTGGCTGTGCTACGGCGGGCATTTCGGTCACCCGTCCGGGGACGGCCCCGTCGATGCCTGCCCGCCCGGAAATCGAGGCCCTGCTCGCGCGGGGGTAGCGGACCTACCAGGTCTGTCATCGTTCTGTTACAAAATCTTCGCATAGAGGTGACCATGCCGTCCTAAATCGACGGGACAGGCCGGTCGTTTCGGCAGACTTTGGAGCAATTTGATGGACGACGTGCGGGTGGCAGGACTGGCCGCGGGACTTGCCGCGTCGAAGATATCCGCCTCCGGGGTTCAGGTGCATTACGGCACGAACCACGCGCTGAAGGATGTCTCGGTCGAGATCCCGGACAAGGCGGTCACCGCCTTCATCGGGCCGTCGGGCTGCGGCAAGTCCACTTTCCTG
>JANOER010000117.1:0-21198 GCA_031441285.1 Rhodobacterales bacterium
CCCTCGACGTCGAAGTCGGTGGCCAGAAGTGGTGCGTCGTCAACCTTGATGCCCACCTTCTCGACCGGCGTGACAAGGAAATAGGCATCCCCCTCGCGTTTCAGGATCGAGGAGAACAGCTTGACCAGCGGGGCGCGGCCAATCGGCGTGCCAAGATAGAACCAGGTCCCGTCCCGCGCGATCCGCATGTCGATGTCACCGCAGAACGGCGGATTCCACAGATGAACCGGGGCCGGGCCTTTCTTCGAGGCGGCTTTGGCGGCGGCGGCAAGTGTGTCGGCGTTGACTGGGCTCATGGCTGCCAGTGTAGCGGCCCCGACGCCGTGCGCAAATTTCTTCGAAGAAATTTGTCAAAATCCTTCGAAGGATTTTGGGACGAACCGGGGGAAGGTGCCGGAGAATCTGCGCCCCTGTCACGATGATTTGTGCCCGCGCGCCTTTTGCCATTTGTGCCGGGCGCCATACTTCGCTTTACTGACCGCGTATCACCCTGAAGGGAGCATCGGCATGGCCGAAACCAAGGCGCTTGTGGCTGAGATCGAGGCGCTGGGCGCGACGTTGGGACAGGCCAAGGCCTCGATCAACCACCGCTTCATCGGGCAGGAAAAGGTCGTGGACTTGGTGCTGGCCGCGATGCTGTGCGGCGGGCATGCACTGCTGGTCGGGCTTCCGGGCCTGGGCAAGACCCGGCTTGTCGACACGCTGGGCACGGTCATGGGTCTCAAGGCCAACCGCATCCAGTTCACGCCCGACCTGATGCCGGCGGATATCCTTGGCTCGGAAGTGCTGGACTCCAACGCCGACGGTGGCCGGGCCTTTCGCTTTGTCGAAGGGCCGATCTTCTGCCAGCTGCTGATGGCCGACGAGATCAACCGCGCCAGCCCGCGCACGCAATCGGCGCTGTTGCAGGCGATGCAGGAAAAGGAAGTGACGATTGCGGGCCAGCATCGTCCGCTGGGCCGGCCCTTCCATGTGCTGGCGACCCAGAACCCGATCGAGCAGGAAGGCACCTACCCCCTGCCCGAAGCGCAGCTTGACAGGTTCCTGGTGCAGGTCGATGTGGACTACCCGACCCGCGCCACGGAACGCGACATCCTGCTGGCCACCACCGGCGCAGAAGAAGCCGAGGCGCATCAGGTGTTCACCGCCGACCAGCTGATCGCGGCGCAATCGGTGATCCGGCGGATGCCGGTGGGCGAGCAGGTGGTCGAGGCGATCCTCGATCTGGTGCGCGCCTGCCGTCCCGGTGAAGCCGAAGGCCGTGATCTGGCCGACAGCCTCAACTGGGGGCCGGGCCCGCGTGCGGCACAGGCGCTGATGCTGACGGTCAGGGCGCGCGCGCTTCTGGACGGACGGCTGGCGCCTTCGGTCGGCGATGTCGCGGCGCTGGCGCAATCGGTGCTGGTGCATCGCATGGCGCTGTCCTTTGCCGCCCGCGCGCGGGGCGAGACCCTGGCCGGCATCATCAGCCGCGTGTCCGGCCGTGTCCTTGGGCTTGAGGCCGCCGCGTGACGGCAGCCCCCGATCATCGCGCCGACCTTCGCTTCCCCGACCTGCGCACCCGCGCCGAAGCGTTGGGGCAGGCATTGCCGCCGCTTCTGGCCGAGGCCGAGATGCTGGCGGCCAATGTCATGCTGGGCGAACACGGTCGCAGGCGCGCGGGCCTCGGGGACGAGTTCTGGCAATACCGCCCGGCCCATGCCGGCGATTCGGCGCGGATGATCGACTGGCGCCGATCCGCCCGGTCGGATGCGCATTTCGTGCGCGAACGCGAATGGCAGGCGGCGCAGTCGGTCACGCTGTGGATCGACCCGGCGAAATCCATGACCTTTACCGGCGACAAGGCGCGCGCGGCAAAGGCCGACCGGGCCAGGCTGCTTGGGCTTGCGCTGGCGGTGCTGCTTTTGCGGGGCGGCGAGCGGGTCGGCCTTGCCGGCCTGGCACAGCCCCGGTCGGGCCGGGCGCAGCTTCTGCGTCTTGCCGCGCGGCTTGGCGGAGACGAGCCTGCCGAGGACTTCGGCGCTCCGGTCACCGAAGGCATGGTCGCCCATGGTCGCGGGGTGTTCCTGTCGGACTTCCTTGGCGACCTGTCGGCGATTGAGGCCGGGCTTGCGCAAGCGGCGGACCGGGGGGTGAAGGGCGTGCTGATCCAGGTGCTGGATCCGGCCGAGGAAGAGTTCCCCTTCGATGGGCGCACGATCTTTGAATCGATGGGCGGCACGCTGCGGCACGAGACGCTGCGGGCCGGTGATTTGCGGACGCGCTATCTTGCGCGGCTGGCCGAGCGCAAGGACCGGCTGGCAACGCTGGCCCGTGCGGTCGGCTGGCATTTCACCACGCACCACACCGGCGGTCCGGCGCAGTCAGCCCTTCTCTGGGCCTATGCCGCCCTTGAGGGGAGCCGCTGATGTTCATGCTTGGCCCCTTGGGCTTTGCGACGCCCTGGCTTTTGCTGGCGCTGGCCGCCTTGCCGGTCCTGTGGATCCTGCTGCGGGCGGTGCCCCCGGCGCCGGTCCGGCGGCGCTTTCCGGGCGTGGCGCTGCTGCTTGGCCTGAAGGACGACACGAACGAGGTCGACAAGACCCCGTGGTGGCTGCTTCTGCTGCGGCTCTTGGCGGTGGCGGCGGCGATCATCGGCTTTGCCGGGCCGGTCCTGAACCCTGATGAACGGGCCGCAGGCAGCGGTCCCTTGCTGATCGTGGTCGACGGGTCCTGGGCCGACGCGCGCGACTGGCCGCAACGGGTGGCGAAGGTCGGCGCACTGATCGAAGAGGCCGGGGCCGAAGGGCGCACCGTGGCCCTGGTCCGCCTGACCGATGCGCCGCAGCCCGCCACCTTCCAGACCGCCGAGGCCTGGGCCGGTCGGGCCGCGGCGCTTTTGCCGCAACCCTGGGCGCCGGCCGGTCTTGCAGACTGGGCCATGGCGCTGCCCGAAGGCGCGTTCGACAGCGTGTGGCTGTCCGACGGTCTGGCCCATGCCGACCGGGACAGGCTGGCCGCTGCGCTGCTGTCCAGGGGCGCGCTGCGGGTGATCGAGACCACGCACCCGGTTCTGGCGCTGCACCCCGCGCGCTTCGAGGAGGGCAAGATCGTGCTCTCTGCCAGCCGGATGCCGCCCGGAGATTCGTTGACTCTGGAGGTGCTGGCCAAAGGTCCGGACCCGGCCGGAATCGAACGGGATCTTGGCCGCCTGGGCCTTGCCTTCGGGCTGGGCGACCAGCGCGCCGAGGCCGTTCTCGACCTGCCGCCGGAAGTGCGCAACCGGATCACCCGCTTCGAGCTTGCCGCCGCGCGGTCGGCCGGCGCGGTCAGCCTGACCGATGACAGCCTGAAGCGGCGCAAGATCGCGCTGATCCGGATCGGCGCCGAACAGGAGGCGCTGCAATTGCTGTCTCCGCTGCACTACCTGCGTCAGGCGCTGGTGCCGGTGGCGGACATCATCGAGGGCAATCTGATCGACACTCTTTTGGCCAACCCCGACGTGGTGATCCTGCCCGATGCCGGCTCTCTGACCGGGCCCGAGACCGATGCCGCCCTGGACTGGGTTGAAAAGGGCGGCCTTTTCCTGCGGTTTGCCGGCCCCCGGCTTGCGGCAGGCGACCCCGGCGCGCTGGCCGACGATCCCCTCTTGCCGGTTCGCCTGCGCGAGGGCGGGCGCACCGTCGGTGGCACGATGAGCTGGGGAGAACCAAAGACGCTGGCTCCGTTCCCGGAAAGCTCGCCGTTCTACGGGCTTGCGGTGCCGACGGATGTGGAGGTGCGCGAACAGATCCTCGCGCAGCCCGACCCGCTTCTGGCCGAGCGCACGATTGCAGCACTTGAGGACGGCACCCCCCTGATGACGCGCGAGGCGGTCGGCGCGGGGCAGGTGGTGCTGGTGCATGTGACCTCGAACGCCGAATGGTCGACGCTGCCCTTGTCGGGCCTTTTCGTGCAGATGCTGGAGCGGCTGGCGATCTCGACCAAACCGGCCCAGCCCGAGGCCGCGGATCTGGCTGGGCAGACCTGGGTGCCGGAAGTGGTGCTGGACGCCTTCGGTCAGGCGACCGACGCGGGCGAGCTTCCCGGTGTCCCCGGCGAGGATCTGGCCGCAGCGGTGGCCGATGGCCCGACGATCGCACTGCAACCCGGCCTTTATGCCGGGTCGGACCGGCGGGTGGCGCTGAACACCGTCAGTGCGGACACCGAACTTGTCGCGGCGGAGTGGCCTTCCGGCGTGCCGGTTGACTTGCTTGAGGGTCGCGCGGCACAGGCGCTGAAGGGGACGTTCCTGACGGCGGGTCTGGTGTTTCTATTGATCGACGTGCTGGCCTCGCTCTTGATCGCCGGGCGGTTGGGCGGGGTGCGGCGCGGGGTGGCGGTGCTGGCGCTTGCCGTCCTTGCCTTGCAGCCGCAGGGCCTGCGGGCGCAAGACGCGACCGGCCCGCTGCCGGACGATGATCTGGCCTTGCAGGCGACGGTCTCGGTCGTGCTGGCGCATGTGCTGACCGGCGACCTGAAACTGGACGAGCTTGCAGCGGCGGGGCTTTTAGGGCTCAGCGAGAAGCTTTGGCAGCGCACCTCGATCGAACCGATGCTGCCGATCGGCGTCGATATCGAGCGTGACGAACTGGCGTTCTTTCCGTTCCTGTACTGGCCGATCGCGGCGGGGCAGGCGCAGCCCTCTCCCGAGGCCTATGAAAGGCTGAACCGGTATCTGCGGACCGGCGGCATGATCCTTTTTGACACCCGCGACGCTGACGTGGCGGGCCTTGGCGGGGCCACGCCCGAGGGCCAGACGTTGCAACTGATCGCATCCGGGCTCGATATTCCACCGTTAGAGCCGATGCCCGAAGACCACGTCCTGACCCGGACCTTCTACCTTTTGCAAGACTTTCCCGGCCGGCATCCGCGTGGGGCGGTCTGGGTGGAAGCCGCACCTCTCGCGACGGCCGAGGCCGAGGAGGGCATGCCCTTCCGCAATCTGAACGATGGCGTGACGCCAGTGGTGATCGGCGGCAACGACTGGGCGGCGGCCTGGGCGGTGGATGACATCGGCGCGCCGATGCTGCCGGTCGGGCGCGGCATGGCAGGCGAGCGTCAGCGCGAGATCTCCTATCGCTTCGGGGTCAATCTGATCATGCATGTGCTGACCGGGAACTACAAATCCGACCAGGTGCATGTGCCGGCCCTGTTGGAAAGGCTGGGCCAATGATCGGCGCGCTGGTCTTTACGCCGCTGGTCGGCTGGCCGGTCATCGCAGCACTGGCCGGCGTGGCCGTGCTTCTGGTGGCGCTGGCGCTGTGGCGCGGGCTGTCGGGCTGGTGGCTGCGGGGCCTTGGGCTTGCGGCGCTGCTTGCGGCGCTTGCAAACCCGGCCCTGCAAGAGGAAGAGCGCCAGAATCTGACCGATATCGTGATCCTTGTGGTGGACGAAAGCGCCAGCCAGGGGTTGGGCGACCGGCGCGCCCAGACCGCGGCGGCCGTGGCGGCGGTCGAGGCCGAACTGGCGCTGATCCCGAACACCGAACTGCGGATCCACCGGGTCGGCGATGGCGAAGAAGATACCGGATCGCTGGTCATGACCGCGCTGTCCGAGGCCCTGGCCGAGGAACCCCGCGCGCGGGTGGCAGGCGCGATCCTGATCACCGACGGGCGGGTGCATGACCTGGGACTGGTGCCGAACCTGCCCGCGCCGCTTCACGTCCTTCTGACCGGACGCGAAGCCGACTGGGACCGCCGCCTTGTGGTCAGGAACGCCCCGGCCTTCGCCATCATCGGCGAGGAATTCATTCTGGAAATGCGCATCGAGGACATCGGCGCGGTGCCGGCCGGCGCCTCGGACGTCGAGCTGACGATCTCGATCGACACCGAGGAGCCCGAGACCTACACCGTGCCCCTGAACGAGGATCTGGAACTGCCGGTCACGCTGCCGCATGGCGGGGCGAACGTGTTGCAGTTCAGCGTCGCCCCGGTCGACGGCGAGCTGACCGACCGCAACAATGCCGTGGCGGTGCAGATCAATGGTGTGCGCGACCGGCTGCGCGTGCTTCTCGTCTCGGGCGAGCCGCATGCCGGCGAACGGGTCTGGCGCAACCTCTTGAAATCCGACGCGGCGGTGGACCTTGTCCACTTCACCATCCTGCGTCCGCCGGAAAAGCAGGACGGTGTGCCGGTCGACGAATTGTCGCTGATCGCCTTTCCGACGCGCGAGCTGTTCATCGAGAAGATCGAGGAGTTCGACCTGATCATCTTCGACCGTTACCGGATGCGGGGCATCCTGCCGATGTCCTATATCGAAAACGTGGTCCAGTATGTCCGGGGTGGCGGCACGGTGCTGGTCGCGGCGGGGCCGGAATTCGGGGCGGTGGACAGTCTCTACCGCTCGCCTTTGGCCGAGATCCTGCCCGTTGCACCCACGGCGCAGGTGATCGAGGAAGGCTACCGTCCCGAGCTTACCGATCTTGGCCGCCGCCATCCGGTCACCGAAGGGCTTGAGGCGGACGCGCCCGAAGGCGGCTGGGGACGCTGGTTCCGGCTGGTCGAGGTCGAGCACCTGGACGGCCAGATCCTGATGACCGGGCCGGGGGACCGCCCGCTTCTGGTCCTGAACCGGGTGGATCAGGGCCGGGTCGCGGTGCTGGCCTCGGACCATGCCTGGCTGTGGGGGCGGGGCTACGAAGGCGGCGGCCCGCAGCTGGAACTGCTGCGCCGCCTTGCGCACTGGATGCTGAAAGAACCCGAACTTGAGGAAGAGACGCTGACCGCGACGGTGACAGGTCAGGCCATGACCATCACCCGGCGGTCGATGCAGGAGGATCCGCCCGGCCCGGTGACGATTCTCGGGCAGGATGCGGCCGAAGTGGTGCTGGAGATGCCCGAGGTCGGTCCCGGCAAATACGAGACCGGCTGGGAGGCCCCGGGCCTGGGCCTCTACCGGCTGAAACAGGGTGACCTTGAACGGGTCATCGCCGTCGGCCCGGCAGCGCCGCGCGAATTCATCGAGACCATTGCCTCGGGCGGGGATCTTGCGCCACTGGCGCGGGAAACCCGCGGCGGTGTCACCCGGCTGGAATCCGGCACCCCCGACATCCGCACGGTGGCAGAAGGGCGCACGGCGGTCGGGCGCGGCTGGATCGGGATCACCCCGCGCGCGGCCTATCTTGCGACCGATGTGAACATCACGCCGATCCTGCCGGCCTGGGTCTGGCTCTTGCTTGCCGCCGGGCTGGCGGTGGCCGCCTGGCTGATCGAAGGCCGCAAGGGCGCGCGCGCGGCCTGAAGCGTGGACTGGCGCGCGGCCTTGGCTTCGGGCCGCTCGTCCCTCCCGTGCGGGCGGTCCTCGCTTGTGGCAGCGATAAGCGCCCGAAGGGAGCGCAGAGCGGGCGTTGAATACCCGTGCCGCGAATCGGCGATGACTGCATGCTTGGCGCGAAGCGGGAGGCTTCGGCATGACCGATGTTGATGTCGTGATCGTTGGGGCCGGCTGCGCCGGGCTTGCCGCCGCCAGGCGGTTGCGCGCGATGGGCGTCCGCATCGCAGTGCTGGAGGCGATGGACCGGATCGGCGGCCGGGCCTGGACCACGACCAGCGATTTCGGCGTGCCGTTCGATGTCGGCTGCGCCTGGCTGCATGCCGCCGACCGCAACCCGTTCTTTCCCGAAGCTGAAGCCGCTGGCTGGACGCTTCAGCATCACGACATGGGGCTGGATCACCTGTGGTTCGACAAGCGCCGCGCCTCGGACGCCGAGATGGCGGCGGAAACGCGGGCCGAAGCAGACCTTGCCGCCTGTATCGCGCGCCATCGCAGCGGCGATGACCGGATGTCGACCGTGGTCGAAGGCTGCCACGCGCTGCGGGTTAGTGCGACCTTCGCCGGGCCGATGGATTTCGGCGCGGACGATGACGAGATCTCGGTCACCGATTTTCGCAGCGCGGCCGACCTTGACCCGAACTACATCACTCGGGAAGGCTACGGCGCCCTGATCCACCGTTTGGGGGCGGATGTCCCGGTGCAGCTTTCCACCCCGGTCCGGCGCATCTGCTGGGACGGGCCGGGGGTCGAGGTGGACACCGCGCGCGGCACGATCCGGGCAAGAGCGGTGATCGTCACCGTCTCGACCGGCGTGCTGGCCTTCGAGGACATCGCCTTTTCCCCGGACCTGCCGGCCGCGCATCAGGAGGCGATCTTCGATCTGCCGATGGGGCTTCTGACCAAGGTTCCCCTGAAGATCACCGGCACGCGGCTTGGCCTGCGCCCGTTCGACGATCTTCTGATCGAACGTCACGCCCGGCATGATGTCTACTTTCTTGCCTTCCCGTTCGACACCGACCTGATGGTCGGCTTCGTCGGCGGCGATTTCGCCTGGGAGATGGAGGCAGCCGGCCCCGCGGCGGCGGTAGACTTCATGACCGACCGGCTGGCCGACATGTTCGGCTCGGACGCCCGTCGCGCCGTCAGCCGGGGCGCGATGACCAACTGGGGCGGCGAGCGGCATGTCCGCGGGGGCTATGCCTCCGCGCGGCCGGGCAAGGCGCATGCCCGTGCGGTGCTGGCCGAACCGGTGGGCGATCGCATCTGGTTCGCGGGCGAGGCACTGGCAGGCGGGTTGAAGCAGACCGCTGCCGGGGCGCGGCTGTCGGGCGAGGCGGTGGCCGGACGGGTTGCCCTATGGCTTGCGCATCAGGATCACCTGCCGTGAGGCCGAGGCAAACTCGCGTCGCAGAAGGATGAACGTCGCGGCGACCGTGCCGGCGATCAGGCCCCAGGGGCCAAGCAGCCAGCCAAGTGCGGCCAGCGCGAAATAGATCGCGCGCAGACCCCGGTTGAAGCTTTTCGCGGCGGTGATGTTGATCTCGCCCGCCTGGGCGGCCCGGTGAAAGGCAAGTGGATCGTCGGGTTCGTTCGGGGTCGCAGCCATCAGGACCGAGCAATAGCCGAAAAGCCGGTTGGCCCAGACGAACTTCAGCAGCGCATTGGCCAGAAGGCCCACGGTCGGCAGCATCCGGACCGCGACATCCGGGCCACTGGCGACCGCGATCCCCGCCAGCGGCAGGTCTGCGGCCAGCCGCTGCAACGCTGCCGCATTGCCGATCAGCGCGACGCCACCGCCAATTGCGATCAGCGAGGCCGAAGCGAAAAAGGCGGTGCCCTGGCGCAGGCTTTCAATCACCGTGGCATCGAAGATCCGTGGATCGCGCGTCACGAAGGTCCGCATCCAGTCGCGCCGGTAGTCCTCCATCAGGATCGACACAGAGGGCAGGGATTTCGGCGGATGCTCGGTCAGCCAGCCTGAGATCAGCCAGGCGACAAGCAAAAGTCCAAGCGCGATCAGGTCAAGCGGCGGCAGTTGGTCAAGGGACATCATCATCCCGGCAAGACTAGGCGCGGGGCCATGCCTTGTCACCCGGTGAAATCCGGGGTGCGGCGGACCGGCAATGCAACGCGATACCGCTGCGGGACAGGTCAGGACACCCGCCGCCGCTGCGCGCGGTTCCTTCGCCCGGGGCCCCCTTGAACACTTTTGGGAAACCGGCAAATCTGCTGCCAGCCGTGTCGATGCCCGAGGGATGTCGGCGCCCTCGCCACGCGCCCCAAACCACGAAAGCGATGAAGAATGGCCCAGTTTCATATCCGCACGATTGGCATGGCCTACGTCACGATGATCCGTGCGATCGCGATTGCCTTCACCAGCCAGAACGTCCTTCTTCTGCTGTCGCTGACAGGTCTGATCGCGTCCGGGGCCGCGGTTGTGTTCATGTTGCTTGAAAATTGGCAGTACATCGACGCGCTCTACTTTGCGGTCGTCTCGATGGCGACCGTCGGCTACGGCGACTTTGCCCCCAAGACAGCCGCAGGAAAGCTTTTCACCATCGGGTATCTCTTTATCGGGATCGGGATGTTCGTGATGACCGTCGCCGCGATCGCCGAGGCCATGATTTCGGCCCTGCGCCACCTGAACAAGGACCAGTAGGCAGGGCAGAACCCGACACTCCGTATGGCCTGCTTTGGACAAGCAATGGCGCGATCCGGGTTTGCCATCGGGTTTGTGCTTGCGGAAATGCGAAACTGGTTATATTTCTTTACCAATCCTGCGGAGGCCGCCATGCAGATGCCAGTGCCAGATGCTGCCATCATCGCCCGAAAGGGCCGGATCGTGGCCCGATTGCGGGCGGTGCTTCCGTCGGATGCGGTGATCGACGATGCGGGAGAATTGCGCGTCTACGAATGTGACGCGCTGGCAGCCTACCGTTGTCCGCCACTGGCCGCCGTCCTGCCGCGCACGACCGAGGAGGTCAGCGCCGTCCTGCGGATCGCCTCTGAAGAAGGTGTGCCGGTGGTGCCGCGCGGGTCGGGCACCTCGCTTGCCGGGGGGGCGATGCCGACGGCGGACAGCCTGATCCTGGGCGTCGCGCGCATGAACGCGGTGCTTGAGACGGATTACGACAACCGCTTCATCCGGGTGCAGTCGGGCCGGACGAACCTTTCGGTCAGCGGCGCGGTCGAGGCCGAGGGGTTCTTCTACGCTCCCGACCCGTCCAGCCAGCTGGCCTGCGCGATTGCGGGCAACATCGCGATGAATTCGGGCGGGGCGCATTGCCTGAAGTATGGGGTGACGACCAACAACCTGCTGGGCGTGACGCTGGTGCGGATGGATGGTACCGTGGTCAAGCTGGGCGGCCCCTGGGGTGATCCGGCAGGGATTGACCTCTTGGGCGTGGTCTGCGGCTCCGAGGGCCAGCTTGGCGTGGTCACCGAAGCGACCCTGCGTATCCTGCCAAAGCCCGAGGGCGCACGGCCGGTGATGGTGGGCTTTGCCTCGAACGAAGTTGCGGGGGCCTGCGTCGCCGACATCATCAAGGCCGGCATCCTGCCGGTCGCGATCGAGTTCATGGACCGCATGCTGATCCGGGTCTGCGAGGATTTCGCGCAGGCGGGCTACCCCGATTGCGAGGCGCTGCTGATCATCGAGGTCGAGGGATCGGACGCCGAGATCGACGAACAGCTGGCCGCGATCACGGCGATCGCCGCGCGGCACGACCCGGTCGCCCTGATCGAGGCCCGCGACGAGGCGCAGGCGAAGCGCATCTGGCTGGGGCGGAAGTCGGCCTTTTCGGCGATCGGCAGGATCTCGGACTACATGTGTCTGGACGGGACCATTCCGGTGTCAAGCCTGCCCCATGTGCTGCGCCGGATCGGCGAGTTGAGCCAGGAACATGGTCTGGCGGTCGGCAACGTGTTCCATGCCGGGGATGGCAACATGCACCCCCTGATCCTTTACGACGCGAACAAGCCCGGCGATCTTGAAACCTGCGAGCGGATGGGGGCCGATATCCTGAAGCTGTGTGTCGAGGTCGGCGGCTGCCTGACCGGCGAGCATGGCGTCGGCATCGAAAAGCGCGACCTGATGTCCGTGCAGTTCGCGCCGGCCGACATGGAGGCCCAGATGCGGGTGAAGGATGTGTTCGACCCGAAGTGGCTGCTCAATCCGGCAAAGGTGTTTCCACTGGACGTGTCGGCGGGTCGGCGCGCGGGATAGCGGTGTCTAAGAATTTTCTAGAAAATTCTTAGACTGGCCTGGAGGGTGACGGTGAGACCGGTAAGCGAAGCGGAACTGGCAGGAATTGTGGCCGGGGCCAGCGGACCCCTGCTGGTGCGCGGCGGTGGCACGCGGACCATCGGTCATGCCGTGGGCGAGGTTCTGGAAACCAGTGGTCTGGCCGGGGTCGAGCTCTACGAGCCCGGATCGCTGACGCTTGTGGTGCGGGCGGGGACACCGCTTGCCGAGGTTGACAACCTGCTAGCCGCCGACCGCCAGCGGCTGGCATTCGAGCCGCCCGACCTGCGCCGGCTTCTGGGCCGGGACGGCATGTCGACCATCGGCGGGGTCGCGGCGGCGAATGCCTGCGGTCCGCGCCGGGTTCAGGCGGGTGCCGCGCGCGATGCCCTGCTTGGGGTCCGGCTGGTTGATGGCACCGGATCGGTGATCAAGAACGGCGGCCGGGTGATGAAGAATGTCACCGGCTATGACCTGGTGAAGCTTCTTGCCGGCAGCCGGGGCACGCTTGGGGTCCTCAGCGAGGTCAGCTTCAAGGTGCAGGCGATGCCCGAAGCCGAAGCGACCCTGATCATCGAGGGCTTCGGCGACGAGGCGGGTCTTGCTGCCTTGCGCCGCGCACTGGGATCGCCTTTCGATGTCTCGGGCGTGGCGCGCCACTCGGGCCGGTCGCTGGTCCGGGTCGAGGGCATGGCGGGGTCGGTCGCCTATCGCGCCGGGCGGCTGCGCGATCTGGTCGGAGGCGAGGTGACGCTGGCCGAAGCAGGGAAAAGTGCAGCACTTTGGCGCGAGGTGCGCGATGTGCTGCCATTTGCCGACCGGCCGGGCGATGTCTGGCGGATCATCACCTTGCCGACCGCTGCGGCCGGGATCGTCGCGCGCCTTGAATCCGAGGCGATCTGGGACTGGGCTGGCGGCCAGATCTGGTTGAACGCCGAACCGGGCAGAGGGGCCGAGATCGCGGCAGCGGTTGCCGGGCGCGGCCATGCGACGTTGGTCAGAGGTGCTGGCGGCCCGGTCTTCCCACCCGAGGCGGCCGAGGTCATGGCCCTGGCGGCGGGGCTAAAGGCGCGGTTCGACCCGCGCGGAATTCTCAATTCCGGAATGATGATCTGATGCAGACGACCTTTTCCCCCGAACAGCTGAAGGATCCCGGCATTGCCCGGTCGAACGAGATCCTGCGGTCCTGCGTGCATTGCGGCTTCTGCACGGCGACCTGCCCGACCTATCAGGTGCTGGGCGACGAGCTGGACAGCCCCCGTGGCCGCATCTACCTGATCAAGGACATGCTGGAGCAGGGGCGTCCGGCGGACGAACGGACGGTCAAGCATATCGACCGCTGCCTGTCCTGTCTGGCCTGCATGACCACCTGTCCCTCGGGCGTGCATTACATGCACCTTGTCGATCACGCCCGCGCCCATATCGAAAAGACCTACAAGCGACCCTTGACCGACCGGCTGCTGCGTGCCGTGCTGGCACGGGTCATCCCCTATCCGGGCCGCTTCCGGCTGGCCCTGCTGGGGGCCAGGATCGCGCGCCCACTGGCGTTTCTTCTGCCCGACAAGCGGTTGAAGGCGATGCTGGCGATGGCACCGAAGGTGATCCCTCCGGTCAGCCGCAATGATGATCCGCAGGTCTTTCCGGCCACCGGCACGCGTCGGATGCGGGTGGCACTGATGACAGGTTGCGCGCAAAAGGCGCTGAACACCGACATCAACGACGCGACGATCCGGCTGCTGCGGCGTCTTGGCTGCGAGGTCGTGGTGGCCAAAGGCGCAGGCTGCTGTGGCGCGCTGACCCATCACATGGGCAAGGAAGACCTCGCGCATGGCTCGGCTGCGGCCAATATCCGGGCCTGGATGGCCGAAAAGCAAGCGCAGGGGCTGGATGCGATCGTGATCAATACCTCGGGCTGCGGCACGACGATCAAGGATTACGGCCACATGTTCCGCACCGACCCGGCGCTGGCGGCGGATGCGGCAACCGTGGCCGGGCTGGCCCGCGACATCAGCGAGCTTCTGGTCACGATCGGCCTGCCCGATGGCGCGAAGCAGGGGCTGCGCGTGGCCTATCACGCGGCGTGCAGCCTGCAGCACGGCCAGCAGATCAAGACCGCGCCGAAAGACCTGCTGAAGCGCGCCGGCTTCGAGGTGGTGGAACCCGCCGACAGCCACCTCTGCTGCGGCTCGGCCGGGACCTACAATCTGCTTCAACCCGAGATCAGCGCCGAGTTGAAGGCGCGCAAGGTGGCAACGCTTGTGGCGAAGGCGCCCGACATCATCGCCACCGGAAACATCGGCTGCATGATGCAGATCGGATCGGCCACGGGCATTCCGGTCGTGCACACGGTGGAACTGCTGGACTGGGCCACCGGCGGGCCGAAACCGCGGGGGCTTGCGGGGTGAAATCCGCTTGCATCCCGGACTGCCACCGTGAAACGGTACCGCTTGGCTGTCTGTTTGGTCATTCTGCCCCGGGCAACGTCGGACCAGAACAAAAATCCGCCAAACTTCGGGCCTAGCGCTGGGGCGTTCGCGGGGCGGGAGGAGCAATGCGTCACTTGATACCGGGCCTGATTGCTCTGACACTTTTCCTTTCGGGACAAGGGCTTGCGCAGGATGCCGCCATGGTCAGTCTGCAGACCGCAGACGATTCGCGCGGTTGGGATGCGGTGGGCAAGCTGATCCTTGGCGAAAACGGTTTCTGCACCGGCGCGCTGATCGCGCCGCAACTTGTGCTGACGGCTGCGCATTGCCTGTACGACAAGACGACCGGGGTGCAGATGCAACCGGGCGACATCCAGTTCTACGCCGGATGGCGCAACGGCCGGGCCGTGGCCTATCGCAGCGTCAGTCGCGCGGTGACCCATCCAGATTACCGCTACAGCGCCATGGACAAGCTTGACCGGGTAACGGCGGATCTGGCGCTGCTTGAGCTGAGCCAGCCAATCCGGCTGCCGTCGCTCTTGCCCTTCGAGACCGGAGCGACCCCGGCCGAAGGCGATGCCGTGGGGGTGGTCTCTTACGCCCAGGACCGGTCCGAGGCGCCCACCATCCAGGAAACCTGCGAAGTGCTGGCCGGCCGGCCCGAAACGCTTGTGCTGTCGTGCAGCGTTGATTTTGGATCGTCCGGCGCTCCGGTGTTTTCGGTGATCGACGGTGTGGCGCGGGTGGTCTCGGTGATCTCGGCCAAGGCCGAGGTCGACGGGCGAAAGGTGGCACTTGCGGTGCCGCTGGCGGTGCCATTGCAAGTCTTGCGCGCGGCTTTGGCCGCAGGCAGGCCCGGCGCGCGCGGCGATCCGGGTAGCGTCTCGATCCTGTCGGGCGGGCAGGGAGGCGGGGCAAAGTTCGTGCAGCCATGACGGCGGCGGCGCGGATCGGGATACTGGTCCTGGCGCTGGCCTTTCCCGCAGGTGCCGAGGACAACAGCGGCCTTGACCGGCTGGACACGCGGGAAGATCTGCGCGGCTGGGAGGCGGTCGGTCGGGTCGACATCGAAGATGGCGGGTTCTGCACCGGCACGCTGATCGCGCCGGATCTGGTGCTGACGGCTGCGCATTGCGTGATCGAGCCGGGCGGGATCCCGGTCGCCGCTGCCCGCATCACCTTTTCGTGCCGGCCTGGCGGACGGCGTGGCCATCGCTGAAGCGCCGGTTGCGCGCACCGTGGCCCACGCGGGCTATACCGGACTTGACCCCGCCCCGGTGGATGAGATGCTGTCGGATGTCGCCCTCCTGCAACTGGCAACCCCGATCGCGACCAGCGTCATTTCACCCTTCACGGTCGCGTTGCCGGACGCTGGCGACGAGGTCAGCGTCGTCTCCTACGCCGCAGGGCGGGAAGAAGCGCTGTCCTGGCAGCGGGTCTGCAAGGTGCTTGGCCAGAGGGAGGGGTTCATCGCGGTCGACTGCGATGTGACCTTCGGTTCGTCCGGTGCGCCGGTGCTGGACCGGTCCGGCTATCGGGCCAGGATCGTGTCGATCATTTCCTTCGGCTACAGGGAAAAAGGGCGGGCCGTCACGTTCGGGATGATGCTGCCCGACCATGTGGCCGAGCTGAAGGCGCGGCTGCGGGCGGGCAGGGTGACAAGCGAGACCGCCGGTACCAGCGCGCGTCCGGCGGGCAAGCGCATCACGGTGGGCGGCGGCGACGGGGATACGGGCGCGCGGTTCGTGAAGCCCTGAGGGGCTTGAAACCGGCCAACAGCTTCCCCAGATCAACGTCATCCGGGTGCCATGACGGGCCCGGATCTGAACCCGCCCGGCCCCGCAAGGGCGGGCCTTTGACATCGCTTCCAGGAGGATGACATGCGCAACCTTGATTTCGCGCCGCTTTACCGTGCCACCGTCGGCTTCGACCGGATCGCCGATCTGATGGACCGGGTGCTTGCCAGTGACGTGGCCCAGCCGACCTATCCGCCCTACAACATCGAAAAGACCGCCGATGATGCCTATCGCATCTCGATCGCCGTGGCCGGCTTCGCCCCCGAAGACCTTGGCGTCGAGGTTCGGGATGGCAGCCTGCACATCACCGCCCGCAAGGCGGGCGAGCAAGCCGCGCGCAGCTATCTGCACCGCAGCATTGCCACCCGCGCCTTCGAGCGCCGCTTTGCCCTTGCGGACCATGTCCGCGTGGCCGGTGCGACGCATGAACACGGGATGCTGCACATCGACCTCGTTCGCGAGACCCCCGAGGCGCTGAAGCCGCGCCGGATCGAGATCGCCCGCTCTGCCGGGGCGGTGCCGGTGCTGGAAGCCAAGGCCGAAACGGTCAACTGACGTCGACATCCGAACAGTGGAAAGGCCCGGCAGCGACCGGGCCTTTTCCTTTGCGCTTGCGGTGGTCAATTCTGATCAGCGCGGACGCGCAGCGACCAGCGCGGCCATTCGATCTTCAGCTCATGCCAGAAGGGCAGATCTTCAAGCTCTGGCAGCACAGCGTGTCTTTGCCAGTACGCGTCCTCGGATTGCGGTGGCTTGTGCAGGGTGCCCTGCGACAGGGACATGATGGTCAAGGGGGTGGTCATGGCGTTCTCCTGCAGGGGTGATTTCCTGCAGCCAGAATGCGATGACCGGGGACTTCATGTCCTGAAAGCACGCATCAAGAATTGTGAATTGTTCCAAAGTTCTCTGAACTCACTCGGGGAAGCCGGCCCGCCGAAGCCCTTCCACGACCGGGTCGAACCGCTCGGGCAAAAGCGACGGCTGCGACGCCACGATGCGCGACAGGCTGACGTCGGGGGAAATTGACAGCAGCGCGCGCAGCCAGTCACGGGCCTTGTCAATCTGGCCAAGGTGCGCGTGTCCGGCGATCAGCATCCAGTAGGTGGCGTCGAAACGGTCGTTCAGCGCCAGCGACCGCGAGGCGAAGTCCAGCGCCCGGGCGAACTCACCGCGCAGGATATGCAGATGAGCGATCCCGGTCATGGCAAAGCGGACCGAACTGTCGGGGGGTGCCAGTCGCATCGCCCGTTCACACGACTGCAATGCGGTGTCAAGCTTGCCGCAATGCAGATTCATTACCCCGGATGCCTGCAGGACGTATAGATCATTCGGGTTTGCCCGTAACGCCTGATCGATCACCGCCATGCCAGTGTCATAGTCCCGGCCGGGCTGGATCAGGCCGACGGCGCATCGCGCCATGACCCGGGCATCCCCCGCAGCATATTGAATGCCGCGACGGGCATAGTCGACGCAACGTTGCGCGTCGTCGGGATGGATCAGCGGCCAGCCCATGGCGCAGCGATGTTCCAGCGCCCAGACGATATGCTCCAGGATCAGCGGATTGTGCGGCTCGTGTTGTAAGGCCTGGGCCAGCAGGTCATGGGCCATGCGGTTGCCCGGTTCGGTCTCGCCATCAATGAAGGCCTTGGCGCGCAGCAGGATGTCATAGGTCAGGATGCTTTCGGGCCGGCTCTGCCGTGATTGCGCCAGTTCGGTCGCTTCGATCGCCGGGGCTACGATGGTCGCCACCCGCTCGGTGATCCGGTCCTGGAAATCGAAGACCTCGGCCAGATCGCCGTCGAACCGTTCGGTCCAAAGGGTGACGCCGGTCGCGCCATCGACCAGTTGCGCCGTGATGCGCAAGCGGGCACCGGAGCGGCGGACCGATCCTTCCAGCAGGTACCCGGCCCCAAGCTCCGCAGCGACCGTGCGAGAGTCGCCCGACCTGCCCTTGTAGACGAAGGACGAGCTGCGCGAGACCACCGCCAGCTTGCCGAAGCGGGTCAGTGCGGTCAGGATATCGGCAACCACGCCATCGGCGAAATAATCGGAATCCGGGTCGCCGGTCAGGTTCTCGAACGGCAGCACGGCAACGATGGGGCGGACGTTGCCGGCGGGCCTTGGCGCGGGGCCCTCCGGCACGACCAACCGGTAGCCCAGGCGCGGCACGGTGATGATCCAGTCACGCCCGTTTGCGTCGCTGCCCATCTGCCGGCGCAGGTTGGCGATCTGCACGGTCAAGTTGCCCTCTTCGACCACCGACCCCGGCCAGACCCGGTCCAGAAGAACAGCCTTCGTGACCGGTTGCCCTTTCGCCTCAAGCAGCACGAAAAGCAGATCCGTCGCCTTCTGCCCCAGTTCGACAACCGTGCCATCGCGCGTCAGCAGGCGTTGCGCGGGGTCAAATACCAAAGGTCCAATGGCAAGCGACATTCGCCAAAAGATACGCCGATTGCGCCGCAATGCAATTCGGTCCGGGAGAAAGGCTCTCCCGGACCTCCGGTCATTGAAGGTCGAGGCTTTGCGCCAGCCGCATCAGGTTCACCGCCTCGATCTGGTAGCCGAAGGGATCGGAGCCGCGCGCCGGCAGGGCAAGCGCTATCGCCTCGTCCCAGCCCCAGTCACCCAGATAGGCCGACCCTTGCAGAAGCTGGCCAAAGCCCGCGATCGCTGCGGCAAAGCGGGCCTCGTTGCTGGCCTCTTCACGACCGGTGATCGGGGTCTCGATCAGGGTCGAGGTTTCGGCCCCCGGGGCCTTCCAGCGCAGGCGCAGGAAACCAAGTTCGCCCTCCGTGCCGCCGCTGGGATCAGCGCCATAGCGCAGGGGGTCGCTACGCAGCGCATCCGATCCCGGCGCGGTGACCTCAAAGATCGCGGTGACCTGGCGGCCCGCGCCGATCTCGCCCGCATCCACCGCGTCGTTGTTGAAATCCTCACGCCGGAGCGCGCGGGTTTCATAGCCGATTAGCCGGTATTCGGCGACGGTGGCGGGGTTCCATTCGACCTGGATCTTCACGTCGTCGGCGATGGGGAAAAGCGCCCCGGTCAACTGGTCGACCAGCATCTTGCGCGCTTCGGACAGGGTGTCGATGTAGGCCGCCTGACCGTTGCCATTCTGCGCCAGCGACTGCATCACCGCGTCGTCAAGATTGCCGCGCCCGAAGCCGAGGACCGAAAGGTAGGTGCCGGTGTTGCGCTTCTTCGCGACATAGGCTTCCAGCCCGTCCGGATCGCTGATGCCGACATTGAAGTCGCCGTCGGTGGCCAGAAGGATGCGGGTAACCTCGCCGTCCGCCTTCATGCCTTCGGCCACCTGGTAGGCCAGTTCCAGCCCCTCGGCCCCGGCGGTCGATCCCCCGGCGGCAAGGTTGTCGAGAGCGGCCATGATCGCGGCGCGATCCCCGGCCCTGGTGGGGGCAAGCACCTGACCCGCCGACCCGGCGTAGGTGACGATGGCGATCTCATCCTCGGGGCGCAGTTCGGCCAGCATAAGCGACAGCGACTGCTGCAGAAGTGGCAGCTTCTTCGGGTCATCCATCGAACCGGAGGTGTCGATCAGGAACACAAGGTTCAGCGGCGGCCGGTCGGCGACGGCGGGCAGCGCGCCCTGAATGCCGATGCTGACAAGGCGGGTGCCGGGGTTCCACGGCGTCGGCATCACGCTGACAGAGGTCGAGAAGGCCGCCTCGGGCGTGGGTGCCGGGTAGGCATAGGGGAAGTAGTTGATCATCTCCTCGATCCGGACCTGATCCGGGGTCGGCAAGGTGCCTCCCGTCAGCGAGGACCGGACCACGCCGTAAGATGCGGTGTCGACGTCGATGGAGAAGGTCGAGACCGGGTCCTCGGCGGTGACCTTCACCGGGTTCGGGGCTTCGTTGGCGTAGGCTTCGGTGGTTTCTGCAAGGGCCGGTGACGGCGCGTCCGGAACGGTCACGGCGGGTGCGGCGGCGACGTAGCCCAAAGCGTCGCCCTCGGGCGCGGCCTCGGCACGCAGCCGGACATCGGCTTCTTCGTCCGCAACGTCTGCTTCCGCGATCCCCGGTGCCACCGGGTCGGCAAGGGCGAGCCCCCCTTCTGGCGCAGCGGCGGGCGCCACGGTGCCAGCCTGTCCGGTATCCGCGGAAGCGAGAGCGTCGGTCAGCGGTTCTGTCGCGGGCTGACCTGCGGCAGCAACCGACGCGCTGGGCTCCGCGACATCGGCGCGGGCCAGATTTTCGGGGGCCAGATCATCGGGGGTCATCTCGGCCTCGGTGGCCTTCGCAACCGGCACTTCGGCCGCTGCGGGCTGGGTCGACGTGACGCCGGGTTGGCTGATCCGAAGATCGGCAACCGGCAAGATCACCGCCACGCCGATCACCAGGGCGGCGACAGAGGTGGTGGCGGCAAGGGCGGGTCGAGAGGTGAGGAAGGTCAGCATGCGACGCACTCCGTTCAGGGCGGCCGCCGGGCTTTGGCGGTCCTCACTGGAACGGGCCGGGGCCTGCGATCCTTGGAAGCGGTCGAAGTTTTCCATTGCAAGCGCCATGGCGCGGGACTTGGCGTCTTGCGACGGGGCGGGCACAGACCCGAGCGCGGTCTTGAGGTCGTCGAAGTCGTTGGTCATTTCGCGTCCTCCCGTGCGATGGCCCGCAGGCGTTTCTTCACGTCGCTCATCCGCCAGGCGATGGTGCCCTCGGACACACCCAGCACGACCCCCGCCTCGGCTTGCGTCATCTCTTCGCCCAAGACCAGCGCCACCGTATCGCGAAGGTCCGGCGACAGCCGGGTCATCGCCTGGGTCAGCCAGTCCATCGCGTCGGCCTGGGTCAGGATCTCGTCCTGCCGCGCCAGTTCCCAATCGCCCCAGCCTTGCGCCGCGCGGCTGCGGGTGGCCTGTCGGCGGCGCAGGTCATGGGCGGCGTTCACCACCACGCGGTAAAGCCAGGTGGTGAACCGCGCCTCGCCCCGCCAGTTCGCCAGCTTTGCCGGTAGAGCGGCGCAGATGTCCTGCGCCAGATCCTGGGCCTCGTGCCGTGATCCGGTCAGGCGCCAGGCAAGGCCGTGGATCCGGTCGTAGTGCCGTCCGACCAAAGTGGCAAAGGCCGCCCGGTCCCCTTGGGCGGCGGCGGTCGCAAGCATCTCGTCGGGCGTGTCCATCAGCATCACGTTATCTGTGACGCAGGGCGCGCGGCAATCCTTGGTCCGCGCCCGAAAATCCCTGCCCCGGACAAAAAGGCCCCCGGCTTCGGCAACGGCCAAAGCGGGGGCCTCGGGTCTTGGCGGGCGTCCGGCCATCTTGGCCCTCGATCAGTAGATAAGGCCGTCATAAAGGCCATAGGCGCCGGCGGCGGTTCCAAGGTTGCCCGAGGTGCCTTCGTCACGGGCATAGGCCACGATGGCACCGTAGGTGCCTGGACCGAACACTCGTCCCCGTACTCGCCGCCGCCCTTGTTTTCGTCAC
>JANOER010000118.1:0-4658 GCA_031441285.1 Rhodobacterales bacterium
GGACGGTGCTCGAGTCGCATCGCACCAAGCTGCGGATCGACGGGCCCGAGCTGAAGGCGTTCCTGACGCTGCTCGCGCAGCTCGAGGAGCACGTCCGCTTCGTGAGCAAGAAGGGCGTCCCCTTCGAGAAGTACTTCGCGCAGCGCCGGCCCCTCGACGGCTCCCTGCCCATGTACCTCGTGAAGACGCTCGACACCGAGGAGTACCTCTACGACGACCCCGGCCTCCATGACTTCGTCGCGATCATAGACATTGCGCAGATCTGCCATCTGCGGCGTTGCCATCTTTCGGGCCAGCTTTGCCAGATCAAGGCCACGAAACTCATTCCATTCGGTCAGCATGACCACAAGATCGGCGCCGCTTGCCGCCTGATAGGGGGTGTCTTTCCATTTCACGCCGGGCAGCAGCGCCTCGCCTTCGTGTCGGCCCTGAGGATCCGTGACCCGCACCTTCGCCCCCGCGCCGACCAGCGCAGGGATGATCGTCAGCGAAGGTGCTTCGCGCATGTCGTCGGTGTTCGGCTTGAACGTGACCCCCAGAAAGGCGATGGTCTTGTCGCGCAGGCTGCCGTCGCAAAGGTCGACGATCTTGTCGATCATCCGCCGCTTCACCTCGTCATTGACCTTGATCACCGTCTCGACGATCTGCATTGGTACGGCATTGTCCTGGCCGATACGCGCCAAAGCCTTGGTATCCTTCGGAAAACAGCTTCCGCCGTAGCCAGGCCCGGCATGCAGGAACTTGTCGCCGATCCGCCCGTCCATCCCGATTCCCTTGGCCACCGCCTTCACGTCGGCCCCGACCTTTTCGCACAGGGCGGCGATCTCGTTGATGAAGGTGATCTTGGTCGCAAGAAAAGCGTTCGCCGCGTATTTGATCATCTCGGCGCTTTCAAGCCCGGTGTAGATCACTGGAAACTCGCGCAGGCTCAGCGGTCGGTAAAGCTCGGCCATCACCTTGCGCGCGCGGCCGCTCTCGACCCCGACCACGACACGGTCGGGATGACTGAAATCATCGATCGCAGCACCCTCACGCAGGAATTCGGGGTTCGATGCCACGTCGAACACCGCATCCGGGTTGGCGGCGCGCAGGGCTGTTGCCACCTTGCGGTTCGTGCCGACCGGAACGGTGGATTTGGTCACCACTACAGCGTAGCCGGTCAGCGCCCGGCCGATTTCCTCTGCCGCGGCAATCACATAGGTCAGATCAGCGTGCCCGTCGCCACGTCGTGTCGGCGTGCCCACGGCAATAAAGACCGCTTCGGCCCCGTCCACCGCTGCGGCAAGGTTCGTCGTGAACGACAACCGCCCCGCAGCAGAGTTCTTCGCCAGCAAGGCCTCCAGCCCGGGCTCGTAGATCGGAACTTCGCCGGCCTCCAGCCGTGCGATCTTTTCCGCGTCACGGTCGACGCAGATCACATCATGGCCGAAGTCGGACAGGCAGGCCCCTGACACCAGCCCGACGTAGCCCGTACCGATCATCGCGATCCGCATGATATGCCCCTCTTTTCAACCCCCAGCATCTCTATCAGGCGGCTGGGGGCTGTCAAACTGCGTTCCTCGTCCCCGCTGGATCAGCGATCAGCGCGCAGCGGTCATCACCTGCTCGACCTGCACATAGTCTACCGCCAGGGGCGTCGCTGCCGCCGTCCCGACGGTCCGGCGTGCCATCCAGCCGGCTCCGGTTTCGCGACCCGCGGCGGTCGGGATGTTGGTCGCAACCGTCGACACGACCGCTCCGTTGATCCGGAACACAGCGCTGGTGCCGGCGGCATTGATCTCGACTTCCAGCTTGTAGGTCGTGTTGATTGCAACCAGGATTCCGGTATCGACAGCTGTTTCCACATTGTTGGACCGGGCCACGGCCTCCCAGCGGGCACCGTTCACCGAATGGGTATAGCGAAAGAACACGCCATCCGTCGATTCGACCCCGGCTGCCGCGTCAATGAAGCCGAAGCGCTGAGCGAAGGTGGTCACCGCGTCCGACAGGACAAGCTGCCGCATCCGCGCGGCACAGCGGGCAAGACCAAGCCCAAGGCGGATCGTCCCGGGCCCGGTCGTCAGTGCGGCCGTTCCGCCCGAGGTCGTGCCAAGGTTCAGGTTGACCCAGCCGATCCCGCCGTCCGGCAGGTCCGTGCGCAAAGTATGGCCGGCGCCGGTGCCCGATTGCTGGAACACAAGGTCGGCGCTGCTGGCCACGTTCAAGAGGTCGTGGAACGTGTAAAACCGGCTTGGCCCGGCCTCGGGCGCCGCAGCAAGGCCCGCCTCGGTGGCGGTGACAAGCGGCAGGACCACGTCCACTCCGGTGCTGCTTTCCAGCGTTCGTGTCGCGGCAACATAGCCAAGATCGGTGCCCGCCCCGCCACCGGACGGCACTGCAAAGGTGCCATCTGCACGCAAAAAGCCTGTCGTGCCCCCGCCCGAGGCCGGGACCAGCCCGGCTTCGCCGGCAGTGAACACGGGCAGGACCGCGTCGGTTCCGGTGTCACTGGCCACTGTCCGTGTTGCGGCAGAGTAGCTCAGGTTCGTGGACCCGCCGCCACCTGCCGCTGCAATGGTCAGCGCGTTGCCGGCGTCATTGTAACTTAGCGTGACGTTTGTCCCCGCGACCAGAAGGGCTGCCACGCGGTCATCCACCGTTTCGGCGAAGTCGCTGATCGTGCTGGCCGTTTGCACGCCGGTGTGGCTTGCGCGGGCCAGAAGTGTCGCATCCGGGCTGTTCGCCGTCGCCCCGCTTGCCACGCCGTTCAGCTTGGTCTTGTCCGCGCCGGACAGGAACCCCGAAACCGCCGTGGTCGCGTCCGGGTGCAATGGTCCGCCGGCACGGTTGCCATGCGCCGTGTCGGTGAAGCGTGCGGCCGGCAGCGTGCCCGCCCCCAGGTCCGAGGCCGAGCCGCTGGTCGCCACCGCCGCAAGGCCGGTGATCGTCGCCGCGGCCTGGCTTCCGGTGTGGGTCGCCCGGTCCCGCAGCGCCGCATCCGCGGCATTTGCCGAGGCCCCGTCCGCGACGTTGAGCATCCCGCGTGCCTGCGCCGCGGTCAGCGCCTCGGGGGCGCCGGTCCCGGCCGTGTCGCGGCCAAGGAAGATGTCCGTCGGAACGCTCGCCAGCTTGGCCAGCGTGATCGCCCCTGGATCGACCGTCCAGACCGTGCCGCCAGAGGTCACGGTGACATCGCCCTTGTCGCCATCCGACAGCCCGCCGCCGCCCGATCCCAGCGGCTGCGTCACCCCGCCGCTGCGGACTTTCACCTGACCCGATGTGGTGTTCAGCCACAGCGTCCCGTCGGGCGGGTTGGCCGGATCGGTGGCCTGCCCGCCCAGATGCGCCAGCGCGGGCAGGGTCACCTCGCCCGTTGCCGCATCCGCCTCCAGCGCGGTGAACCAGGCCGACCCGTCGGCGCTGACCTTGAGGCTGAAGTCATCCGACCCCGCCGTGCCCATCTCGGCACGTCCGCCAAAGCCGGTCTGGAAGAGAAGGCTTGCCGTGTCGGTCGCCGCCGCCTTGTTCAGCTTCAGCTGATGCCCCGAACCGGCGTGGTTCAGCAGCGTCGCCGGAGCCGCGACCGTCAGCCGGTTCACCGGATCTGCGGTCGCCGCAACGCCCAATTGGGGCACGCTCAACGGCGCTTCCGAGGGGGTCTCCCAGGCCAGCCCGTCGAACACCGCGGTCTGCCCTTCGGACAGCACATGCGCGCGCCAGCCCGGCAGGGCTTCGGTGAATTGCCAGCCGGTCTCGGTGAAAAGCGCGATCCGCCCCGCCTGCCCCGCCCAGGGGCCGGTCGCAGCCGCCGCCACAATATGCCGGTCGCCCACCGAAGGCAGGGCCGGAGCCGTGGTCAGCGTCCGGTTGATCACCGTCAGCTGGACGATCAGGTCCAGCGCGACCAGCGCCTCGTTATGGGTGACGTGTTTTTGCGCCTGCGCCGGAAGGATCAGGGGCAGCGACAGGATTGTTGTATCGTCGGGCATGGATACCTCCGCAGGATCGCCTTGGGCAGCGACCCTAGGAAAGCTGCGTTGACGCCCGCTAAGCGGTGCGCCCGCCGCATGCAGCTCCAGGCAACGGCCCGCGTGCCTGGCCGCTACGCCCCCAGGGCCAGCCCCGCCGCAATCGCCCACATGGTCACGCCGACCCCGATCTCCAGCCAGACCCAGGCAGCCGGCTTTGCAAACATCGGCGCCAGAAACCGCGCGCCGAACCCCAGCGCGACAAAGAAGCTCAGACTTCCAAAGGCCGCGGCAATCCCGAAAGCCAGCTGATGCGGGTCATACTGTGCCGAGACCGAGCCGATCAGCACCACCGCATCCAGATAGACATGCGGATTGGCCCAGGTCAGCACCAGACAGGCTGCCACAACCTGCGCCAGCGAGGCCGACCCGGTGTCCGAGGGCTGCAAGGCCTTGCCACCCAGCGCCGCCGCGCGAAACCGCAGGGCGCCATAAACCACCAGGAACGCCACGCCCCCCCAGCGCATTGCCTCGCCGATCCAGGGGGCCACGCGACTCATCGCTCCGAAGCCCGCCACACCCACGCCGATCAGCACCGCGTCCGAGACAGCGCAGACTGCCACCACTGCCGCGACATGCTCGCGCCGCAGACCCCTGACGCAGCACGAAGGCGTTCTGCGCCCCGATCGCCAGGATCAAGCTTACCGCCAC
>JANOER010000119.1:0-33844 GCA_031441285.1 Rhodobacterales bacterium
ATCCGCCAGCATCGCGCAAATCTCGGCATCCGCCGCGACCGAGGCGCTTCCGACCGTATCCGCGTCGCACTGGTAGAACTGCCGGAACCGGCCCGGACCCGGCTTTTCGTTCCGCCAGACCGGCCCCATCGCATAGCGGCGGTAGGGCGAGGGCAGGTCGTTGCGGTATTGCGCGGCGACCCGGGCCAAGGGTGCTGTCAGGTCGTAGCGGAGGGCGAGCCAGTCGGCATCCCCCCCTTCTGCACCGGCTTCCTGCCAGGCAAACACGCCTTCGTTCGGGCGGTCGACGTCGGGGAGGAACTTGCCCAGCGCCTCGACCGTCTCGACCGCGCTGGTTTCCAGCGGGTCAAAGCCATAGCGGTGGTAGACCCCGGCGATGGCGTCCAGCATCGCCTTCCTTTCGGTCACTTCCGTGCCGAAGTAGTCGCGAAAGCCTTTCGGCGTCTCAGCGCGGGGGCGGCGGGGGGATTTGTCGGTCGCCATGAGGCCTTGCCCTTCGCTTTCAGTCCGGGTCCGTGTATCGGATGGGCAAATGGGCGGCAAGCGCCGGGAGAGGGGACCATGGACCGGATCGAAAGCCTGGAGGAACGCATCGCGCATCTGACCCGCGCGATCGAGGACCTGTCGGATGTGGTGGCGGCCCAGGCGACCGAGATCGACCGGCTGACCCGCCTTACCCGCCTTCTGGCCGAGCGCGAATCGGACCGCGAGGCGGCGGGCGATGCCCCGGCGGCGGACCAGAAGCCGCCGCACTGGTAGTCACACAAGGAAGCCATCGCCGGCGCGGCGGGGCAATGCAACGTCGGGCGCCTTGCATCGCCCCTTGAGAATGGCATAGTCGGCGCTTCAAATTCCAACGGGAGCCTGACCCATGAAACTGACCGCTGCTGCCCTTCTGGGCCTTAGCCTGCTTGCCGCGCCCCTCGCCGCGCAAGATCTGCCTGACCTTGCCGGCCGCGAAGTGGTCATCGTGACCGAAAACGCCTATCCGCCGCTGCAGTTCCTGGACGCCTCGGGCGCGGCTGTCGGTTGGGAATACGACGCGATGGCAGAGATCGCCAAGCGGCTGAACATCGCCGTGATATACGAAAACATCTCGTGGGACGCGATGATCCCTGCGGTGTCGGAAGGCCAGTTCGATCTGGGGATGACCGGCATCACCATCCGCGATGACCGCAAAGAGCAGGTCGATTTCTCGGACAGCTACATGACCAGCCAGATGGTGATGATGGTCCGCGGCGACGAGACGCGGTTCACCGATGCCGCCAGCTTCGGCGCGAATGCCGACCTTCTGATGGCGGCGCAGCCGGGCACCACGCCGTTCTACGTCGGCGTCTACGAGGTGCTGGACGGCGACGAGGCGAACCCGCGGATCAAGCTGTTCGAGACCTTCGGCGCGACGGTCGAGGCGCTGAAGGCCGGCGACGTGGACCTGGTCCTGACCGACGGCACCGCCGGTGCCGGCTATGTCGACGCCAGCGCCGGGGGTCTGAAGATCATCGGCGAGAAGCTGGGGACCGAGGATTTCGGGTATATCTTCCCCAAGGGCAGCGATCTTGTCGCCCCGATGAATGCGGCGATTGCCAGCATGAAGGCGGATGGCACGATCGATGCGCTGAACAAGAAGTGGTTCCTTGACTTCAAGATGGGCGGCTGAGCCCGGCGCTTCTGGATCGAGGCCCCGGTCTGACCGCCGGGGCTGCACGAGATGACCCCCTCCCCACAGCCCGACCGCGACTTTCCCTGGTGGCTGGTGATCGTGACGATCACCGGCATCTGGCTGTTCTACGAGGTCTGGTCCAGCGAAGTCTATTCGGCCGCACTCTCGACCCTGTCCAAGGGAATCTGGATCACCGTCATGGTGACGCTTCTGGCCTATGCCGGGGCCTGCATCATCGGCCTTGGACTGGCGCTGGCGGGACTGTCGCGCTGGATCGTCCTGCGGCAGGCCGCGCGGCTTTACGTCGAGGTGATGCGCGGCATCCCGATCATTGTGCTTCTGCTGTACGTGGCCTTCGTCGTGGCTCCGGGCCTGGTGGCCGCCTGGAACTGGCTGGCGACGCCCTTCGGTGCCGACGAGATGCGCGGGCGGGACTTTCCCTTGCTGTGGCGGGCGGTGATCGCGCTGATGCTGGCCTATTCGGCCTTCCTGGCCGAGATCTTCCGCGCCGGCCTTCAGGCGGTGGACATCGGCCAGATCGAGGCCGCGAAAGCTCTTGGCCTGACCGGCTGGCAACGGTTCCGCCACATCGCCTTTCCCCAGGCGTTCCGCATGGTCCTGCCGCCCCTCGGCAATGATTTCGTGGCGATGGTGAAGGATTCGTCTCTGGTCAGCGTGCTGGGCGTCAGTGACATCACCCAGCTTGCGAAAGTGACGGCGGCGGGCAATTTCCGCTATTTCGAGACTTACAACACCGCTGCCCTGCTTTACCTGACGATGACGATCGGGCTGTCGCTGGTGCTGCGGCGGCTGGAGACGCGGTTGCGCGGACGGTCGGGCGGCGGCGATCGCTGACGGGCAGAGCCTCCGGCGGGGATATTTGGACAAAGATGAAAGGGTCAGGGCTATGAGCAATCCGTTGATGCAGGCTTGGGACACTCCGTTCGCGCTGCCGCCTTTCGCGGCGATCCGGGACGCGGATTTCGGGCCGGCCTTCGATGAGGCGTTAACCCTGGCACGGGCGGCCATCGCGGCGATCGCGGATGGACCGGGCGAGTCCTTCGCCGAGGTGATCGAGGCGCTGGAGCTGGCCGAAGGCGATCTCGACCGGGTATCGGGCGTGTTTTACAACCTTGCCGGGGCCGACAGCACGGACGCACGCGAGGCGCTGATGCGCGACCTTGCGCCGAAGATGAGCGCGTTCTCCAGCGAGGTCACCAACAACAAGGCGCTTTGGGCCAAGGTCGAGGCGCTTTGGCTGGCGCGGGGCGGGCTGGGCCTGACCGGAGAACAGGCACGGGTGCTGGACCTGTACCGGCAGATGTTCGTCCGGTCGGGTGCGGCACTGGAGGGGGCGGCGGCCGAGCGGCTGACGGCGGTGAAGTCGCGGCTTGCGGTGCTTGGCACCACGTTCGGGCAGAACCTGCTGGCCGAAGAGCGGTCCTGGACGATGGAGCTTGGCGCGGCCGATCTTGCGGCACTTCCGGCCTTCGTGCAGGAGGCGGCGGCAGCGGCCGGGGCCGAGCGTGGCGATGGGCCGGTGGTGACGCTGAACCGCAGCCTGATCGTGCCGTTCCTGCAGTTCTCGCCGAACCGCGCCTTGCGGGAACGGGCCTATGCGGCCTGGATCGCGCGGGGCGCGAACGGGGGCGCGACGGACAACCGCGCCGTTGCCGCCGAAATCCTGGCGCTGCGGGCCGAACGGGCCACGCTGCTGGGCTATGCGGATTTCGCGGCCTATAAGCTGGAACCCGAGATGGCAAAGACGCCGTCCGCGGTGCGTGATCTTCTGATGCGGGTCTGGCAGCCCGCCCGGTCCAAGGCCCTTGCCGATGCCGGGGTGCTGGAAGCGATGCTGCGGGCCGACGGATTGCCCGCCCCGCTGGAACCCTGGGACTGGCGCTTTTACAGCGAAAAGCGCCGCAAGGCCGAACATGATCTGGATGAGGCGGCGCTGAAGCCCTACCTGTCGCTGGACGCGATGCTGGGTGCGATGTTCGACTGCTCCAGCCGCCTTTTCGGGCTGGAATTCCGGGAAATCGACGGGCCGTTCTATCACCCGGATGTCCGGGGCTGGGAGGTGACGCGCGCCGGAGCCCATGTCGCGGTGTTCCTGGGCGACTACTTCGCGCGGGGCTCGAAACGGTCGGGCGCCTGGTGTTCGGCGATGCGGGGGCAGCGCAAGCTGGGCGGCGAAGTGCGGCCGATCGTGGTCAACGTCTGCAACTTTGCCATGGGCGACCCCTGCCTGCTGTCCTATGACGATGCGCGCACGCTGTTTCACGAGTTCGGCCACGCGCTGCACCAGATGCTGTCGGACGTGACCTATGGCTTCATCAGCGGCACCTCCGTGGCGCGCGATTTCGTAGAGCTGCCAAGCCAGCTTTACGAACACTGGCTTGAGGTGCCGGCGGTGCTGGAGGCGCATGCCCGGCATCACCAGACCGGCGCGCCGATGCCCGCCGACATGCTGCAGCGGCTTCTGGCGGCGGGCACCTATGATCAGGGCTTTGCCACGGTTGAATTCGTCGCCAGCGCCATCGTGGATCTGGAGTTTCACACCGGCCTGCCCCCGGCCGACCCGATGCAGCGCCAGGCCGAGGTGCTGGAAAGTCTGGGCATGCCGCCCGCGATCCGGATGCGGCACGCGACCCCGCATTTCGCGCATGTGTTCAGCGGTGACGGCTATTCGGCGGGCTACTACAGCTACATGTGGTCGGAAGTAATGGATGCCGACGCCTTCGCCGCCTTCGAGGAAGCGGGCGACCCCTTCCACTCCGAGACCGCGCAGAAGCTTGAGCGGTTCATCCTCTCGGCCGGCGGATCCGAGGATGCCGAGGCGCTGTATCTGAAGTTCCGGGGCCGGATGCCGGGGGTCGAGGCGCTGCTCAAGGGCCGGGGGCTGCTGGACGTAGCAAGACGCGCCGCCACTTGCCCCTGCGCCTCTGGTTAGCGACACGCCCCTGATGTTCGAGGTTGCGACGCATCTTGCGGTAATCCTGATCCTTGCGGCCTTTGTCGCGGGCTTTGTCGACAGCATCGCGGGCGGGGGGGCGCTGATCACCGTTCCGGCGCTGCTGCTGGTCGGGGCGTCGCCGGTCGAGGCGCTGGCGACCAACAAGCTGCAAGGCACGTTCGGGGCGGGGACAGCGATGCTGGCCTATGCCCGTGCGGGGCATGTGCGACCACGGGATCAGCTTGGCATGGCCGCGGTCAGCGCCATATCCGCAGCGGGAGGTGCCACGGTCGCGCATCTGATCCCGGCCGAGGCGTTGCGGATCATCATGCCGGTGATCCTGATCGGCGTGGCGGCCTTCTTCGCGCTGAAGCCGGGGCTGACCGACGACGCCCGCGCGGCCCGGATCAGCCCGCCGGTCTTTGCGGCGACCGTCGTGCCGCTGGTCGCGGCCTATGACGGGTTCTTCGGCCCTGGCACGGGATCGTTCTTCATGATCGGTTTCGTGATGTTGGCGGGATACGGCGTCCTGAAGGCAACGGCGCATACCAAGATGCTGAACTTCGCCTCTAACCTTGGCAGCCTTCTGGTGTTCATCCCCGCCGGCGCGACTTGGTGGGCGGTCGGTCTGGCGATGGCGGCGGCACAGGTAGCCGGGGCAGCACTTGGGGCAAGGCTAGCGATGCGGATCGGCGCACGGCTGATCAAGCCGCTCTTGGTCATCGTGTCGTCGACGATGGCGCTGCGGCTGATGTGGCAGGCCCTGGCGGGGTAGGGCCGGGCCACGATGTCGCACCCGATTGTGCGGCGGCCTTCCCTGTCTATTTCTGTCAGGAAAGGAAATCAGCCATGACCGACCTCTCTTCGCTTCCGCTTGACCGCCACAAGTCCCCCGAGGGCCTTTCGGATCGCATCGCCCTGGGCATTGTGAAATTCATGCGCGTCTTTGCCGACGCCTTCTTTTCCAAACGCTACGGCCACCGCGCCGTGGTGCTGGAGACGGTGGCCGCGGTGCCCGGAATGGTCGGCGGCCTGCTCCAGCACTTGAAGGCCCTGCGCCAAATCCGTGAAGATCAGGGCTGGATCCGCGAGCTTCTGGACGAGGCCGAGAACGAACGGATGCACCTGATGACCTTCATCCACATTGCCAAACCGTCGTTTTTCGAGCGAGCGCTGATCATGTTCGGGCAGGCGATCTTCTTCAACGCCTACTTCTTCCTTTACCTTTTCGCGCCCAGGACCGCACATCGGGTGGTCGGGTATCTGGAGGAGGAAGCGGTGGTCAGCTACACTGGTTACCTGGCGCAGCTTGACAGCGGCGTGGTCGAGAACGTGCCCGCCCCGCAGATCGCGAAGGACTACTGGAAACTTGCGCCCGATGCCCGCCTGCGCGACGTGATCATCGCGGTTCGCGCCGACGAGGCCAGACATCGCGACGTGAACCACGGCTTTGCCGACGCTCTGGTCTCCGGAGCCGCGAAGGCCGAGGGATAACGTCCGATGATGCAAAGGCAAGAATTTTCTGCGAAAATTCTGGGACTTTGCGGCTTCGGTCAGTCGACGGCGCCCCAGGTCGCTCCTTGCATCTCGCGCAGGCGGCTGGCGGTGCGGTCGAATTCGAACGATCCTTCACCTTCGATGTAAAGCCGTTCCGGCGCCTCCGCGGCAGAGGCGATCAGCCGCACTTTCGCCTCGTATAGCGCGTCGATCAGGGTGACGAAGCGCCTGGCCTCGTTGTAGTTCGCGGCCGAAAGCTGCGGGATATCCTCAAGGATCAGCACCCGGACCGACCTTGCAATCGCCAGCATGTCGGCAGGCCCAAGCGGCTTGGCGCAGAGGTCCCAGAATGTAGCCCGGCCGACACCGCTGGCATGGCGCGGCAAGACCAGCTTGCGGCCGTTCACCTCAAGCGACAACGGTGCGTCGGGGGCGCCGCCGGTCAGGTCGGCCCAGATCGCCGCAATATCGGCGGTTGCACTGCGAGCCGGGTGAAAATAGACCTGCGCCCCGGCCAGCCGGTGCTGGCGGTAATCCGTGGGGCTTTCCAGCTTTACCACCTGCAACCGGTCTTCGATCACGTCGATGAACGGCAGGAAAAGCGCGCGGTTCAGGCCGTCCTTGTACAGGTCGCGCGGCGGGCGGTTCGAGGTGGTCACGATCACGACACCCGCTGCGAACAGCTTTTCAAAAAGCCGCCCGACGATCATCGCATCGGTGATGTCGGTGATCTGCATCTCGTCGAAGGCCAGAAGGCGGGTCTCACGGATCACCGCATCGGCGACTGGGGCAAGCGCGTCCTCGACCTCGCGCTTGCGTGCCTCGTGCATGCCGCGGTGGATTTCCTGCATGAAGGCGTGGAAATGCACCCGGCGTTTCTGAGCGATCCCGGTCGCGTCGATGAAAAGGTCCATCAGCATCGACTTTCCGCGCCCGACACCGCCCCAGAGGTAGACACCTTTTGGCGGCATGAGAGGCTTTGCGAAAAGCCCGGCGAAAAGCCCGACGCGGCGATTGGCGTTGGCCTCAAGCCATGCGCGCAACTCCTCGAGCATTGGCAGGACGGCATGCTGTGCGGGATCGGGCCGAAGCGCGCCGCTGGCGACCCTGGTCTCGTGGATCTCGGTCAGGGTCTGGCGCATCGTGGATCAGTCGGCAGATGCGGTGCGACGGTGGACGGGGCGAGGCTGCGGCACCAAACCCACCTTTCAGACAAAGCTCATCGGGTCGGGCCCGCAACGGGCGCCTTGGTCCAGGCCCGCCAGCGCGGTCATCTCTTCTGGCAGTAGCGTGAAGTCGAAGAGGTCGCGGTTTTCGGCCAGCCCCGCCGCGCGGGTGGACCGCGGGATCACCGACAGCCCAAGCTGCAGATGCCAGCGCAGGATCACCTGCACCGGGCTTTTCCCGGACCGTCTTGCAGCAGCCTGAACCGGGGCCGCGTCGAAGCTTCGTCCCTGGCCAAGCGGGGTCCAGCTTTGGGTGACGATGCCCATCCGGTCATGCAGGGCACGCAAGCTTGCCTGCTGGAGACGCGGGTTCAGCTCGACCTGGTTCAGAACCGGAATCACGCCGGTTTCCCCCACCAGCCGCTCCAGATGCGCCCCCATGAAGTTCGACACCCCAATGGACCGCACCCGCCCTTCATCGCGCAGCCGGATCAGGGCGCGCCAAGTGTCGACGTAGCGATCCTGCACCGGGGCAGGCCAGTGGATCAGGCACAGGTCGATGCGGTCCATCGCCAGGCGTTGCAGGCTGGCCTCGACCGCGCGCAGGGTCGCGTCATGGCCCTGATCGCTGTTCCAGACCTTGGTCGTGACGAAAACCTCGTCGCGCGGAAAGCCGCTGTCGCGCACCCCCTCGCCAAGGCCTTCCTCGTTGCCATAGATCGCCGCCCCGTCGACCAGACGATATCCAAGCCGCAGCGCCGCGGCGACGGTCTTTGCCGTATCGGCCTCTGGCACCTGCCAGATGCCAAGGCCAAGGGCGGGGATCGCGTGGCCGTCGTTCAGCCGCAAACGGTCAGAGATCATGGAGGCTCCTTCAATGCCCTCGCGAGAAAGCGGCAACTCCGCCAGCATGGCAAGTGCCAAATGCTCTGGCCGGCCCTGCACGGCACGCCCTGCCTTCAAACCGGCGCTTCAAGGGCTATCAATCGGGGCGTCCCGTGCAAGGCTCTTGGAAAGGCCGCAGATGACCAACGCCTATTTCCTGTATCACTCTATCGGGATGTATCGCGGAAAGGCCGGGGATCTGGCGGCTGCGATGACCGGCTTCGCCGATGTCTGGGGCCGTGCCGACGATGGGCAATAGGGCAGCGTTCTGCCGCTTCGTCAGCGGTTCATCGACCGCTGGCGGGCGATCCTGAATGCGCCGCCCGGATCGGTCACCACCTGCGACAGTGTCACCCAGGGCTTGCACATGGTCATGGAGTCCCTGCCGGAAAGCACGCTGTCCGGCCGGACTGTGCTGGTCGCGGCGGACTGCTTTGCGTCCAACCACTTCCTTCTGGCGGGACTGGCGCGGCGTCTGGGGTTCGCCTTGCGGACCGTGCCGTTGCGCCAGGGCGCGGCTTGGGTCGAGGACGAGGATTTCCTTGCCCGATGGACCCCGGATGTCGGGCTTGCGCTGATCACCTGGGTGTCCTCCACCCCGTCCTGCATGGCCGCGCTGGCGTCGCTACCGGCGATGGACTGGCATGCGGCTCAGGACCAGGCGGCACTTCTGGAACAGAACCGCAGCCTGACCGACCGAATCTTCACCCTTGCCGACGATATTGGCCTGCGCCCTCTGACCCCGCGCGCGGCGGACCAGCGCGCGGCGGACCAGCGCGCGGCGGACCAGCGCGCGGCGGACCAGCGCGGCGGATCGGTGATGCTTGAGCTTCCATCGGACCTGCCTGGTGCTGCAGTCGTCACCCGCCTGCGCCAGAATGGAGTGACGGCCGACCATCGCGGTCAGACCCTGCGCCTGTCGCCCGGCGTCATCACGACAGACGACGACTGCGACAGGCTGCGTCTGGCACTCGGCAGGGTGCTGGACGCGCGTGGCACGGGGTCCGGGTCCTGGAACTGGTCGGACGATCGCGACCTCGGCGATGAGGAGCGAAGGGAATAAAGTCGCGTTCGTTGCGTCTTGGGTTGGCTGGTCGCGGTTGCGCTGCACAGGCTGGACCGGCCGAAATCTTGCGCTGGACGATGATGGCGGTCCGATGGGACAGGACCAGGCATTCCGCGAGCCGAGGCGATCTGCGGCGACCCCACGCACGTCATGAAGCGCCAGCCCTTCGGGGACCGGCGCATTTTCCTGTTGGTACCTCGGATCCTGGCAGGCTGCGAAAAATCAGCGTTCAGAACTGAAATGAGCCGCTTTCGAGGCTCTTTGACTTGACGTTCCGCACGGGGCCTGTCCGGACGCGTTCGCACGGTGCCGCGCGGCAGAGCGCAGCTCTTTTCCGGCCTTGTTCAACTCGCCTTCCAGGCCCGTTGCCGGCTTGCGCTTCTTCGGTGCCGGCTTCGCAGCCTCCCCGGACCCGGCCCGCACGGTGATCACGGGCCTGGCTGCCGGGCGTGGGCTGGTCAAGGGGGCAAGGTCGCTCAGGACGGCGCGCACTTCAGCCTCTGTCTGGCCTGTGGCCGGGACAGGGCTGGCGGCCGCGATGCCGTCATGCACAGCCATTGCCGGAGGGACGTTCGGGACTGCCGTCGCCCGTGCATCGACGCCGGATGGCCGGTCAAGCAGCAGCGGCCAGACCAGAAGGGCAGATGTCGCAAGGATCCCGGCAAAGACCGGCATCAGCGGCACAGCAAGACGCAGCAGGTCGGCCGGCTGGTAGGTCTCGCGTTCAACTGTGCCGAAGATGGCTACCGGCTTGGCGCTGGCCATCATTGTCTGACAGAACCCGGTTCCCAGGGTCGCCACCATCACGATCAGCGCCGGGTCATGGCCAAAAGCCGCGACCGGAAGCGCCACGGCCGGGATCAGCACGGCAGCACGCGCGCTGCGCGAGGTGATGACAAGATGCGCCGACACCGCAATCAGGGTTACGAAGACCACGGCAAAGGCTGTATTGGTCGCAAGGCTTTCCGGGACCATCGTCAGCGCCCCGGCGGCAAGCCACTTGTCCGCGCCGCTGTCGATCAGGGCCTCGGCAACCAGAATGGTGGCAGCAAGGTAGACGATCAGTTCGCTGTCGACGCAATTGAAGACATTCTAGGTCCTTTGTCCGGCAAACGGGCGGGTCAGAAGTATCAGCGCGCCGATCAGCGCGACGATCGCGATCGAAATGCCATGCAGCGGCGTTGTCGCCCAAAGCAGGACAAGAACGCAAAGCACCATTCCGATCCGCATCTGACGTGCATCCGGCGTCGAGGTCGGTCGCGCAAGCTGCAAACGAACAGCGCGCAGATCTGCCGGCACGAACAGCCACAGGATCAGGGCGGTGGCGGCAAGGCACTTCGCCATCGTGACCGGGAAGGCCAGCAAGAACCATTCGGCAAAGCCAATGGAGGGCCCACCGGCGCGGGCAATGGCGTCGACCGCGATCAGATGCGCTCCGGCCCCGACCAAAGAGCCGCCAGCAGACAGCAGGATCACGGTCGGAAACAAAAGCGCCAGAGGACGGACCAGGCGGCGGTCGGGCATCTGGTCGGCCAACGCCAGAAAGACCGGCAGCAGCAAGGCCGCGCGGCCCGATGTCGAGGGGATGAAGAACGCAGTCGCCATGATCAGTCCGGTCAGGGCAGAGGCGATGCCGCCGAAGGATTGAAACCGAGCAAGGCTACAGGCGACAATCCGCTCCATCAGGCCGCTCCATCAGGCCGCTCTTGGCAATCACGGCAGCGATCACGAAAGCAGCGATCAGCAGCCAGACCAGTTCCGAGCCCATGGCCGCGAAAAGTTCTGCTTCGGTCAGGGTTCCCAGAAATACCAGCGCAAGTGCGGCGGCGATGGCCACCAGCGAATCTGCAAGCCGGGTCATCGTCCAGCCAATGACGGCCAGCGCGGTGACAATCAACGCCTTTCGCTCGTCCGCAGACAGCGTTTCCGGCAGGGTCGAGATCGCCCAGATCACCAAGACGGCAGCGATGATTGCGAAGGCCTCTCCTGGCGGCGCGCCGAATGAAACGAAATGTCGGGTCCGACTGGACAGGCAGGGGCTTTGCCAGCAGACCTGCAGAAAGCCCGCGGCAGGGACCACACGGAATGCCGGCCCGCTGCAACCGGGCGAAGCCAGCCGCGGCGTCGGAACCTAGGGCGCCTTCGCCGCCTCGGTTGACGTGCAAGCCGGACCGGCCTGAATCAGGCCGTGGCCATAGATCTCGTCGTGGCCGGGGTCTCCCAGGTCCATGGCCGAGGCGGTAAGCCGACTGACCAGATCCTTCGCCGTCAGGGTCGGGTCGGCCGCAAGATAGGCCGCGGCGGTTGCCGAAACGAAGGGCGCGGCGAAGGACGTGCCGGTTTTCGGCCTTGCCCCCTTGATCGATGCGGCGGTCCAGATCCCGACGCCCGGCGCAGCAAGATCGACATGCGCCCCCCGACCTGCCCGACGGTAGATCTTGCCGGTCTTGTCGACGGCCGTCACGGCGACGACATCGCGATAGGCCGCCGGATAGGCCGGGTCGGCCTCGGGGCCGACATTGCCGGTCGCGGCAACCAGAAGCATGTCGCGCGCGGCCAGCTTGGCTACGGTCTGCTCAAGCACCGAATTGGGCGGGCCGGCAAGGCTCAGGTTCACAACCCGGATGTTCCTTGCGGCAAGGAAGTCCATCGCCGCCACCAAGGTGAAGACGTCAGCCCGTTCGTCCCCGCCTTCGGAATGAAAAGCGTCCACCGCCACGACCCGGGCCCCCGGCAAAAGACCAGGAGACCGGCTTGTCGGATCGCCGATCAAAAGCGCTGCGACCGCGGTGCCATGAATGGCACTTGAGGGGTCAAGGCTGCCTGGAGCCAGCGTGTGGACTTCAAGCCGCGACGTGGCGAAGGTCGGGTGATCGGGATTGATGCCGGTGTCGATGACACCGACAACGACGTCCGCAAGACAGGGCTGGCTTGCCGGCGCATGCCAGCCGACGAGGTCGAGAGAGGCGCAATTCAGCCCCTCGCACTCCGGGCCGCTGACCGATTCTTCACTGCGGTAGAAGTGATTGAAATCGGCATCGGTTCCCGAGGCCAGGGCGCGAACTTCGTCACGGGCGGCGTCAAGCGAGGTGCCGGGCGGGACGGACAGCCGGCGCGACACGATGCCAAGTTCCGGCACGGCCCGCTCTTCCAGAACCGCATAACCGCGCGCCAGAAGGGCGGCCAGATCCGCATCGTCCAGCGCAACTGTAACCAGCTCACCCGAGGCGAACCGGGGCAGATCGACGGCCACAGGCTGTGGCGGTGCCCGGCGCGGCGACGGTGCCGGCCCGGAGCCGCCGCTTGACGGCCTGTCGTCATCGTCTCCAGCGCCGGCATTTCCGGAACCGGCATTGCCAGCGCCCGCACTTCCGCCGTCGTCGTCATCTCCGCCAGCTCCGCCATCGTCGTCATCCTGCGCCATGGCCGGGGTGAAAGAGCCGTGAACGATCGAACTGACTGCGAAGGCAAGGAAAAGCAGAAGAAGACCGGTCGGAAGCAGGGCTGTAGGTTTCATCAGGTTCGTCCGTTCATGATGCTTTGGTCACAGGCGGGATTGCCGGGCCTAAAGTTGCGGCCGTGGCTTGTCATACGGATCAGATGGCACGGTATTCCTTCCGCTTGCAGCCAAGTCAGCATAAGAAAGCGCACATGCGGGACAACTTCAGTGAAAACCTTGTTGCTTTGCTGCCCAATCTCCGGCGGTTTGCGCTTTCCCTGTGCCGGCGGGGCGACCTGGCCGACGACCTGGTCCAGATCACCGCCGAACGCGCCTTCGCCGCCCGCGACCGGTTCGACCCCGCGTCACGGCTGGACGCCTGGCTTTTTCGTATCTTGCGCAACGCCTGGATCGACCATGCCCGGCGCACGACAACGCGGGGCGTGACAGTTGACATCCATGACACGCCCGAGGCTCTGGTCGTCGACGGCGTGCGCCATACGGAAGCGGTGCTCATGCTGCGAAAAACCGAAGCCGCGATGGCCGAACTTCCCGAGGACCACCGCGAGGTGATCATGCTCGTCTGCGTGGAAGAGCTAAGCTACCGCGAGGCGGCCGATGTTCTGGGCGTGCCGATCGGTACCGTGATGAGCCGACTTGCCCGCGCCCGATTGGCCTTGGCAGAGAAAGTGGGAATAAAGTGATGCACCGGACGTTAGGCCCCGCAGAGAATGGGAAGGGTCGCAATTATGGGGATCTCTGACGAAATGCTTATGGCATATGCCGACGGAGAACTTACGGCCTCCGAGGCCGCAGACGTCGAACGGGCCATGGCCGAAGACGAAACGCTGGCCGAACGGGCGGCGGTTTTCGCTGATAGCAGGACGGCGCTAAAGCGCGCCTTTGGCGCAGCGCCTGCAGTGTCCGCAGACCTGGAAGCCAGGATCCGGGCCATGGCCGAGGCGGACGCGGCATCGCGGCAGGCTCCGGTTTCGCAAGGGAATGTCATCGACCTTGCGTCCCGGCGCCGCGTTGTGCCGTTCTGGCAGATGCCGGCGGCGGCGGCGATTGCGCTGGCCATCGGTGCCGGCAGCGTGTGGCTGGTGACCGACGGCGGGCGCACCATGGGCGGGCTTGAGATTGCCGGCCTGACGGATCCGTCGATCACCGACGCGCTGACAACGCTGCCTTCGGGTGACCGGCTCGATCTGGGAGGCGGCATGTCGCTGTCCGCCATCGCAACGTTCCAGGACGGCAATGGCGCGCTGTGTCGCGAGTTCGAACATGTCCGAGGGGGTGCAGACAGGGTGGTCGCCGTCGCCTGCCGTGCGGGCGAAGCCTGGGACATCCGTTTTGCCATCGCGGCCGCGGCACCGGATGCAGCGGGATATTCGCCGGCCTCGTCGCTTGAAACGCTGGATGCCTACCTGACCGCGACCGAGGCAGGGGCCCCGCTTTCCGCCGAAGACGAAGCCGTTGCATTGGGCGCTTTGGACTGACGCCCGGACCACACGCCTGCCGAGGACTGGAACCGGCCCCGCAGTTTGCGGGGTCTTTTCTATTCGGATCAGCATCTTGAGTGGGGCGATCGAAATTTTTGCGCATCGGGCGGAATAAGCCCGCGCTCTGTCCGTTTTCCCTGTGCAGTCAACGATGATTGCTCACTCAACGGAGAAAAGACCCAATGAAAGCCATCGCCAAAATTGCAACGGTCACGTTCATGGCCGTATCTTTTGCTGCTCCTACACTTGCCGACGAGGACGACGGCGCCTTCTGGGAGCAGATCCTGATCCAAATCGAAGGATCGGACAGCAACTCGAACTCCAACTCCAACTCGAGTTCGAACAGCAACTCCAACTCCAGCTCGAACAGCAACTCGAACTCGAACAGCAACTCCAGCTCGAACTCCAACTCGAACTCGAGCTCGAACTCCAGCTCGAACACCAGCTCGGACAACGACACGGACGGCGACGACGACTGATCGCACGATCCAGACAGCTTCCTTTCGGACGCCGGCCCCCTGTGGGCCGGCGTTTCCGTTCTGGCCTTTGACCTGCCTGCCCAACCCGCAGACCCGAACGATCGGCAAGCAGAAAAGGGCCGGGGTCTGCGACCCAGGCCCTTTTCTGTCAGACCCCGCCTATCTTTTGGCGCGGGCGTCGGTGCGATACCAGCCGGTCTTGGCCAGAGTCTGGCGCAAGACCCTGACCCGGTCCTGTGCCTCGGGTTTGGTTTCGACCCGGATCTCTGCCTGCACCTCGGCGACATCGCGGCGGAACGGAATGACCTGAACGATGGGCGATCCTTTTTCGATCACATGCAGTCCGTCCGGCCCGGTTGCGAAGAACGGGAAGTGGATCGGCGACCGATACGTGTCGGTGTCGACAATGCCCGAGATGATCTCGAAAATGCCGTTCGGGCGGTTCATCGGATTGATGAACAGGCAGCTCCAGCCGGGGGGCGTGACGATGGTCCAGTAGTTGTGGAACTTGCGCGGCGGGCGGTTGCCCCAGGGGTTGCCCTTCACCTGATGCATTCCGTGGTTCGAGATCATGGTCCGGTCGAAATCCCAGCCGGCCTCCATGACCGAGCCGCTTTCACGGATCTCGATCCGGACGGTGGCGGCCAGGGGAATGATCCAGCCAGTGGTCATTGCGTCCAGAAACGGCATGCAGCGCTTGACCGTCAGGCCGGTATCGTTCTTGGCAAGCTTGGCATCATTGACGGCAGGCAGCTTGCGGAACCATTCCGGCAGATAGGCCTTTGCGGGGACTGGTGGTGCGATCACATCCATGTCGGCAGGTTCGCACAGGAACTGCAGAACGGGTTTGCTGCGAAACAGGCCCATTTGGGTCTCCATGTTGTTGGGTTCACCCACGACATACGTTCCGGCATCGCCGCTATTCCAAGTGGACTGATCCAGAACCTGCCCAGCGCTTCGACCGTCGCCCGGCGCGCTTGCCCAGCCCGAAACCGACAACGATCAACAAGCCAGACTCTCGGTGTGAACGAGGGACTACCGGGCGGGGCAGGTCAAAGGGTGGATCAGTTCGGGCGTATGGTTCTTTTGCGGTCCAGCTGCAGACGATGTTCGCGGGCACCATCCATCAGCACGGCGATAAAGATGATCAGGCCCTGCATCATCGGCTGCAGATAAAGGTTCACCCCGGTGAAGACGAGGCCAAGCTTCACCGTCTGGATCAGCGTGGCACCGACCACCGCACCCATGGCGGTGCCGACGCCGCCAAAGAGGCTCGCCCCGCCTAGCACGGCGGCGGCGATCACGTCGAACTCTCGCCCTTCGCCAAAGCCGGTATCAAGGCGTCCGATCTGTGCGATCAGCACGAAACCGGAAAGGGCGGCACAAGCGGAACACAGGATATACACCCGCGCCTCGACCCAAGGAGTATTGACCCCGGCTTTGTGCGCGGCCTCGCGGTCATTGCCCAAGGCATAGACCTGGCGGCCGAAGGTCGTGCGGGCCATCAGCACATAGCCGATCAGCGCGGTCGCGGCGAAAAACAGGATCGGGGTCGGGATGCCAAAGCTATGGCCAAGGCCGAAGCTGCGCATGTCCTCGTTGAAATCGAACTGTTGCGAGCTGGTCAGCCAGACCCCCATTCCCCGGAACAGGAACAACGTGGCCAGGGTGACAATGAACGGGATCACCCGCAACCACACGATGAAGACTGCGTTGAAGACGCCCATCGCGACGCCCGCAAGGACCGCAATCGCCAGCCCTTCGGCGACGCCCAGGCCAAAGGCCTGCATCGCCATTCCGGCAAGCAGCGGTCCCAGATACATCGCCGATCCGACCGAAAGGTCGATGCCGCCGGTCAGCAGGACAAAGGTCATGCCCACAGCGGCGATGCCGACGAAGGATGACTGCTTGATGATGTTGCCAAGGCTTTCGGGGCCAAGAAACGCGGGGGCCTGCAGGCCGAAATACAGCAGAACACAGGCAAAGATCACATAGGTCGCATTGCGGACGGCAAAATCGATTGCAGTTTGCGGTGTCATGCGGCGACCTCGCGGAATGCCATGCGCAGGATGCGTTCGCTGTCGAAATCGGGGCGGGCGATGTCGCCCATGACCTCGCCCCGGCTCATCACGACGATGCGGTCGGCCATGCCCATCAGCTCGTCCAGTTCCGATGAGATGAACAGGATGCCGTTGCCAGCAGCGGCGATCTGGTCGGCAAGGCTGTAGATCTCGTACTTCGCGCCGATGTCCACGCCGCGTGTGGGTTCATCAAGGATGAACAGTTTTGGGTCTTTCAACAGCCATTTTCCAATAACGACCTTTTGCTGGTTGCCCCCTGACAGGGCCTTGACCGGCTGCATCGCGATATTGCCTGCCTTGATCCCCAGATCGTGCCGCGACACCTCCGAGCGGCGCGCGAGAGAGGCCGAATCGACCAGCGCCAACGGACCGCGCCCGAAGCTGCGGATGCCGACGAGGCTGAGGTTTGCCTCAATGGTGGCGTCCATCATCAGACCCTCCTCGCGTCGGTTCTCGGTGACAAAGGCCATGCCTGCGGCGATACGGTCGCGCGGGCCGCCCCGAAGCGTCGCCGCGTCCAGTTGCAGACTGCCAGATGCGCAGGGATCCAGACCGAACAGGATGCGGGCCAGTTCGCTGCGGCCCGATCCCATCAGGCCGAACAGACCCAGAATCTCGCCGCGGTTGACCGTCAGCGACACATCTTCCAGTACGCCCGGCTGCGACACCCGGCTGACCTGCAACAGGGCTGCGTCCGACGGTTTGCCTGAACGCGGCGGATACATGCCCGCAAGATCCCGCCCGATCATCGACCGGATCATCCGGGGGACCGCAAAATCGGCAACCGGGCCCGTGTCGACCAGCCGCCCGTCCCGCAGAACGGCGATGTAATCGCACAGCCGCGCGACATCGCCGAGGATATGCGAAATGTAGATCAGCGTCCGCCCCTCGGCGCGCAGCTTTCCCATCACCTCGAACAGCCGTGCCGTTTCGCGCGGGGTCAGCGAGGTTGTCGGCTCGTCAAGGATGATCAGGCTGGCATCGTTGTGCAGGGCCTTGGCCACCTCGACCAGCTGGCGTTCGCCGGGGGACAGCTGCCCGACAATGGTGCCGGGCGACACGTCAAGATCAAGCCGTTTCAGAATTCCCTGCGCTCGGGCAGTGATCGCCTTGTGGTCGATCAGGCCAAAGCGGCGGGGAAAGCCGTCGATGTAAAGGTTTTCGGCAACGGTCAGGTTGGTGAACAGGTTCAGTTCCTGATGGATGAACGCAACGCCCGCCCGCGTGGCATCCGCCGCCCCGCGCGGCGCATAGGGCGACCCGCGCCACAGCATCTGCCCGGATGTGGGGGCCACGACGCCGCCGATCATGTTCATCAGCGTGGATTTCCCCGCGCCGTTCTGCCCGATCAGCCCCAGCACCGAGCCTTCGCGCACCGACAAGGTCAGCCCTTCGACGGCGGGCACGCTGAACCAGGATTTCGACAGCGCATCGAAGGTCAGGATGTCGGTCATCGCGTCCGCTCCCGCATCAGCCTTGTGCGCAGCACGTCCATCAGGGCGGCGGCGAGGATGACCCCGCCTTTGACCATGTCGACCTGAAAGCTGGACAGGTTCATCAGGTTCAGCGTGTTGGACAAAAGGACAAAGAACAGCACGCCAAAGAAGGTCCAGATGATCTTGGCCTTGCCGCCGAAAAGGCTTGTGCCCCCGATCACGGCCGCACCGATCACATCCAGCAGGAAATTGCCCTCGCCCAATGATGGCCGCCCCGCCTCCAGCCGCGCGGAATAAAGGATCGAGGCGAGTGCCGCGCAAACGGCGGAAATCACGAACACCAGAATGATCACCCGCCGCACTGGCACGCCCGAAATTTCGGCCGCCTTGCGGTTGATGCCGATGGCCATGACATAGCGCCCGAACACCGTGCGGCTCAGCAGCACATGCGCGATGATGGCCACTGAAACCGCGATGACCATCGGATAGGTGATGGCCGAATAGATCACCTTTCGGGCGATCTTGCTTTCGTCCTTGGCGCCGAAATAGACCGACACGATATCACCCTTGCCAAGGGCGATGAACCCTTCGGGCAGGTTGGCCACGTTTTCGGACTGCGTCATCCAGATGGTGAATGCGCTGATCGTGATCAGTGTCACCAGCGTGACCATGAAGGGCGGCATCTGGAAGATGGCAATCGCCGCGCCGTTGATCAGCCCGACCAGCACCGCCACCACCAGCATCGCGGCAATTCCCATGGCGACATTGCCCGGCACACCCGCCAGCGGCCCGCCATTTTCCGTCAGGATGGTGCCCCAGATCGGGGCCAGGTCAAGATTGGCCGGGTTGGCCGACACAGCGATCAGCATCGCACCCACGACCGAGGTCAGTGCGATGGTCGACCCCTGGCTAAGGTCGATCCCGCCGATGGCCAGTACGAAGGTCTGCCCGATGGCGACGATCAGCAGGGGCCACATGTTCGACATCACGTTCACGACGTTGCCGGGCGTCAGCAACACCGGCAGGAACGGGGCCAGCACGGCCACATAGGCCAGCGACATGTAAAGGACAAAGTAGTCCGACAGGAACAGATCGGCGGCACGCGCACCAAGGCCGCGTCTGGGGCTTGTCTCAGTTTCGGTCATTGGGGTCTTTCCGCGAGAACAAGACCCGGCCGGGTGAAACAGGGATCACCCGGCCGGGCCAATGCCGACGTTACTTGTCGAGGAACCCTTCCGACAACAGCACACAGCCCCACATGTCCATCTCGCGTTCGGCAAGGTTGGCCGATGTCAGCGCGAAGCCCGGGTCGGCGATCACCGCGTTTGGCTGCGTGTCGCCCGCCTCGATCGCTGCCAGGATTGCGGTCAAGGCCGATTCCGCCTCGAAGTACAGGTCCTGCACGCCAGTGGCGTCGACAAAGCCTTCCTTGATCAGCTTGCAGGCCGTTGCGTCGCCATCCAGCCCCGCCATCAGAAGATGCCCGGCTTCTCCCCGCTTGGCCCACATGCCGCGCGGCTCCAGCACTGAACGGATGGTCGGGAACAAAAAGTCCGACGAGGTGAACAGCAGGTCGATCTTCGGGTTGGCCGTTACCGCCGCCTCAAGATTGGCCAGTGCAGTTGCAGCGTCCCATTCGGATGCCACCTCGATCGGAGTGTTGAACCGGTCGGGATGCTTCGCGATGGCGGCGTAGAAGCCTTCTTTGCGGCCAACTGCGTTGCTGTCGCTGAGGTCACCCACGATCACCAGGGGGGTCAGCTTGGCATCCGCCGGTGCTGCGGCCAGCGCCTCGCCCACGATGAAATCCGTCGCGGTTTCGGCGATGGCCTTGTTGTCGGCCACGACGATGATGCCACGGGTCAGATCGGCCGGCGGGCGGTTGAACACGGCGATCGGCACGTCGGCGTCCTGGGCTTCGGCCACGATTGTCGAGGCGCTGGAGCCATCCTGCGGAATCATGATGATGCCATCGACGCCTTGCGCAATGCAGTCGCGCACCTGTTCAAGTTGCTTGTTCACGTCCTCCTGCGCGTTGCGTTCGATCACCGTGTGGCCGGCTTCGGTCAGCGTGCTGACGATGGCCTTGTGGCCGGCCACCCAGAACTCGGTCTCCAGGTCCTGAAAGGCAAAGCAGATGGTTGCGGCGGTGGCCTGCGTGGCAAGGCCCGCGCCACCGATGGTTGCCAGTGCCACGATGGCGGTCTGGGTCAGTCTTTTCATGGTCGTCCTCCAGTTGGGTTGTGGTAGCTGCGAAAGCGCACGCGACAGCATCGCGGCGTCAGGTCCGGGGTCGGGTTTGACCCGACCTCCGAAGGATTGGCGGCCGTTGCCGGGCCGCAGCGTCGGTGTGGTGAGCCAGCCGTCACGCCCGCGCCTCCGGCCCGTCGCGCATGGCGATGAAGAGGTCCGGGTTTCCCATCTGGCCACCTTTCAGGATCAGCTCCAACGGTGCCGCCCGCGCGTCGGAGCGGTGCCCGTGCATCAGCGGCACAGCCGGGGCGATGCGGGCTTCGGCGGTCAATGCCACGATCCCAAGGCGGGCCGCGGCATGGCTGGATGTATCGCCCCCCGCAATCGCGACACGGCGCAGGCCCGCACCGGTGATAAGGTCGGCCAGCACGGTGCCCAGCCCTTCGGCCAGGGCAATGTTCGCCGTTGCAGCGTCAAACCCCGCGCGGATCCGGGCGGTGTGAACTGCGGACAGCGCCGGGTCGCCCGGCCCTCGTGCGGTGTAAAGGATCGGACTGGCACCGCGCGAAAGCACCTCAAGCGCTGCAGTCTCCAGCCGCGCTGCCTCGGCCAGCCATCCGCCGGGCGTGATGGCGCAAGCTGCGTCAACGCGGATCGCCTCGAACCCTGCCGCCTCGGCCCGTGCGATCTGTGCCGCCGTCTCGGGCGAGCAGGAGCCGGAGATGACGGCAATCTTTTCCACCGCCGACGCGGGCGGTGCGGGTGCCGCGACGTGGCCCATTGCCGCCCAATGCGCTACCAGCGCGTCCTCAACCCCCTGCGACCCGATGACGAACAGTGGTGCTTCTTGTGCCAGCGCCCACAGCGTGGCCCCGGTTTCGCGAAGGGTCTGATCATCCATCACATCAAAGGCCACGATCCGCGCACCTGCCTGCCGCGCCGCCGCAAAAGCCTGCACGCCTTGCCCCGCCTGCAGCGCCAGCACGTCGACCAGCCCGATGGACTGCGAGGTCTGCGCGCCCAGATGCACCCGCACATCCGCCTCGCGCATCGGCGTCGCGGGGTGGTTGGCCATCGTCGGGTGCCGGTCCAGCCGCGCGGCGCTTGTTCCGCTGCGCGCGAACAGGTTGCCAAACGCCTGCCAGCGCCCGATCCGGGGTGCCGGGATCACCATCGCGCAGAAGGGCGCGTCGGCGATATCAGCGGCGCAGCCGATGGACCCAAGCCGGGGGGCGGAATCGAAGGTGGAGCAGATCTTGTATTGGACCATCCGCGCGCCCGTCGCCCGCAGGGCGGCAAAGACCGGCGGCAGTGCGGACCCCATCCAGTCCGGCGAGCGGCTGCGCGCGTCGCCGCTGATCCCGATCGCCTGCCGCGCCCCGAACCGCGCTTGCAACGCAGCATCGGGTGGGGCCAGATACAGCACTGATGCGATGCCGTTGAACGCCAGCACTTCCATCACCGCAGCCGACCCGGTGAAATCATCGCCATACCAGGCGATCAGCGGCCCGTCCGGCAAGGCGAAGGCGGCGGTCATCCGAACACCTCCAGCGCGGCGGCAAGGCTGCGGCTTTCGCGGGCGGCTTGTGCAAGGGGGATGCCGGCCAGGGCTGCATCCCATGCGTCGCGCAGCGATGCCACCCCACCCGCCGGACCGTCGGGGTGCCCCATGATCCCGCCACCCGCCGCAAAGATCAGGTCGGTGGACCCAAGGGCTGCATAGGTGTCATGCACCTGCGCCGCAGACTGGCCAGACGAAAACACCGGCATGGCATGGCAGGGCGCGCCCGCAAACAGCGGCGTCAGGCAGGACCGGGCTGATGCGATGACCGATGCATCGGGTTCGCAGAACTTGTTGCGCAGGCCGTTCACATGCAGATGATCCGCCCCCGCCAGCCGCCACATCTTGGCCATCGGGGCGTAGTCGAACCCAAGGGCGGGATGGCGTGACACAGCCCCCCAGCCATTGCGGTGGCCATGAAGGGGCAACTGGCTGTGACGGCGCAGGGCCGTCAGGCCCACCAGACCCAGCGCAATCAGGCTGGCCATCACGCAGGTGCCGCCATGCGCCAGCACAAGGTCATGCCGGTGGCGCATCTCGTCCACCTCGCCGGTCAGGTTGAATGCGAACATCACGCGCTTTCCCGTGCGGTCAGCATGGGCGTTGATCACGGCCATGACCGCGCGCACCCGGTTTTCGAACGGGCAGGCGGGCCCGTCGGACTGCAACTCGTCGTCCTTGATGAAGTCGATCCCGGCCTCGCACAGCGATGCGACCATCGCCGCCGTATCCGGCGCCGACAGTCCGACCGACGGTTTGATGATCGTGCCGATCAGCGGACGGTCCTGCACACCGCTCAGCCGCCGGGTGCCCTCGATCTGGAACGCAGGTCCCGGATAGGCAGTTGCAAACGCCTCCGGCAGGCGGATGTCGGTCAGCCGCAGGCCCGAGAAGTATTTCAGCTCGAACAGGTTGCCCGCGACCGTGGCCAGCAGGTTCGGCAGTGACGGGCCAAGATTGGCCAGGGGCCATGCCAGCGTGACCCGCGCCTGCCGGTGCGGCCGATCGGCGTGCCCGGCACCGGGCAGGGATGGGTTGGCAACGGGCCCGCAGTCAGTGACCGCGATCACCGTCGCCGCCGCCCGCGCTTTCAGCACAGGGGTTTCACCCGGCACGGGGAGAAACGTGCCGGACGATTGTTCTCCCGCCATCGCCTCGGCGGCCTGGGCCAGAGGATAGGCGGTCTCGATCAGATAGTCGGCTTCGATCCGGTCCACCTCAGCCTCCCTCCGCCAAGCGGAAGGCTGCCATATCAACCGCTTGCCCCGTCTGTGCCGACCGGATCGCAGCCTGTGTCAGGGCCAGCGTCTCAAGGTTATGTGCGCCGGAGGGTTGCGGATCGGCCCGCCCCGCAAGCACCTGCGCCACATGCGCCTCGAACGCGGCGACCGAGTCCTGCACACCGTGCCAGGGCTTTTCACCCCACGCCGGAACCGCCGGCTCTACATCGGTTTCAGTCACGCCGCTGCGGGTGTGCAGCCGCAGCCGGTAGCCTTGGGTCAGTTCCAGCGTGCCCGAATCGCCCTCAAGCCACGCCAGCGTTTCGGGGAACGGGTCTGGGCTCAGGCGCGTGTGAAAGCTGCAATCCACCGACGATACCGCACCTGAAGCGTGCCGCAGACTGGCCAGAAACGCATCCTGCCCCTTGACCGCCGGATTGCGCCGTTGGGTTTCGCAGGACATTCGGGTGACATCGCCCATCAGGTGCCGCGCCAGATCAAAGAGATGCAGCCCCACATCGGTCAGCGCCAGATCGGGCACCTCGGCCAGGTAGGGTTGGTTGGCGTAGATATCGAAGCCATGGCGGAACGACAGGCGCAGAAAGCGTGGCGGGCCGATATCGCCCCGGTCAAGCGACTCCTTCAGCGCCCGGAACGGGGCCTGCCAACGAAAGTTTTCGTGCACGATCAGCGGAATACCCGCCGACTGGCAGGCAGCCACCATCGCCTGGCCATCCGCCAGCGTTTCCGCGAACGGCTTTTGACAGATCACCAGCCGGGTGTGGCGCGCGGCCAGTTCCACCAATGCCCGGTGCGACCCGACAGTGGTGGCGATGTCGACGAAATCTGGCTTGATCTGCGCCAGCGCCTGACTGGCATCGGTGAAAGCGTGCGCTACCCCGAAATCCCGCGCAAACGCCTGCGCCCGGTCTTGGTCAAGATCGCAGACCGCAACGATGTCCACGCCCGGCAGGCCGGCCCAACCGTGCATGTGGTTGCGGGCAAAGAACCCGCAGCCGATCAGCACACCGCGAAAAGGCACAGTCATGTCGCCACCTGGCCAAACACGGTCGCCGATTGCGCTGCCACCGTACCGACGCCGGGAATGTCCGTTCCCGCGCATCCGAAATTGGCGGCCAGCCCGCCTGCCTCGCCCGAAAGCCGCACCCATCCATCGCCGTTTGTCACCTGCACCCACGATCCGGCCATGCGCGCGGCAGCCCGGATCACGCGCCCCAGTGGCGCAGGCCCTGCCGCACCCAGCGGGCCGTCTGGCATCGCCAGCGCCAGGCTTTGCACCCCGGCGATGGCTGCCGCCGCCAGCACGCCCACGCCGTAAGCCGCCGCAAACCCGGTCGCCTGCCGTGGGTCAAGGCGCGCCATCGGCACCAGAGCGCCAGCCGGGTTGTCGACCACAGCTGCACCATAGGGGTTTGACCGCATCCCGATGGACAGAAGACCCAGACGCAGGGGCTTCGGCCCGGCCAGGTTGCGGGCCGATTCAAGGATGTGCGGCAGCGCCTCCAACGTCTGGAAGACCGACATGTCATCGGCGGCATGGACGATGGCGGTGTTGCCAAAGGTGACGAAATCGGTGCCGTCCAGCGCAGGCCGGCAGCGGTTAAGCTCGGTGAAGTTGGTCAGGCTTCCCGTACCGACCGCCGCATCGGGGAAAAGTCTCCGCATTGCCGCCGCAAAGTTCGCGGGCGCGGCGCCATAGGGCCATGGCCCTTCCGGCTGGTGGCTGGCCAGGTAAGGCTGCGGCAGGGCGACCACGTAGGCGGGGCGCAGTCCGGCGCCGTGGCACCGCTGCGCCAGGACGGTCAGTGCCCGCGCATCTTCCGCCACCAGCTCCAGTGTCAGATCCGAAATGTCGGCAAGAGCCGCAAGATCGGCATCCGTCGCCCGCGCGGTCAGCCTCGCCTGCACCGGCAAGCCCGGAAATGCAGAGAGTTTCCGGGTGTCCGACAATCCCGGCTCATGCGCCAGCGCCACTTCGGGCATCCGTGCAGTGACGGCCTCTGGCACCGGTTGCGCCGCCGCCTGAGCCTTGCGTGCCGTCATGTGGATGATGACCGTCTGCCGCAGCGGCACGCCGGGTTCCATGATGAAGGGCTTGGGCGCGGAAAGCGGGCGGCAATAGGTCTTGAACGACGCGTCAGACCAGTTTCGCTGATCTTCCATCTCGAACACCTCGCCATCAAAGGCGATATCAACCTCGACGGGGCCGACCAGATGGGCCAGACCGGCGATGTCCTTTGCCGTCTTGCCGGGGCTGATGTGTTTTGGGAATGCAATCTGGCTTTGCCGGCCATCCGGATGCCGGACGGTCAGCGCAGTTTCCGTGACCCCCGCCAGCGGATGCAACAGGGCAAATCCTGCCCGGTTCACGGCGAGTTTGCGCAGCGCCGCAATCTCGACCGTTGCAGTGGCGGTTGCATGGGGTGGATCGGCGTCAATCCAAACCTCAAAGCGACCTGCAAAACTGCCATCGATTGCCTGAAAGCGGGTGACCCGCGACACCCTGCCTGCGGACTGTTCAAACTGTTCGTCCAAAACCACGGTGGCGAGAGTGCTCCAATCCGCTGCCCGGACGGGATACGACAAGCCACGAACCACCTCGGTTTCGCCAACGCACAGGCCGCGCAGACCATCGCCACCGATCAGCAGCGACACCGAACCTACCGAAACGTGTTCGGGTCCGGTGGCTGTCTTCGCCGATGATCGGGAGGCGGAGATCACGTCAACGATCCTGATGCTGTGCCTGTTGGAATGATCATTATACCAGTAAAAAGAGTCACGCAATACCTTCGCCCGTTCAGCGATGACCACGATTTGTGTTTACTTGGCGGCGCGCCGGTACAGTTCGTTTGCGCGGTTCAGGTGATCTGACATCGCCGCCGCTGCTGTATCCGCGCTGCCCGTGCGGATCGCCGCAATGATGGCGCGGTGCTCGGCCAGCGTCACCTTTTCCAGTCCTGGCACGGATACCAGGTCGACGTGAAAATCGTTCAGCCACCTGAACAGGGCATCGGACAGCGCCATCCAGATCGGGTTGCCACTGATCGCGGCGATGTCGCGGTGAAACTGTCCGTCCAGCAAGCGAAACCTGGTGATGCTGTCCTGCGCTGCCGATTGGGCGTCGACCGTTTGTTCAAGCCGTGCAACATCATTGGTCGAATGCCGCCTGGCCGCAATCCGCGCCATCTCCAGCTCAAACGTGATGCGGGCTTCTTTCAGGTTTTCAAGGCTGGCCGTCGAATGCGACAGCAGATGCTTCATGGTTTCCGACACCTGATCGACCATCCGCCCCAATGAGGCCTCGGCCACGCGAGCGCGTTCGCCATGTCGGATCTCGATCAGGCCGGTGCGTTCCAATGCCTGCATCGCCTCACGGATCGCCGGTCGGCCGACGCCAAGACTTTCCATCAGTTCGCGTTCGGACGGCAACGTGTCGCCGGGGCGGGCATCGCCGCTTTCAATCAGGTCAAGCAACCGAAGACGGACATCCTCGGACAACTTGCGTTTCTGGATGCGGTCACCTGTGTTCATCCCAGTGTTATGCCGCCATGGCTACTGCCGTTCAAGAGCAACCGTGGGACGCAGCCGCGCATGGCGTTCACCTCTGGGCGCTGGATTTAGCGGGAATGAGTTAAGCTACAGCAAGTAAACAGGAAATACAGAATTCTAGGATCGTCCATAGACGATAAGCTCTGACGCCTCTTTGACCTTCTTTGGACTTAAAGCTTCACGCCAGGTGTCTTTGACGACAATCGACTTGGCAAACCGCATCAAGCGCAAGGCCGCATCAGAGGGCACTTTGGGCGAAAGCCCGAACCACATGGCAATCTCGACGTTCAGGTGCCCGATCATGAAATCGAACGCCGCCTCGCGCGGGATACCATAGCGGTTGGCGCATTCGTCAATCGCCTCGACCATCACATCGACAAAGGGCATCGCCACCATTTCGGACAGGCCCGGCTCCAGGATGGCCAGTTGTTCGACCGTGACGCGGTGGGTGCGGATGATCGGTGACCACATCGCCTGGCAGATCTCTGCACCGATGTCATAGGCGCTTTCCGGGCCTTGCATCAACGCGCAGACGATGGCCTGCTTTGCCACGCCGCCATGATAATCGCGGCGGGCGTCCCAGTCGGTTTCATCGTTGTAAAGCGGCGGATGGCAGGGGTGACCCACGAAATAGACCAGGTCCGGGCGGTCCCTCGGCAAGGCGTCCGCGTAGGGGGCCGCTGCGTCCAGTATCAGCAGCATCGTTCCAGCCGTCAGTCTGGGCGCAATCGCTGCAGCAACCTGGCCGATGATATTGTCCGGCAAAGCCAGCACCACAACCTCGGCCCCTGCAAGACCCTCCGCTTCGCCCATCGCCCGCAACCCGGCCTCGGACAGCCGCGCCCGCCCGGTATCGCTGATCTCTACCGCGCGCAGATCATAACCGGCGTCAGCCAGTTTCTTTGTCACGCGGAAGCCCATCTTGCCGCCTGCTCCAAGCACTGCAACCGTTCGTGTCATCGCCGTCTCCATCCTGTTGCGCAACCGGGCCGCGACGGGACGGATGCAGAAGCCTTGAGTCTGTCTGGCGTTATCATTATACCAGTGCGCAGCATCCATCAAGCTGTGCCTGACAGCGTCCTCATGCCGGCTTTGGCGCAAGCAGACCAATCGCGCCCGATACCGGCCAGCAGCAACCTGCCATCGCGGATCGACATGACGGGCGTAGCAGCGATCATGACTGAGGCGTCCGGCATGGCGGGCGGAACAACGGCGGAGTTGTGCGGATGATTTCGGTATCAACCGTGGTTTTTGACGGGCACGACATGAGTGCCGGTTTCGACGTTCTGGCCAGCCTTGGCATCGATGCGGTCGAGCCCGCCTTCATCAAGGGCTATGTCGACTTTGACGAGACGGATTTTCGCCCTGCAGCCGCCGCCGCGATGGCCGAAAGGTTGCGCAACAGCGGGCTGCGTGCGGCGGCACTTTCGGCCCATATCGATCTGGGCGAGGACGACAGTTCCGACCGACTTCTGTGTCGCGCCGACTATGCAGCGCGGATCGGTGCCCCGATGGTCATCACCAACGCGACAGCCCAAGCCAATCGCGCCGCCTTTGACGCCACGCTTGACCGGTGCTTGCCGGAATTCGCCGCGCGTGGCGTCGTCCTTGCACTGGAAAATCCGGGCCACGGTTCGGACTCGCTGATCCCCAGCGGTGCTGCGGCGGCGGCCTTGCTCGGCTCGATCCGGCATCCGGCGCTGCGCCTGAACTACGATATCGGCAACGCAATGACCTATGGCGACCGACGGGCCACGGCTCAAGACGATCTTTCGACAGCTCTGCCCTGGTGTGCCCGTCTGCATGTGAAAGACATCGGCATCGACGGCCCCGACTGGCATTTCTGCGCAGTCGGGGACGGCGCGGTCGGCTACGCGGACCTGCTCCCCTGGCTGTTTTCGCAAGGCGGCGTTCCAGGCATCGGCCTCGAACTTCCTCTGCGCCTGACACGGCCGAAACGTGGCGATCCGGTCCGGAAACCGGACCCTGCTCCGTTGGCAGTCGCACGTTCTGCGATCGAGAAATCGGTGGCCTATTGCCGAAATCAACGCCTCAAGGCGATCAACGCCGGGCGGGCATCATGAGGGCGGTTCTTCTCGTCACCGGCGGAAGCAGCGGGATCGGTGCCGCAACGGCACTGGCGGGCGCGCGGGCCGGCTACGCTGTTGCCATCCACTATTCCACTCAACCCGATGCAGCAGAAGCGGTCTGCGCCAGCATTCGTGCCGAGGGGGGTACGGCGGTGGCGTTGCGTTGCGAAATGGGAAACGAGCCTGAAATCACAGGCCTCTTTGCCGCAGTGGATGACAGTCTGGGGCGCATAACGGCCTTGGTGAACAACGCGGGCGGCGTCTTCGGATCGGTCCCGTTCGCCGACCTCGACGCAGACCGCCTTGCTCGAACGCTCGCCGTAAACCTGGCCGGCCCAATCCTTTGCTGCCGGGAAGCCGTCCGCCGCATGGCGACAGATCGCGGTGGAAATGGTGGGGCGATCGTCAACATCTCATCCATGGCGGCTGTTCTTGGCGGCCTGCCGCATGAAGTCCACTATGCGGCCTCCAAAGGTGGCGTGGACTCGCTCACAATCGGCCTCGCCCGCGAGGTGGCCGGTCAGGGCATCCGGGTGAATGCGATTCGACCCGGCGTGATTGCAACGCCCATCTTGGCGCGGCTGGAAGCCGGGGTCAGGGACAGCCTCGCCGGGACCGTCCCGATAAACCGCGCCGGACGTCCGGAGGAAGTTGCGGCAGCCGCAATCTGGTTGCTTTCGGACGCCGCAAGCTACGTGACGGGGTCGATCCTGAATGTATCCGGCGGGCGGTAACTCTGCTTCACCACCGACTTTGGTGCCGGTGCTGTCGATCAGAAGGTGCAATGGTCCTTGCGACCCGCGAAAGGGAATGTTGACCTTCAGGGTCTTCTGGCGCCGGCTGAGGGTGCTGAAGTTGGGCACCTCCCGGCCCAGACTGTCCAACCCCGTCAGGCTCTCGACGAACCCCGTCGCCTGAAGGAGCGCCTTGCCGAACATCACCTTCATCGTCAGGCAGGTCTGGATTGCTGCGCCCGAGCCAGGCGCTGTAGTCAGGCCAGTTCTGGTCTTGAATCCAGTGTGGGTCTGCCTATGCCCTCCAGCTACCACACTGGATTCACGAGCTGAATCCCCCATGAGATTTGTGCAGCAGAGCGCGCCCTGACTCCATTGAAATGGTATTCGCCAAGCTCAAGACCCTGTTCCGCAAAGCCGGCGAGCGCACCATCGACGCGTCATGGCGAAGGGTTGGAACCCTGCTCGGCGCATTCAGCCGGAAGGAGTGCGAAGATTGCCTCCGCCATGAAGGATACGTGTCCGTCCAAGTCAGACACGCCTTGATTTATGGGCCGGGGGCGGCGCGTAGCCACCCAACCGCGATGTCCGCAGGTCAAGACCCGCCATCGCCTCGGCCAGCCGCACGGCGCAGGACACCCCGTCCAGCACCGGCAGCCCATGCTCCGCCGCCAGATCCGCGGCGAGGTCGGCCATTCCGGCGCAGCCAAGGACGATGGCCTCGGCCCGATCCTCTGCTACGGCGCGGCCGATTTCGGCACTGATGCGATGGCGGGCGTTCGACCCGGGTTGCTCCAGTTCCAGCACCGCCACGTCCGATGACCGCACCCGGGCGCAGCGGGCCGAAAGGCCGTAGCGGTGCAGGTTGTGTTCCAGCGCCGGGACCGAGCGGGCCAGGGTGGTCACCACCGAGAACTTGTTCGATATCATCGAGGCGAAATGGTAGGCAGCCTCGCCGATGCCGATCACCGGGCGGTCGGTCAGGCAGCGGGCGGCATCAAGGCCCGTGTCGTCGAAACAGGCGATGATCACGGCGTCGAAGGCCGGGGCCGTCTGGATCAGGTTCAGCAGGCCGGGCACGCTGAGCGCCTCGTCATAGTAGCCCTCGATCGAGACCGGTCCTTGCGGGGGATTGACCGCACTGACCTCGGTCCCGGGACTAGCCGCAGCGCGCGCCGCGACACCGATCTTGTCTGTCATCGAGACCGTGGAGTTGGGGTTGATCACCAGAAGCCGCATGTCAGAGGTCCCCGCCCAGATAGGCGGCCTTGATCCGGTCGTCGTGCATCAGGTCCTTCGAGACACCCGACAGCACCACTTGCCCGGTGGACATCGCATAGGCCCGGTTCGAGATCGACAGCGCCATGCGGCTGTTCTGTTCCACCAGCAGAACCGACACGCCTTCGTCCCGGCTGATCGCGACGATGGCGCGGGCGATGTCCTGCACCAGCTTGGGCGCAATGCCGAGGGAGGGTTCGTCCAGCAGCAACAGCTTCGGCTTCGCCATCAGGGCGCGGCCGATGACCATCATCTGTTGCTCGCCGCCCGACAGCGTGCTGGCCTGCTGGGTGAAGCGCTCCTTCAGGCGCGGGAAGCGGGTCAGGACGCTGTCCAGCGTCTGCTCGATCCCTTGCGTGTCGGTGCGGGTGAACGCCCCCATCAAGAGGTTGTCCTTGACGCTCATCAGCGGGAAGACCCGGCGGCCTTCCGGCACCATGGCGATGCCGCGCTTGACGATCTCGGCCGCCGGACGCCCGTCGATCCGGTCGCCGAGATAGCTGATCGACCCCGACTTGATCTTCCGCAGCCCCGTGATCGCCCGCAGGATCGAGGATTTCCCCGCGCCGTTCGCACCGATCAGAGCGACGGTTTCACCTTCCATCAGGTCGATGGACACGCCTTTCAGCGCATAGACGTGGTCATAGTAAAGCTCGACGTTGTCGAAGCTGAGCATCTTCCTGGCCGGGGCAAGCTGTGTGGCGGTCTGGGTCATGGTTCACATCCCGATCGCGGCGTCTTCGCTGCCCAGATAGGCCTCGATCACGCGCGGGTTGGCCTGGATTTCGGCAGGCGTGCCCTCGGCGATCTTCTCGCCGAAGTTGATGCAGACGATCCGGTCCGAGATTTTCATCACCGCCGGCATGTCGTGTTCCACCAGCAGGACCGTCAGACCGCGTTCGTCGCGCAGACGGCGGACCAGGGCGACCATGCGCATCGTCTCGTCATGGTTCATCCCGGCGAAAGGCTCGTCCAGAAGGATGATCTCGGGGTGGGTTGCCAACCCGATCGCCATTCCCAGCGCGCGGAGATGCCCCTGCGGCAGGTTCGATGCCATTTCAGTGCGGATCGCCTGCAACCCCAGAAAGTCGATGATGTCATCCGCCGATTTGCCGAACTCCGCCTCGTCCGCGCGCGCCCGGGCCGATCCGAAGAAGAACCCCAGAAGCGAGGCCTTCGACCGCAGGTGATGCGAGACGATGACGTTTTCGCGCACCGTCATCGACTTGAAGATCGTCGTCTCCTGGAAGGTCCGCACCACCCCCATCCGCGCCACCTTGTGCGGTGGCAGGCCAGAGATCTTCGTGCCCTTGTAGATCACCTCGCCCGTCGTCGGCGTGACAAACCCTGCGATCTGCTTGAAAAGCGTGGATTTACCCGCCCCGTTCGGGCCGATCACCGACAGGATCTCCTGCGGGGCGACGTCGAAAGTGATGTCATTGTTGGCCGTCAGCCCGCCGTAGCGCTTGGTGACGCCCTTGATCTGCAGGATTGGCGCGGTCATTTGCGGTCCCCCTTCTTGTCCAGAAGGCTGAGAACGCCGTTCGGCAAGACCAGCATCAGCGCGATCAGCGCACCCGAGTAGATGAGAAGCTGGTACTCCCTCGCGATGGAAAGAAGGTCCCAGCCGAAGTAAAGCAGCAGCGTCCCCAGCATCGGCCCGAACACATAGCCAAGCCCGCCGAGGAAGCAGTAAAGCATGAAGTTCACGCTGTCCTGCACCACAAAGGACGACGGATAGATCGACTGCGAGATCGCCACGAAGATCGCCCCCGCCAACCCGCCGAAGAAGGACGAGATCGCATAGGTCAGCACGCGCAGCATCGCGGTGTTGACGCCAATCGAGGCCGACAGCTCCTCGTTCTGCTGCAACGACCGGCAAAGGTGGCCGAGACGCGAATTCACGATGCGCCAGAGGACAAGGTAGGTGATCACCATCAGCGCGGCGGCCATCAGGTAGAAGGCAAGCTTCGGGTTCTCCAGCGTGGTGAAGTCCGGGATGATGGTCAGGCCGAAAATCGAAAGCTCACCCGGCAGCGGGATCGAGGTGATGCCCTTCGCCCCGTTGGTGATCGACAGCGCCAGCGCCGTCAGACGGGCGACTTCGGTCAGGACCAGCGTGACCATCGCGAAGTAGACTCCGCGCAGCCGCAGGATCGGCAGTCCGATCAGCACCGACACGGCGGCACAGAACAGACCCGCGAGCGGAAGAGTCAGCCAGAAGCTGACCCCATATTGTGTGATCAGGATGGCCGAGACATAGCCCCCGGTCAGCGCATAGGCGCCTTGTCCGATGTTGATCCGGCCGATGTAGAAGGTCAGCCAGACCCCCGCCGCTGCCACCGACAGCAAAGCCACCGAGGTGAGCGTGTAGTAGAAGTCCCACCGTCCGCTCAGGTTGATGAACAGGGGCACCAAGACGAAAACACCCAGCAGGAACGCTCCGATGCCCAGCAGTCTTGCGGTCGTCATGACGCGGCTCCCGACGATGGGTGTGGATTGCGATTGTTCGGTCATCGGCTCAACCCCACGGCTTGCCCATCAGACCCTGCGGCCGGATGGCAAGGAAGATCATCAGCGTGATGAAGATCACCAGGTAGGTGACGTCGCCGTAAGCGGCCAGCACGGTCAGCCCCACCGACTCCATCATTCCCAGGATGAACCCGCCGGCGATTGCACCTGAGATCACTCCGGCCCCGCCGATCATGATCATCAGGAACGCCTTGACCGAGGTTGGCCCGCCCATGCCGAGGTTGACCCCGGTGATCGTCACCAAAAGCCCGCCGACCAGCCCGGCCAGCATCGCGCCCAAGGCAAAGCCGATCATCGAATAGCGGTCGACATCGACGCCCATCAGCTGCGCTGCAACCCGGTCCTGCGCCAGGGCCCGCATCGCTCGGCCGGTGCGGGAATACTGCATGAAGAGGATGAACCCCGACATCTTCTCGTCCATGGTGAAGTAGCCGGCCTTGTCACCTTCGGTATCAGCGTAGTCCCAGTTGGCGGAGTCGCCCAAACGGCGCATCTGACG
>JANOER010000120.1:0-26315 GCA_031441285.1 Rhodobacterales bacterium
CAAAGGCGCGGGCCAGACCCACGCGCTGCTGCATGCCCCCGGACAGATCACCGACCTTGCGTTCGGCCCATTGCGTCAGGTTCACCAGCGCCAGTTGCTCATCAACCTTGGCCTTGCGCTGGTCGGGGGTCTGCCCGGCCAGCTCCAGCCCCAGACCGACGTTTTCGCGCACCGATCGCCACGGCAGCAGGCCAAACTGCTGGAACACCATAGCGATGCACTCGCGCCGCACTTTCAGAAGGTCGGCGGGGGACGAGGCGGTGACATTCGCGCTCCAGCTTCCGTCATTGATGGTCACCGACCCGCGCACTACGGGGTTCAACCCGTTCACCGCGCGCAGAAGCGTGGATTTGCCCGACCCGGAAAGGCCCATCAGCACCAGAATCTCGCCCTTGGCCACCGTCAGCGAACAGTCGTGCACGCCAAGGATCTGGCCGGTCGAGGCCTGAATCTCGCTGCGGCTTTGCCCCTGGTCCATCAAGGGCAGCGCACGGTCCGGGTGGTCGCCGAACACGATCGAGACACGGTCGAAGACGACGGCGGGTTCTTCGGTCATCGGGAAACCCTCAGCATGCGGTCAAGCAGGATGGCAACCACCACGATGATGAAGCCGGACTCGAACCCCAGCGCGGTGTTGACCGAGTTCAGCGCCCGCACCACCGGCACCCCCAGCCCGTTCGCGCCCACCAGCGCCGCGATCACCACCATCGACAGCGACAGCATGATGGTCTGGTTGAGACCGGCCATGATCTGCGGAAAGGCATAGGGCAATTCCACCTTCCACAGCCGCTGCTTCGGCGTCGCACCAAAGGCGGTTGCGGCCTCCATCAGCGCCTGCGGGGTCGAGGAGACGCCAAGATGCGTCAGGCGGATTGGTGCTGGCAGCACGAAAATGACGGTGGCGATCAGGCCCGGCACCATGCCCAGGCCGAAGAAGACAATGGCCGGGATCAGGTAGACGAAGGTCGGCAGTGTCTGCATCAGGTCGAGGATAGGCACCATCGCGCGGTACAGCTTCGGGCGGTGCGCGGCGGCGATGCCGATGGGCACGCCGGCACCCATGCAGACCACGCAGGCCGACAGGATCAGCGTCAGACTTTCGGTCGTCTCCTCCCAGTAGCCCTGATTCAGGATAAAGAGGAATCCCAGGATGACGCCCAGACAGACCTTCCAGTTCTTCTGGAGAAACCAGGTCAGGGCCACGAAAAGTGCGACGATCACTAAGGGGTGCGGCGTCTGAAGCAGCCAGAGGATGCCGTCGATCATCGCCTCAAGCGCGGCCGAGATGGCGTCGAAAAGCCCTCCCAGATTGGCGTTCATCCAGTCGAAAACCGCCTTCGCGGATTTGCCGACAGGGATCTTGTAGTCGGTCAGCCAGTCCATTGCGCCCCCCGCACTGGAAAGAAGGCCCCGGCTTCGACCGGGGCCTTCTGGTTACTGCAGTGCCGCTGCCACGGCAGCCTTGGCATCACCACCATCCATGGCGGTCACACCATCAAGCCAGGCCTCCCACGCGGCGGGGTTGGCCGCCAGCCAGGCCTTGGCCGCATCGCGCGGGTCGGCCCCGTCGTTCAGGATCGCGCCCATGATCTCGTTCTCCATCGGCAAGGAGAAGGCGAGGTTCGACAAAAGCTTGCCGGTGTTCGGGCATTCTGCGGCAAAGCCTGCACGGACGTTGGTGGCGACCGTCGCTCCGCCAAAGTCCGGACCGAAGAAATCGTCACCGCCGGTCAGGTAGGTCATCTTGAAGTTGGCGTTCATCGGATGCGGTTCCCAGCCAAGGAACACGATCGGGCGGCCATCTTCGGTGGCCTTCGCCACTTCGGCCAGCATCCCCTGTTCCGAGCTTTCCACCACCTCGAACCCGTCCAGTCCGAACGGCCCCGAGGCAATCATGTCGATGATCAGGCGGTTGCCGTCGTTGCCCGGCTCGATGCCGTAGATCTGACCTTCAAGCGCGTCCTTCTGGGCGGCAATGGCCGCGAAGTCGGTGATGCCAAGTGCTGCGCCCGCCTCGTTGGTGGCCAGCGTGTATTTTGCACCCTCAAGATTGGTGCGGACGGTTTCAACCGTGCCCGCGTCGCGGTAGGGGGCGATATCGGCCTCCATCGTCGGCATCCAGTTGCCCAGGAACACGTCGATGTCGCCTTCGGCCAGGCCGGTATAGGTGACGGGAACCGAAAGAACCTTGGTCTCGGTCTCGTATCCCAGCGCCTCTAGGATCAGAGTGGTCGCCGCCGTGGTGGCGGTGATGTCGGTCCAGCCGACGTCCGAAAAGATCACGTTTTCGCAGCCTTCGGCGAAGGCGCTGCCCGCCAGGGCAAAGGTCACGGCTGAGGTCAGAAGTGCAGAACGGATAGACATGGATACTCCCCGCAGTTTTTTGTTGATTGACGAGTCAATAAACTTCGTGCTGATACGGTTTGGCAAGCATTTTATGGGGCCGCGCCGATGCCGAAGCTTGGAATGGAGCCTATCCGCAAGGAAGCCCTTGTCAAAGCCACGATTTTCGAAATCGGGCGCACAGGGTCGTTAGATGTCACCGTCAGCCAGATTGCCAAGCGGGCCGGCATGTCCTCGGCGCTTGCGCATCACTATTTCGGCTCGAAGGAAGACATGTTCCTGGCCGCCATGCGCCATATCCTGACCCTATACGGCGCCGAGGTTCGCGGCGCGCTGGCGGCGGCAGAAGGCGACGAAGGGCGGGTCAAGGCGATCCTGCGCGCGTCGTTCAGCCCCGGAAACTTCCGGCGCGAAGCGGTCGGTGCCTGGCTGAACTTCTGGGTGCTGGCGCAGTCGGTGCCGCAGGCGCGGCGGCTGCTGGCGATCTACCAGGGTCGGCTGAAATCGAACCTGACGGCGGCGCTTCGGCCGCTGGCAGGGGACCGTGCTCCAGAGATCGCCGCCTCGCTTGGCGCGATGATCGACGGGCTTTACCTGCGCGAAGTGCTGAAATCCGGGCCGCCGGACGGGGCGGCTGCGGTGTCGCTGGCGCTGCGGCATCTGGACGCCGAACTGCAGCGGGGGATCTGATGCACGCAGACTACGTTATCGTCGGCGCCGGATCCGCCGGCTGCGCCATGGCCTATCGGCTGGCCGAGGCGGGACGCCGGGTCACCGTCATCGAACATGGCGGGTCGGACGCCGGGCCGTTCATCCAGATGCCCGGCGCGCTGTCCTTCCCGATGAACATGCCACTTTACGACTGGGGCCTGAAAACCGAACCCGAGCCGCATCTGGGCAACCGCATCCTCGCCACCCCGCGCGGCAAGGTGATCGGCGGGTCTTCATCCATCAACGGCATGGTCTATGTCCGCGGCCACGCCCGCGACTTCGACACCTGGGCCGAGATGGGGGCGGATGGCTGGGCCTACGCCGACGTGCTGCCGTATTTCAAGCGGATGGAGGCGTCACATGGCGGCTCGGGGCCAGAGTTTCGCGGCATCGATGGCCCGCTTCACGTCACGCGCGGCACCCGGTCGAACCCGCTGTTCGATGCCTTCATCACGGCCGGGCAGCAGGCGGGCTATCCGGTCACGCAGGACTACAACGGCCAGCAGCAGGAAGGCTTTGGCCCCTTCGAGGCGACGATCTGGAAGGGGCGGCGCTGGTCGGCGGCGAACGCCTACCTGAAACCCGCTATGGCGGGCGGCAACGTGCAGCTGGTGCGCGGCCTTGCCCGGCGCGTTGTCCTGGAGGGCACCCGCGCCATCGGGGTCGAAGTCGAGACCCGGAACGGAATCGAGGTCATCCGGGCAGGCCGCGAGGTGATCCTTGCCGCGTCGTCGATCAACACGCCCAAGCTTCTGATGCTGTCGGGGATTGGTGCTGCGGATCATTTGCGCGCACACGGGGTCGCGGTCGTGGCCGACCGGCCCGGCGTGGGGGCAAACCTGCAGGATCATCTTGAGGTCTATATGCAGTTTGCAGCGCTGCAGCCGATAACCCTTTACAAATACTGGAACATCTGGGGAAAGGCCTGGGTCGGGGCACAGTGGCTTCTGTCCGGGAAAGGCCCCGGCGCGTCGAACCAGTTCGAAGCCTGTGCCTTCATCCGCTCGAAAGCCGGGATCGACTATCCGGACATCCAGTATCATTTCCTGCCCATCGCCGTGCGCTATGACGGCAAGGCTGTCGCCGCAGGCCATGGCTTTCAGGCCCATGTCGGCCCGATGCGGTCGAAGTCGCGCGGGTCGGTCACCTTGCGGTCGGGCAACCCTGCCGACGCCCCGGTGATCCGCTTCAACTACATGTCCCACCCCGACGACTGGGACGAGTTCCGCACCTGCCTGCGCCTCACGCGGGAGATTTTCGGCCAGGAGGCGATGAAGCCGCATGTGAAATCCGAGCTGCAACCGGGCGCGGGGGTCGAGACCGACGCCGAGCTTGACGCCTTCATCCGCGAGCACGCCGAAAGCGCCTATCACCCCTGCGGCACGGCGCGGATGGGGCGGGCCTCGGACCCGATGGCCGTCGTCGATCCCGAATGCCGGGTGATCGGGGTTCAGGGGCTGCGGGTCGCCGATTCGTCGGTCTTTCCGCAGGTGACGAACGGCAACCTCAACGCGCCGTCGATCATGGTGGGGGAAAAGGCGGCCGATCACATCCTTGGGCGCACGCCCTTGCCAGCATCGAACCTGGAACCCTGGATCAATCCGAACTGGCGCACGGCACAGCGGTAGGCGGTGCGCTGACCCCGACCCCCGGAGGGTTTCACACCCTCCGGACCTCCCGTGGAGTATTTGTCAAAGAGCAGGGCGGCTTTGGCAATGACATTTGCCTATTCGGCAATTTCATAGGGCAGGACATCGCGTGAATTGGGGTTGACCCGCAGCCGGCCCGCCACTGGCGGAACCGACCGCTGGTGGCAGTTTGTCCGCTCGCAGATCCGGCAGGAAATGCCGATCGGCTCGAAGCGGCCCTTCAGGTCCAGCCCGTCGGAATAGACCAGCTGCGCCGCGTGCTGGACGTCGCAGCCAAGGCCGATCGCATAGCGGCGGACCGGGGCCAGGAAGGCCCCGGCAGGTTTCGACACATCGCGCGCCAGGCACAGATAGCGCACCCCGTCCGGGGTTTCGGCCAGCTGGCGCAGGAACTGGCCGGGAGCCTCGAACGCGCGGTGAACGTTCCACAACGGGCAGGCACCGCCGAAGCGGGCGAATTGCAGCCGGGTCGAGGAATGGCGCTTGGTGATCGTGCCGGCCTGATCGACGCGGACGAAGAAGAAGGGGATGCCCTTGGCTCCGGGACGTTGCAGCGTCGAAAGCCGGTGCCCGACCTGTTCGATTGACGCGCCGAACCTGTCGGCAAGGCGCTCCAGGTCATGGCGGACCTCTTGCGCCGCCGCCAGAAAGGCGCGGTAAGGCAGCAGCGCCGCCCCCGCGAAGTAGTTTGCCAGCCCGATCTTGGCGATGTCCCGCGCCTCGGGTGTCGAGAAGCGGGCAAGGTCCAGTGTCGCCTCCAGAAGATCGTTCTGGGCCAGAAGCGCCACCTGATGCAGCAGCTGGAACCGTTGCGACGGGCCGGATGCGCGGGCCGACAAGTCCAGCCGCCGCGCGGCGGGATCATAGTGACGCAAAGGTGCCGTGGTCGAATAGTGCAAGCTGATGTTTGCCCGACCCAGCAAGTCCTGCGCGACAGTTTCGATTGTTTTTACATTGCTTGCGGCCAAAGCAAAGCTTTCGGCCGAGCGGTCGATCGCATCCAGGTAATTGTCGCAATAGTGAAAGAAGTCGCGCACCTCTTCCCAGGCTGAGGGGCGCACCGTCGCGTCCTCTCGCCCCAGCGCCTCGTCCAGCGAGGCAAGGCGCTCGTGCGTGTGCCGGTAAGCGCGGTGCAGGTCCAGAAAGGCCCGCGCCAGCGCAGGGGCGTTCGACGCCGCAAGCCGCAGATCCGCGACCGGAGGCGTGGCGGCAGTAAAGACCGGGTCGGCCAGCGCCTCGCGCATGTCGGTCACCAGCCGCTCGCTTTCGCCCACGGTCAGCTCGGTCACGTCCAGCCCGAACTCCTGTGCCAGCCCCAGAACGACCGCCGCCGACACCGGCCGGTGGTTGTTCTCCATCTGGTTCAGATAGGGCAGGGACAGCCTAAGCTTGTCGGCAAAGGCCTTCTGGGTCAGGCCAAGCCGGCCGCGGATCTCGCGCAGCTTGACCCCGGCGTAAAGTTTCTGCGTGGCCATCACCCCTCCTTTGCAAAGCCCAGCGTGGCTTTGCAAACCTGGGGCGTCAAGCGCCGACTTGCCGCGCCCGCCGGATGACCCACAGCGCGGCCAGCACCGATGCGGCCGAGGTCGCCGCCATCAGCAGGATCAACGGCGTGGCCGATACGGCCCCGGTCAGCGCCCAGCCCGCCAGGGCCGACAACGAGGCGCCGCCGCCGATCGTGATCGCCCCGCCAAGCCCAGCCGCGGACCCCGCAAGCTCGGGCCGGACCGACAGCATCCCGGCGTTTGCGCTTGGCAGCAGAACACCGTTCCCAAGGCCCACGCTGATCATCAGGCCGAAGAACGCCACCGGCCCGGCAAGGCCCGCAACGGCAAGCAGGGTCAAGAGGCCCAGTCCGGCAGTGGTGATCAGGGTTCCGCCAAGCATCATCGGGTTGATCCCGACGCGGGTGGAAAAGCGCCCCGACAGGAAGTTTCCGATCAGATAGCCGACCGCCGGGGCGGAAAATGCGAAGCCAAGCTCCAATGGCGACAGGCCGAAGACCCGCTCTCCAACCAGCGACGCGCCGCCCAGAAAGGCGAAGAATGCCCCCGAGGCGGTGGCCGATGCCAGGCAATAGCCCCAGAACCGCTGCGACCGGAAGAGTGCCGGGTAGGCCGCCACCTGCGCGCGGAAGCTGGACGGGCGCCCCGTGGCCGTCTCGCCCTGATCGGCCCAGACCAGCGCAAAGAGGGCGGCACCGGCCAGCACAAGCAGCCAGAACGATGCCCGCCAGCCGAAGGTCGTGTCCAAAAGCCCGCCGAACACCGGGCCGATCATCGGCACGACGCTCATCCCCATCGTCACATAGCCGATCATCGACGCGGCCTGGTCCGGTTCGACCATGTCGCGCACGACAGCGCGCGACAAGGCAAAGGCTGTGGCAATCGCCGCCTGCATCAGCCGGAACGCCATGAACAGCGTGAAATCGGTGGCCAGTGCCGCGCCAAGGCTGGCGAAGATGAAGATCGCGATGGTCGCCAGCAGCACGGGCCGCCGCCCGTAGCGGTCTGAAATCGGACCGATGATAATCTGGATCAGCGCGGTCATCGCCAGATAGCCGGAGACGACAAGGTTGACCCGCAGCTCGTCCACGCCGAAGTCCCGCGCCATCGCTGGCAGCGAGGGCAGGAAAATGTTCAAGGACAAGGCCGCAATCCCCGACATGATGATCAGCGTGGCGATATGCGGCGGGGTCGTCCGGTCAAGAAAACGGGGGGAATGCAGGGCGCTCATGGCCCTTGGACTATGCTTCCCCCGGCGCGGAGTCCAGCCTGAGCCGAAGTGGCGGCTGGCCCTTCCGGCATCGGCGGGACGGACAATCGCGATGCTGTGCAGACCGCGGATCATCGCGCGCTGCCCCGGAACTTCGCAAGTTCGCAATTTGACATCTCGCCTTCCGAATGGATTTGCAAATTTTCTGTTTGCCGCTTCATTCGTCCATCGGCTTGATCTAGGCTTTCACTGCCTACGGCACCGGGGGACGAGATGAAGGATATCCTGCAAGAACTGGAATCACGCCGCGCCGTGGCCCGGGCCGGGGGGGGTGAAAAGCGCGTGGCGGCACAGCACGCCAAAGGCAAGCTGACCGCGCGCGAACGGATCGAGCTTCTCCTGGACGAAGGGTCGTTCGAGGAGTTTGACATGTTTGTCGTCCACCGCTGCACCGACTTCGGGATGCAAGAGGAACGTCCGCCGGGCGACGGCGTCGTCACCGGCTGGGGCACGGTCAACGGCCGCATGGTCTATGTCTTTGCGCAGGATTTCACCGTCTTCGGCGGGTCGGTCTCCGAAACCCATGGCGCGAAAATCTGCAAGATCATGGACATGGCGATCCAGAACGGTGCGCCGGTGATCGGGATCAACGACAGCGGCGGCGCGCGGATCCAGGAAGGCGTCGGATCCCTTGCCGCCTATGGCGAGGTTTTTCAGCGCAACGTCATGGCTTCGGGCGTGGTGCCGCAAATTTCGCTTATCATGGGGCCATGCGCGGGGGGGGCCGTCTACAGCCCGGCGATGACCGATTTCATCTTCATGGTGAAGGACTCGTCCTACATGTTCGTCACCGGCCCCGATGTGGTCAAGACGGTGACGAACGAACAGGTCACGGCAGAGGAACTTGGCGGCGCCTCCACCCATACCCGCAAGTCCAGCGTTGCCGACGGGGCCTTCGAGAACGACGTCGAGGCGCTGGCCGAAACCCGCCGCCTGATCGACTTCCTGCCGCTCAACAACCGCGAAAAGGCCCCGGTCCGCCCGTTCTTCGACGACCCCGCGCGGGTCGAGATTTCGCTGGACAGCCTGGTTCCGGACAATCCGAACCAGCCCTACGACATGAAGGAGCTGATCCAGAAGGTCGCCGACGAAGGCGATTTCTTCGAGATCCAGGCCGCGTTTGCCGGCAACATCCTGACCGGCTTCATCCGGCTGGAGGGCCAGTCGGTCGGTGTCGTCGCGAACCAGCCGATGGTGCTGGCGGGCTGCCTTGACATCGACAGCAGCCGCAAGGCCGCCCGCTTCGTGCGCTTTTGCGATGCGTTCGAGATCCCGATCCTTACCCTTGTCGATGTGCCGGGCTTCCTGCCGGGGGTTGCCCAGGAATACGGCGGGGTGATCAAGCATGGCGCGAAACTGCTTTTTGCCTATGCCGAGGCGACGGTGCCAAAGGTGACAGTGCTGACCCGCAAGACCTATGGCGGGGCCTATGTGGTGATGTCCTCAAAGCACCTGCGCGGCGATTTCAACTATGCCTGGCCCACGGCGGAAGTCGCGGTGATGGGCGCGAAAGGTGCGGTCGAGATCCTGTATCGCAGCGAGCTTGGGGACGCGGAGAAGATCGCCCAGCGGGTCAGGGACTATGAAGACCGCTTCGCCAACCCCTTCGTCGCGGCGGAAAAGGGCTTCATCGACGAGGTGATCATGCCCCATTCCACGCGCCGCCGGGTGGCCCGTGCCTTCGCCGCGCTGCGGTCGAAGAAACAGGCCAACCCATGGAAAAAACACGACAACATCCCCCTGTAGGCCAGATGCACGCGCCCTTTTTCCCCCGACTTGCTCTCCTTGTTGCGGCTTTGGCCGCCGCCTCGGGCTGTCAGGAGGACGCGCCCGCCAAGGGTGCCATAGCGGTCCCCTCCGGCCGCGAGATCGCGCTGATCGACGTGATCACCAATGCTCCGGGCAACGCGGGCGCGGTGGCACGCTTCCGCTTCCTTGCTCCCGGTCTGACGCCCGCAGACCTTGACGGTTCGGCCGGGGACATGCAGGCGCTGTGCGACGGCTATGCCTTGCCAAAGACAGTCGGAACCGTGCCGGAACCGCAGCAGATCATCATCTCGCTGTCCGCCGAAGTGGTGCCTTTCGGAGCGGCCGCCCCCGATGTTGTGCAGTTTTTCGAGGTCTACCGCATCGCTGACGGCGCCTGCATCTGGGAGCCGTTCTGATGTCCGGCACAAATCTTGCAATTCCGGCTGGAAATGCCGCAATTGCTGATGTAGGAACGCCACAGGTCGTGAACTTGGTTCGGATGTGGTGTCCTTGCCCTTTCCTTTCGGATAAGGTCACCACGGGCCATACTGTGTCGGCCGTATTCAGCAATCTGGGGCGTCGGTCAGCATTGACCCCGACCCCACAAAAAAAATGGAGTCGAGGATGTCGAATATCGGACGTATCGTTCTGGTCATGGCAATGGCCGCAATCGTTGCAGCTTGCGCGCCCAAAGCACCCGAGCCCGCACCGGAAGTCACCGTCGAGCCGACGGATACCGGCAAGTACAAGTAACATCTCGACGCGGGTCCGGCGGCATTCGCCGTTCGGACCCGCGTCAGACTTCGGCCTCCCGCTTCCAGGTTGCAGGCCAGAAATTCCGAAAAATTCACTGGCAGATCAACGGCACCCCCGGGCTATCGGTCCGATACCGCCCGCATTTCCGGCCGACTGCCCTGCGAGGAGCCTGGCCTGATGCTGAAACACCGTGGCTTTCCCGGCCGGATGCCGGGAACCGATTTCCAGTTCACCATCCGCCGCGCCAACATGAAGGACGGCCCGGCCGTGCTGATCCGCCGCGAACGGTTCCGGGATCGCAAGCATGCCGACCGGATGGCGGATCAGACCTTCATGGCGGCACTCTGGCAGTGCTTCGGCGACGAGCCCTTCGAACGTGGGAACCTGGATGCCGGCCGTCTGTCGTGGCTTTTTGGTCGTGAGGTCCTTCCGGCTGAGGATCCGTTCGATCCCTCCTCGTACGACGCGCTGCTCAGGATCGATGTCAAGCGGGCCGAAGCGGCGTTTCCGCAGGTCTTTGCGCCGGATGCGCCGCAGATCGAAGCCGGCGATGACGACGGCGGGGACGACTTGGCATGAAATCGCCGATGCCGCCCCTGGACTGGCAAGCTTTTGCGCAGGGCGGAAGCATCGTTTGCATTGCGGTTGCAATGCGGGATTTCCTGCGTGATTGTTTCTTTGCGCATCAACGATATCCCTTCCCGGATCAGCGTGATGCGAGACGAACCCCTTCCCCTTTCCTGCGGTCCGGCCCAACCCAGGCCGGACCGGTCTCTTTCCGGCGCGGCAATGACGCGCGCGTGAACCACATCAGATACTGCTTTGAAATCCGTGATATTGCGGTAGAATCCCGATCAATAACAACAAACCAACGAGGCAGTTCACCATGCGCAAGTCACTTCTTGTCGTCGCTCTACTTATCACGCCCCTTGCGGGCTGCATGCAGGACCCCGCGACGCGCGGGCTTGCCGGTGCTGCCGCTGGCGCGCTTGTCGCCGATGCGCTGGACGAAAACATGCTGGCCGGTGCGACCCTTGGCGGGGTTGCCGGTCTTGCCACCTGCGGGATCGAGCTGGGCCTGCCGCCCTGCAACACCGGCTACTGATCTGACCGCCTTCGGGCGGTCCGAACCGAAATCAGGGACCATCCGGGCAGACCGCCCGGGTGGTTCTTTTCTTTTGCGCGCCTGAAGGGGAAAGCCGATGTTCAAGAAGATCCTGATCGCCAACCGGGGTGAGATCGCCTGCCGCGTCATCAAGACCGCGCGCCGGATGGGGATCAGGACGGTCGCGGTCTATTCCGACGCCGACCGCAATGCGCTGCATGTCAGACTGGCGGATGAGGCGGTGCACATCGGCCCGTCCCCCGCCGCGCAGTCTTATATCGTGATCGACAGGATCATGGCCGCGATCAGGGAAACCGGGGCCGAAGCCGTGCATCCCGGCTATGGCTTTCTTAGCGAAAACATGAACTTCGCGGCGGCGCTGGAGGCGGCGGGGGTGGTCTTCATCGGCCCGCCGTCCCCCGCGATCGAAGCGATGGGCGACAAGATCACCTCGAAGAAGCTGGCGCAGGCGGCGGGGGTTTCCACCGTTCCCGGCCATATGGGGCTGATCGCGGACGCGGAAGAAGCGGCACGGATCGCCGGGCAGATCGGCTATCCGGTGATGATCAAGGCCAGCGCCGGGGGCGGCGGCAAGGGCATGCGGATCGCCTGGAACGACGCCGAGGCGCGCGAGGGCTTCCAGTCCTCGAAGAACGAGGCCGCCGCAAGTTTCGGCGACGACCGGATCTTCATCGAGAAGTTCGTGACCCAACCCCGCCACATCGAGATTCAGGTTCTGGCCGACAGCCAGGGCAACTGCGTCTACCTGCACGAACGCGAATGCTCGATCCAGCGGCGGAACCAGAAGGTGATCGAAGAGGCCCCGTCGCCCTTCCTTGACGCGGCGACCCGCAAGGCGATGGGCGAACAGGCCTGCGCTCTGGCCAAGGCGGTGGGCTATACCAGCGCCGGGACGGTGGAATTCATCGTCGATGGCAACCGCAACTTCTACTTTCTGGAAATGAACACCCGGTTGCAGGTCGAACATCCGGTGACCGAACTGATCACCGGCGTCGATCTCGTGGAACAGATGATCCGTGTGGCCAATGGCGAGGCCCTGCCGTTCACGCAGGCCGATCTGAAGATCAACGGCTGGGCGATGGAATCCCGGCTTTACGCCGAAGATCCCTACCGCAACTTCCTGCCGTCGATCGGCCGCCTCACCCGTTACCGGCCCCCGGTTGAAGGCCCGACCGCGACCGGGATCGTCCGGAACGACACCGGCGTCTATGAGGGCGGCGAGATCAGCATGTTCTACGACCCGATGATCGCCAAGCTGTGCACCTGGGCCCCGACCCGCGCCGGGGCGATCGAAGAGATGCGTCTGGCGCTGGACACGTTCGAAGTGGAAGGGATCGGCCACAACCTGCCCTTTTGCTCTGCCGTGATGGACCATCCGCGCTTTGCCGCCGGAAACATCACCACGGCCTTCATCGCCGAGGAATATCCCGACGGGTTCAAGGGCGCGACCCTGGATGCTCTGACCCTGCGCCGGGTCGCCGCCGCCGCCGCCGCGATGAACCGCGTCGCCGAGATCCGCCGGACCCGGATCTCCGGCACGATGGACAACCACACCCGCCGCGTGGGCGATGACTGGATCGTCAGCCTGCAAGGCGAGGCCCATGCGGTGACGATCAATGCAGACCCCGACGGCTCGACCGTGACCTTCGCCGATGGGCAAGTGGCCCGGGTCGAAAGCGACTGGACGCCGGGCCAGCCGCTTGCGCGCCTGCGGATCGACGGTGTTGCGCTGGCGGTCAAAACCGCGAAGATCCCGATGGGCTTCCGGATGCGGCTGCGGGGGGCGGATCTGAAGGTCCATGTCCGCACCCCGCGCCAGCACGCCCTTGCCGGGCTGATGCTGGAAAAGGCGGCCCCGGACACCTCGAAATACCTCCTCTGCCCGATGCCGGGGCTGGTGGTGAAGATCAACGTCTCGGCCGGCGACGAGGTGCAGGAAGGTCAGGCCCTTGCCACGGTCGAGGCGATGAAGATGGAGAACATCCTGAAGGCCGAACGTCAGGGTGTGGTCAAGGCGGTGAGGGCCAGCGCCGGGGCCAGCCTCCGGGTCGACGACGTGATCCTGGAGTTCGAATGACCGCGATGCCGCCTCTACCGACCCGCCGGGTTCCGCTCCAGGATCTCCTCGCGCCGCAAGGGAAAGCGGTCGATGGCATGAACCAGCTCGCGGATCGACCAGGCGGCCGGGGCGCGGCGCTTCACCTCGCCGTCCTTGTCCATCAGCACCAGCGAAAAGCCGCGCGGCCGCAGGCGCTGGCGCACGGCACTGCGGGCGTCCGGATCGGTGTCGATGATCACGATGACATCGCGTTCCTCAAGGCTGGCGACATCGGCTTCGATCGCCTGCATCTGGCGGCGGAAGTTGGGGTCGTTCGGGGTGTCGGCAAAGACCACCACTGGGCGGCGCAGCCAGAGGAACTGGTCAAGATCGCCGATCTCTGCCGCATCGTAGGGCCCAACCGTGAAGGCGGGCGGGTCTTCGGCGACGGCGGCAAAGGGCAGGACGGCGGCGACGGCAAGGATGCGGAACAATTTCATGCGGAACCCCTCTGCGGTCGATATAGGGCAAGCCCGCAGGAAACCCAAGGACATGCCGGGGCGGACCCTCGGCCAGTAAGACGAGGACGCGATGGCGGACAAGCTTGAAACCTGGGCGGCGCTTGCAAAGCGCGAACTGAAGGGCGCAGCACCCGAAACGCTGGTCTGGAACACGCTGGAGGGCATTCCGGTCAAGCCGCTTTACACCGCCGCCGACGTGGCCGGCCTGCCGCAGCTGGGCGAGGTGCCGGGGGTGGCCCCCTTCACCCGCGGGGTGCGGGCGACGATGTATGCCGGCCGGCCCTGGACGATCCGCCAGTATGCGGGGTTTTCAACGGCGGAGGAATCGAATGCCTTCTTCCGCAAGGGCCTCGCGGCCGGGCAACAGGGCGTGTCCGTGGCCTTCGATCTGGCCACCCACCGGGGCTATGACAGCGACCATCCCCGCGTGCCGGGCGATGTCGGCAAGGCAGGGGTGGCGATTGACAGCGTCGAGGACATGAAGATCCTCTTCACCGACATTCCCCTGGAAAAGATCAGCGTTTCCATGACGATGAACGGCGCGGTGATCCCGATTCTGGCCTCGTTCATCGTCGCGGGCGAGGAACAGGGTGTGCCGCGCGCAGCGCTTTCGGGGACGATCCAGAACGACATCCTGAAAGAGTTCATGGTGCGGAACACCTACATCTATCCGCCCGAGCCCTCGATGCGGATCGTGGCCGACATCATCGAGTTCACCGCGAAGGAAATGCCGAAGTTCAACTCGATTTCCATTTCGGGCTACCACATGCAAGAGGCCGGGGCGAACCTGGTGCAAGAGCTTGCCTTCACGCTTGCCGACGGCCGCGAGTATGTGAAGACCGCCATCGCGCGCGGCATGGATGTCGAGGATTTCGCCCCCCGGCTGTCGTTCTTCTTCGCCATCGGCATGAATTTCTTCATGGAAGCGGCCAAGCTGCGCGCTGCGCGGCTCTTGTGGCACCGGATCATGACCGGCTTCGGCGCGACATCGGACGCATCCCTGATGCTGCGCACGCACTGCCAGACCTCCGGCGTTTCCCTGCAGGAACAGGACCCTTACAACAACGTGATCCGCACCGCCTACGAGGCGATGGCGGCGGTTCTGGGCGGCACCCAGTCGCTGCACACCAACGCGCTGGACGAGGCGATTGCACTGCCGACCGAATTCAGCGCGCGCATCGCCCGCAATACCCAGCTGATCCTGCAAGAGGAAACCGGGATCACCCGGGTGATCGACCCGCTTGCCGGCAGCTATTATGTCGAGGCGCTCACGAACCAGCTTGCAACGGAAGCCTGGTCCCTGATCGAGGATGTCGAGGCGATGGGCGGCATGACCCGTGCGGTGGCCTCGGGCATGCCGAAACTGCGGATCGAAGAGTCCGCCGCCCGCCGTCAGGCGATGATCGACCGCGGCGACGAGGTGATCGTCGGGGTCAACAAGTACCGGAAGGATCACGAAGACCCGATCGACATCCGCGACATCGACAATGTCGCCGTGCGCGAGGCGCAGATCGCCCGGTTGCAGGCCATCCGCGCGACGCGCGACGAGGCCCGCGCCCAGACGGCGCTTTCAGAACTGACCCGCCGCGCCGCCGAGGGCGGCAATCTTCTGGATGCAGCCATCGATGCCGCCCGCGCGCGGGCCACAGTCGGAGAGATTTCGGACGCCATGGAAAAGATCTTCGGCCGCCACCGCGCGGAAGTCAAAACGCTCGCCGGGGTGTATGGGGCGGCCTACGAGGGCGATCAGGGCTTCGCCCAGATTCAGGCCGACGTCGAAGCCTTCGCCGAAGCAGAAGGTCGGCGGCCGCGGATGCTGGTCGTGAAGATGGGGCAGGACGGGCATGACCGGGGGGCGAAGGTCATCGCCACCGCCTTTGCCGACATCGGCTTCGACGTCGATGTCGGCCCCCTGTTCCAGACGCCCGACGAGGCCGCACAGGACGCGATCGACAATGACGTGCATGTCATCGGCATCTCGTCTCAGGCCGCGGGCCACAAGACGCTGGCGCCGAAGCTGATCGAAGTTCTGCACAAGCGCGGGGCCGGGGACATCCTGGTGATCTGCGGCGGGGTGATCCCGCAGCAGGACTACGCGTTCCTGAAAGCTGCCGGGGTGAAGGCGATCTTCGGGCCGGGAACGAACATCCCGGGCGCGGCGAAAGAGATCCTGGATCTGATCCGGACCGCGCGGGGCTGACCGGGCCAGCAATCGAGCGCGCTTGCGCGCAAGCCTCCTGTCTCGCCTCTGCGCGCAAGCGCGCAACCGGCTCGGATATTGGGGGTTTCACACCCCCAAACCCCCGTGGGATATTTCGACAGAAAGGAAATCAGCCTCTGCCTGATGGCATCCTTTCTGCACAAATATCCTGGGGGTTTGGGGGTGAACCCCCATTCTTCGACGAGGAGGGCGCAAGCCCCGACGACGAAGACAAAGCACTGCGCCGACTGGCGCGCCATGATCCTAAAGCTCGATCTCGCCGTTCGGGCCGGGCACCGGCAGCACCGGGGGCACAAGGGGCGCGTTGCGGCGGATGATGATGTCGCCGTTCGGCAGCATCACCGGCGCGTCGTAATTCTTGAAATCGTCGATCAGCGCGATCAGCTGCCGGATCTTCGGCCCAACCTCGGCGCCGAAATCCTCCAGCGCCGGGCCCATCGCGTCCAAGGCCTTGCCCATCTCGTCCAGTGCGGGCTGCATTTCGGTCATCAGGCCGCGCAGGACCAGTTTCGCGCCTTCCTCGACCAGACTGAACCCATCCCCATCGGCCGGAGGCACGGGGGCTGCCTCCTGGGCAAAGGCGGGCGTGGCCGCGACGCAAAGGGCAAGAGCGACTCTCATGCCCGCAATATGGGCCTGCCCCTCCGGCATTTCAAATCACATCTGGCAGGTCGAGCGTGACGGGGAAATGGTCCGACGCCTGCAGAACCGCCTCGCGCAGGTCCGGATGCTTCGCGATGGCGGGATCGTTGAACGGATGCCAGATGCGCCAGCTGGCGCCCCGGGCCGCAAGATCCGGCGAGACCATGATGAAATCCAAAAGCGCCTCGAAGAACCGCTTCTGTGGTGCCAGGTAAAAGCGCGCCGTGGTCGGCATCAGGCCAACCTTGCTTTGCAGCGCCATCGCCGCGTGCGGATCGGTCAGCCTCAGCGCCGGGTCGGTCGTGGTGCCCAGCACGATTTCCACGCCGGAATGGCCGAAAAGCTTCTCGAACTCGTCGATCCCCGGTCCGTCGTTGAAATCGCCCATCACGACAAGGCTGTCGCCCGCCGCCAGATGCCCGTCCACCCGCCCGCGCAGCCACAGACATTGCGCCAGCTGCTTTCTGCGGTTCTCGATCGACAGCCGCATCTGCGCTTTGTGCCCGATGGCACCGTAGGGGTTCTTCGACTTGGCATGCACCCCGATCAGCCGCAGGTTCGTCCCGCCCGAGGTGGTCGCGGCCAGTTCCAGCGGCGGCTTTGAAAAGCGGATCGTTTCGGTCACGGCGTCGGCGTCAAGATCATAGCGGAACGTGCCGTCAAAGCGCGGCGCGTCGGGTGACCCGTGGCTGGTCGAAACTGCGCCAAGGGGGTCGTGGCGCAGGGTCAGCCGGTCCGGGTCGAAAAGGCAGGCGATTTCCTGTTCGGTATCCGAGGCAAAGCCGATCACCGCCGTGCGGGCACGCAGCCCGATCGTCCGCGCGAAAGTCTCAAGCGCCGTGACGGTAGAGCGGTGGCCGTTGGTGTCCGGGGCCTCGATCACCATGACCAGATCGGCGTCCAGCGCGGTGAAAACGACGCCCAGCGCGCCCAGTTGTTCGGCGCGGGTGGTCTTGTAGCGGGCCGAGGGGCCGGCGTCGGCCAGCATCCGGCCCCGGTCGTCGAACAGGGAATTGAACCATTCGACATTGTAGGTGGCCAGCCGCAGCGGTTTGCCGGGCGCTGGCATCAGGCCGCTTGCCGGGCGCTGATCTCGCGCCAGGCCTCGTTGATCAGCTGCATCCGGCGTTCGGCCAGTTTCATCGCCTCGGCTGGCACGCCGCGGGCCTGCATCACGTCCGGGTGGGTGTCCCGGACCAGGGCCTTCCAGGCGCGGCGGGCCTCGTCCCTGCTGGCGCCGGGGGGCAGGCCAAGCACATCATAGGGATCGCGCGGCGCGCCTTCGACCAGCCGCGCCCGGACGATGCGAAAGCAGCGGTCATCCAGCCCGAAGGCGTCGGCCACCTCGGTCAGGAAGGCATCCTCGCCAGAGTGGTAGGTCCCGTCGGCAAGGGCGATCTGAAACAGCGCTTCAAGGATGTCGACCAGCACATGATGGTCGTCGGCGCAGATCGGGCGGCCATCGGGGTTGAACAGCCGCGCGACCTTGCGGGCATAGGCGTCAAAGCCCGCTACATCCTGCCGCGCCAGGTTGAAGACATGGGCGGCATGGGCTTCCTCGCCCTCCGGAATGGTGAAGATGCGGCGAAAGGCGGTAACCTCGTCACGCGTCACGGTGCCGTCGGCCTTGGCCATTTTCGCCCCAAGTGCCAGAACGGCAATGGTGAAGCCGATGGATTGCTCGGGCAGCGGAGAGGTGCGCAACCGGTCAAAGACAACCGACAGGGGTTCGCCCTTGGCAAGGGCGGACAGGGCTTCGGCAATGCGGGTCCAGATCGACATGATGGATCAAGCTTACCGTTCCCCGCGCGGGATGTCAGAGGAATTTCTGCATCAGCACCAGGTCGATGAACCGGCCGAACTTGTGGCCCGCCTCGGGCACACGGGCGAGGGTCGCAAAGCCCATGGCCAGATGAAAGGCGATCCCGTCCGGGTTCTCGGCCGAAACGCCCGCGATCATCTGGTGCGCTCCCGCCGCGGTGGCGTGGGCGCAGACGGCGTCCAGAAGCGCGCGACCGGCGCCCCGACCGCGCGCTTGCGGCGAAAGCAGGATCGAATGCTCCATTGCGGTCCGGTAGCCCGGACCGGCGCGAAACTGCGCGTAGCTTGCAAAGCCAAACAGCGTCCCGTCATCTGCGACAAAGGTCGCATGGCCCGGCGCGTCGCGTTCGGCGATGAAGCGGGCGACATCGGGCGCGGACTTCTCGACCGGGTTGAAGGTAACGGTGGTGTCGCGAATATAGAGGTTCCAGAGCGCCGCGATGGCCGCGGCGTCAGCTTCGGTCGCGCGGCGGATCAGCATAGGGTGCGCGGTCCGCGCGGCGTGTCGATGGTGGCCGAAAGGGCCGCCTCCGGCGCTTCCCGGACCGACAGGCGCGGATCGTCCAGCCGTCCGGCCAGCGCCGCCCGCAGGGCGGACGCGCGCGGGTGGGCAATCTCAAGCCGGGACAGCCGCAGGCCGTGGTCGGGCAGGGACCGGGAGGGATGGGCGGCCCCCTCCCAGTGGATCAGCGCGGGAAAGCCGCCGTCGAACGGCAGCCGGCCATCGGCGGGCACCGCCATCTGCCAGCGAAAGTCGCCGCGTTGCAGGGCCAGCGGCGTGCCGATCCCGTCAGGCCCCAACGCCACTTCGGCGGCGATGTCGCGGCAGGCAGCGACCCAGTTTGCAAGTCGGGGTGGCCCCGGGAAGCGGTCCATGTCGAACCAGCGCGGATGCACCGGGGCCGGGGCTTCGGGGTCGACGGCGATCACTTCAAGGTAAAGGTCGCCAAGGCTGAGAAGCCGGTTGTGCGTGCCCATATGGGGGTGCTTGCCACCCCCCGCCATCGCCACGCCAAGCAGGGACTCCACGGCCGCGACACCGTCCTCCAGCCGTCCGGCCACAACCGCCAGATGGTCAAGCCACAGCATCAGCCGGCCCGGGTCACGCGGGTTTCCGACTTCAAAGCCAGGGCCAGAGCATGGAACCGCGCCTGCGCCACTTCGCCGAACAGGCCGTCGCCGTCCTGGGTCAGCGCCAATTCCAGCACCCGCCGCCGTGGATGCCAGATCAGCCGCCCGGCCTTGGCCGGATCGCCGATCGAGAACATCGCGCCAAAGCGCATCGCCTTGCCCAGCACCTCGGCCGCCTGAATCTGGTCCTCGGTCAGCAGCCGGAACATCGGTTCCAGCCGCGACCCCGACCGGCTGTTCTTGTAGCGGTGCAAGAGCGCCAGCCCCAGAAACACCCGGCCGGGATGGTCCAGCCCGCCAAGGTTGGCGCGCGTCGCGTTGTCGAAACAGGCCTCGGCCCGGAAATCGGGGTGCGCGCGCCAGGTCGTGTCGTGCAGCAGGCAGGCCGCCTTGACCAGCCGCAAATGCTCTTGCCCGGCCTCGGGGAACAGCGGCAGGAGAAAATCGTAAAGCTTGCGACCGAAGCCCGGGATCCGCGCCTGCACCATTTCGGTCATCCGCGCCGCTTCGATCAGCGGATCGCGGGCGCGCAGCTTCTCCGGCATGTGTTCATAAAGCAGCCCTTCGCGGATGCCATAGGCCGAGACGTCGATCTCGGATGGCGCGAACTGGACCAGAAGCTCGCGCAGCACCTCGCAAGCCAGAGGCACCAGCTCCATCCGCTCGGCGCTGGTGCCGGTGCGGCCGCGCAGGACGGCAAGATCGGCCACCGCCAGCCAGTCAAGCGTGTCGTCCAGCCCTTTCGGCGTCATCCGGTATTCGTGCAGCACGGTCAGCGGGTAGGACCTCCGCTCCATGTCCAGCCGGGCGATCACCCGCCAGCTGCCGCCGACAAGGTAGATCCGCTCGCCCGAGGATTTCAGCAGCGCCTGCGCGGCCTTCAGGACCTTGGCGATATGGGCGCGGCGCAACTTCGGGTCGTCCGATACCTGCTGCAGGCGGAAGGGACCAAGCGGCGTGGAGATCCGCTTGCCGACGCGGCCGTCGCCGATCCGCGCCAGCTCCATCGAGTTGCCGCCGATGTCGCAGACGATGCCCTTGGCATCGGGCCAGCCCAGCAGCACGCCCTGCGCTGAAAGCCGCGCCTCTTCGTCGCCGTCGATGACATGCAGCCGCAGCCCGGTCTCGCGCAGGACATCGGCCTGAAACTCGGGGCCATCCTCGGCCTCGCGGGTGGCGGCGGTGGCAACGACGGTCAGGGGATCGACTTCCATCCCCTTTGCCAGCAGCGCAAAGCGCCGCAAGGCCGACAAGGCCCGCACGCGGCCCTGCGGGTGCAGGCGGCCGGTCTCGGCCAGACCCTTGCCTAGGCCGCACATGATCTTTTCGTTGAAGAAATAGGCCGGAGACCGCGCAGCGCCGTCGAAGACCACCATCCGGACCGAGTTCGAGCCGACATCCACCACGCCCACGCGGGACAAGGCGCGGGCGGAAGGATCGTCGAAGAGGGGACGACCGAACGGGCCGTCATCGTCGTCCTCGGGCAAGGGCGTGTTTCCGTCAGCTGCCATGGCAGAATCCCCTTCGACGTGCGGCGGCATCGTGACGCCCCCCCGGCGCGCGGTCAATCGGAAGGGGCTGAACAAATTTCTTAAGCAAGAAATTTGGCAAAATCCTTGCTTAAGGATTTTGGTCCCGGCACGGATGGCCGGTTTCAGCTTGCAGCGGTGTCATCCTTGACCGGCACCAGCCGTGGCGCGTCCTTTGCCCCCGCCGTGCCCCGGCCCGACAACGAGGGGTTCTCCATGAAAAACTGGTGGCAGTTGAACAGCCCGCCATCGTGCGGCGCAAGGTCGCGGGTATAGCTGCCATCCGGGGCCAGCACCCAGCTTTGCGCCTCGTCGCCCATGTTCGCAGCCATGATCTGGGTCAGGATCTGGCTTTTCACCGTCGGATTATGGACTTCGACCAGCGTTTCGACCCGCCGCGTCAGATTGCGGCCCATCCAGTCGGCACTGGAAAAGAACACCCGCGCCTCTTGCGAGGGCAAGCCATGCCCATTGCCGAAACAGACGATGCGGGAATGTTCAAGAAACCGCCCGACGATCGACTTTACGCGGATGTTTTCTGACAGGCCCTTTACGCCGGGGCGCAGACCGCAGATGCCGCGAATGACCAGACTGATCTTCACGCCCGCCTGGCTGGCCGCGTAAAGCGCGTCGATCACGTCAGCGTCGATGACCGAGTTCATCTTGGCCCAGATTTCGCCGGGACGCCCGGCACGGACATGGTCGGCCTCGGCTGCAATCAGCTCCAGCAGGCGCGGTTTCAGCGTGATCGGGCTGATCGCCAGATTCTCAAGCCCCTCGGGCTGAACGTAGCCAGAGAGGTAGTTGAACACCTTGGTCGCATCCCGCCCCAGCGCCGCATCGCAGGTGAAGAAGGACAGGTCGGTGTAGATCCGCGCGGTGATCGGATGATAGTTGCCGGTGCCGTAATGGGTATAGGTCACCAGATGATCGCCTTCGCGCCGGACGACGGTGCTGATCTTGGCGTGGGTCTTGTAGTTCACGAACCCGTAGACGACATGCGCGCCGGCGCGTTCCAGACGCCGGCTTTGCCGGATGTTCACGGCCTCGTCGAAGCGGGCCTTCAATTCGACCAGCGCCGTGACCGACTTGCCCGCCTCGGCCGCCTCGCACAGCGCGCTGACGATCGGGCTGTCCCAGCTGGTGCGGTACAGCGTCTGCTTGATGGCCAGGACATTGGGATCGCGCGCCGCCTGTTCCAGGAAGCGGATCACCATGTCGAAGGTCTCGTAGGGGTGATGCAGCAGCATGTCCTTTTGCCGGATCGCGGCGAACATGTCGCCATCGTGATCCTCGACCCGTTCCGGCACGCGCGGGCTGAACGGGGGCCACATCAGATCCTTGCGGCTGGACAGGATCAGCTCTTTCAGGTCTGCCACGCCAAGCAGGCCCTTGACCTCCACGACCTCGTCTTCGGTGACGGTCAGCTCTTCCATGATCAGCGCGCGCAGGTCCTCGGGCGCGCCGGTCGACAGCTTCAGGCGGATCACCTCGCCCCGGCGGCGGCGTTTCAGCGCGGATTCGAACTCGCGGACCAGATCTTCGGCCTCGTCCTCGACTTCAAGGTCGCTGTCGCGCAGCACGCGGAAGCTGCAGTGGCCCTTGTCGGCATAGCCCGGGAACAGCATGTTGAGATGCAATAGCAGCAGCTCTTCCAGCGGCAGGAAGCGATGTTCCCCCTCCTTGCCCGGCAGAGCGACGAACCGCGAGATCTGCTGCGGGATCGGCAGCAGTGCCTTCAGCTGGCGCTGATCGGTGACCCGCTCAAGTTCCAGTGCAAGGCTGAACCCGGTGTTCGGGATGAACGGAAACGGATGCGCCGGGTCGATCGCCAGCGGCGACAGCACCGGAAAGACATTGTTCAGGAAGTAGGCTTCCAGATGCTTCAGGTCGCGCACCGTCAGCTTCGACCGCGCGACGATGCTGATGCCTTCGGCCTCCAGTTCCTTGCGCAGCCGGTTGTAGGTGGTCTGCTGCGTCTGCATCAGACTTCTGGCGTCGGCGTTGATCAGCTGCAGCTGTTCGGCCGGACTGCGCCCGTTTTCGGACAGGGTGACGTTGCCGTTGCGGACCTGAGCCCGCAGGCCCGCGACCCGGACGGTATAGAACTCGTCAAGGTTCGTGGCCGAAATCGACAGGAACCGAAGCCTCTCAAGCAGGGGCACGGCGGGGTTCGCCGCTTCTTCAAGGACGCGCCAGTTGAAGGCAAGCCACGATAGCTCACGGTTGAAATAGCGCCCCGGCCCGGCAGTCTCTGCGAAGGGCAGTTCGGTTGCGGCGGGGAAGGCAGAGTTCAGGAAGTCGGCTTGGGTCATGGAGGGGCTTATGACGTGCGCAATGTTACGGACTTATGACAGTGTTTCATCCGTCCGAAAGACTGTCCAGCAGATCGGCGGCAAGCTGGCGGGTGATGGGGCGTTGCGCGGCCAGCGCCTGGGCGTCCAGCGCCGCGACCAGCGCGCGCGCGGCCGCGATCTGCCTTGGCATCCGGCTGACAAGATAGGGGATCAGGTTGGGAGCCACCGCGATCTGCCGGTCGGTGAAAAGCTTCACCAGCACGGCGGACAAAAGCGCATCGTCTGGCGGGTCAAGCCGGGCGACCGCGGTTGCCTGCAGGCGGCTGATCAGGTCCGGCAGGCCCAGACCCCAGTCGCGGGGCGCCGCCCGCGCGGTCAGAAGCAGCGGGTGATGTCCGGCGATGAAATTGACCAGATGGAACAGCGCCGTCTCATCCCCAGCGTTGCCCGCCACCGCTTCGGCGTCGTCGACCACCACCGGGCCTTCGGCCAGCCCGGCGATGTCGTGATCCGCAAGCCCTGCGCCGGTGACGATCCGCGCCCCGGCCTCGGCCGCCCGGACATGGGCAAGATGCGTCTTGCCCGCGCCCTCCGGCCCGACCAGGATCAGCCGGCCCTGCGGCCAGTGCGCCGCGTCCTCCACCAGCTCAAGCGCCAGGGCGTTTGCGGGAGAGACGAAGAAATCGGCCCGCGTCATCGCCTCAAACCGCGGCAGGTCGAACGCCAGCTGCCGGATCACGCGCCCTCTCCGCCCGCCGCCTTGCGGGGGCGACGGCTGCGGGGCGTCGCGGGCTCGTCCGGCCCGGTCGTGTCCCGCCCTTCGATCCCGCGATACAGCAGGCTGGCCTGATACTGCTCGACGGCAAAGCGGGTCAGCACGCCGATCATCGCCGCGACCGGCACCGCGATCAGCATCCCGACGAACCCGAAAACCGACCCGAAGGCCGACAGCGCCAACAAAAGCCACACCGGATGCAAGCCCACCGATTTGCCGATCAGCTTCGGCGTCAGGACATTGCCTTCGAGGAACTGCCCGGCGGCAAAGACCCCGGCCACGACCGCGATCGAGGTCCAGTCGCCCCAGAACTGGAACAGCGCCAGCCCGATGGCAAGGATCCCGCCGACCAGCGAGCCGACGTAAGGAATGAAGGTGATCGTCCCCGCGACCGCCCCGACGATCAGCCCGTATTGCAGGCCCGCAAGCATCAGGCCGATGATGTAATAGGTGCCCAGCAGAAGGCAGACCGACAACTGCCCACGCACGAAGCCCGCCAGCACCGTGTCGATCTCTCCGGCCAGCCGCCGCACCGTGGGCGCATGGTCGCGCGGCAGCATCGCATCGACCCGTGCGATCATCCGGTCCCAGTCCAGGAGCAGATAGAACGCCACTACCGGGACCACGACGATGAAGATCACGATCGACACCACACCGATCGCCGACGACAGAAGCCCGCTGGCAAGCTGCCCGCCCTGACGCTGGATCGCCTGCCCGATGTCCAGCAGCGTCTGGCGCACGATCGAAGTCTCATCGGCAAGGTCGGGAAACTGCGCGATCAGAAAGGCCTGCAACTGCCGGGCCATCTCGGGCGCCGAGTTGACCAGCGAGGTCAGCTGCTGGACCAGCGACGGGATCACGGCCAGCACCAGAAGGATGAAGGCCACGATCGCGACCAGCGAGATCAGCGTCGTCGCCGCCACCCGGCTGAGGCCCATCCGCTCCAGCCGGTCGGCCACGGGATCAAGGAAATAGGCGATGGCACCGGCGACAAGGAACGGCAACAGCACGTTGCCAAGGAACCACAGCACAAGCAGGAACACCACCGTGGCGATGCCCCAGTATTTCAGCTGATCCCGGATCGGCAGCGCCATGGCGTGGTCCTTTTGCGTCGCTTCACATATCGCCTGCGCTGCACCGCCGCGCAAGGGGCGCACTTCCCGCCGTCCTGTCTGGCGTGCCATGCGTCACGGGGGCCGCAGCTTCGCCGGACGAAAGGGACGGGGGCGTAACGACGGGAAGACCGCGCCCGGGTCCAGCTTCACTTGCCCTTAACCGCTTCTGCCGGATAGGATTCCACGACAGCGCAGCGAGGCACGAATGCCCAACCACCTTCACTACGGCGACAACCTTTCCGTCCTGCGCGACAGCATCGCGTCCGAAAGCGTGGATCTCGTCTACCTCGACCCGCCCTTCAACTCCAACGCCAGCTATAACGTCCTGTTCAAAGCCCCCGACGGAGCCTCCTCCGCCGCGCAGATCGAGGCGTTTGATGACACCTGGCACTGGAACGACAGCGCCGAGGCCGCCTTTAACGATGTCCTCCGTTCCGGCAACGGAGCCGCTGCCGAAATGCTGCGCGCCATGCGTGGCTTTTTGGGCGAGAATGACATGATGGCCTACCTCGCCATGATGTCCGCGCGGTTGCTGGAACTGCACCGGGTGCTGAAACCCACCGGCAGCCTCTATCTGCACTGCGACCCGACGGCGAGCCACTACCTGAAGATTTTGCTGGACGCGGTATTCGGGAAGGCGAGTTTCCAGAACGAAGTGATTTGGAAAAGGACGAGTTCACATCCTTCCGCAAAGCGATGGGGGCCAGTCCATGACACCATCCTTTTCTACTCAAAGGGTCCAAAGTTCCTATGGAACAAGGTCTACGCAGCCTACGATCCCGAATACCTCGATACTTTCTTCGACATGCAGGACGAAGACGGGCGTCGTTGGAAGCGTTCGGACATAACCGGAGCGGGTACCAGAAACGGTGAAACCGGGCAGCCCTGGAAGGGTATAGATATCACCGCGAAAGGCCGTCACTGGGGCAACCCGCCGTCTGTTCTTGATGAACTCGACGCGAAAGGCCGTATCCACTGGCCCGCAAAGGAGGATGGGATGCCCCGCCTCAAACAATACCCAGAGGATTTGCCGGGTGTGCCAATCCCCGACATAATCACCGACATTCGTCCAATGCACAATCTATCGTCTGAACGCCTCGGCTACCCCACCCAAAA
>JANOER010000121.1:0-4945 GCA_031441285.1 Rhodobacterales bacterium
CCAAAGGCACCACCCCCGCCACGCTGGCCGAGGTGATCACCGACGCGGACCTTTTCCTTGGCCTTTCCGGCCCCGGCGTGCTGACCCCGGCAATGGTGCAGGCGATGGCCCCGCACCCCATTGTCTTCGCGCTGGCGAACCCCACGCCCGAGATTCTGCCTGACGAGGTGCGCAAGGTTGCTCCGACCGCGATCATTGCCACCGGGCGCAGCGATTTTCCAAATCAGGTCAACAACGTCCTGTGTTTCCCCTTCATTTTCCGGGGCGCGCTTGATGTGGGGGCCACCACGATCAACGACGCGATGGAAATCGCCTGCATCGAAGGCATCGCCGCCCTTGCCCGCGCCACCACCAGCGCCGAGGCCGCCGCCGCCTACCGGGGCGAAACGCTGTCATTTGGTCCCGACTACCTGATCCCCAAGCCCTTCGATCCCCGGCTGATCGGCGTCGTCGCCTCTGCCGTGGCCCGCGCCGCGATGGAGACCGGCGTCGCCGCACGGCCCATCGCCGATCTTGATGCCTACAAGCACGCGCTGGACGGGTCGGTCTTCAAGTCGGCCCTCATCATGCGCCCGGTGTTCGAAGCCTCGAAGATGGCCGGCCGCCGCATCGTCTTTGCCGAGGGCGAGGATGAGCGCGTGCTGCGCACCGCCAATGCGATGCTGGAGGAAACCAACGATCTGCCGATCCTGATCGGCCGCCCCGAGGTGGTCGAGGCGCGCTGCGAACGTGCAGGGCTGCCGATCCGGCCGGGCCGCGACTTCCACCTCGTGAACCCGGAAAACGACCACCGCTACCGCGACTACTGGGGGACCTATCACGACCTCATGGCCCGCCAGGGCGTCACGCCGGACACCGCCCGCGCCGTGATGCGCACCAACACCACCGCCATCGCCGCCATCATGGTGCACCGCGAGGAAGCCGACAGCATGATCTGCGGCACCTTCGGCCAGTTCAACTGGCACCTGGGCTACGTCCGCCAGATCCTTGCGCGCGGCGGGTTGCACCCGGTCGCGGCCCTTTCCCTGATGATCCTGGAAGACGGCCCGCTTTTCATCGCCGACACCCATGTCCACTCCGAGCCCTCGGCAGATCAGATCATGCAGACGGTGATCGGCGCCGCCCGCCACGTCCGCCGCTTTGGCGTGGCGCCGAAGATCGCGCTCTGCACCCAGTCGCAGTTCGGCAACATCGACAACGCCAGCGCGCGGCGGATGCGCGACGCGCTGGAACTCCTGGACCAGCGCGAACCCGACTTCGCCTATGAGGGCGAGATGAACATCGACGCCGCCCTCGACCAGTCGATCCGCGACCGGCTCTTGCCCGGCTCGCGCTACGAAGGGGCGGCGAACGTGCTGGTCTTTGCCTCGTCCGAGGTCGCTTCGGGCGTTCGCAACATCCTCAAGGTCAAGGCCGGGGGGCTGGAGGTCGGGCCGATCCTGATGGGCATGGGCAACAAGGCGCATGTGGTGACGCCCGCAATCACCGCGCGGGGGCTTCTCAACATGTCCGCCATCGCCGGGACGCCGGTCGCGCATTACGGATAGGCAAGGCCGGGGGGCTGCCGCCATCGACGACCCTGCGATCCCGGACAAAATTGCCGCGACGTTTCAGGCGGCAGGACCTGCCAGTGCCAAAGGCGATCCGCTGGACAGCCGCCGGCATTTCGGGCAATCTTTGCAATATGCAAAACCCGCCCCCTCCAACCCGGTTCGATCCGGACCGCCTGCCGCGGCTGCTGGACCTCGTCGGCCCGACCGAGGCCGGCAACTTTCTTGTGCAACTGGACCAGGACCTGTCCGTCTGCGCCAGAAGCATCGCCAAGGCCACGGACCGGCTGGACTGGACGGCGCTGCGTGAGGCCAGCCATGTCCTGATCTCGCTTGCGGGATCGGCGGGGGCTCTGGCGCTGCAAGCCATGGCCGAAGACCTGAATGCGGCGGCCAATGCGCGGAACATGACCGCCATTGCCGATCTTTCCGCAGCGCTTGCCCCGGACCTTGACCGCCTGATCGCCGTGGTCCGCGCCACGCCCAACCCCTTCGCGGGCCCCGGATGAAATCGCCCGCATCTTCGCGACCGCCCATCCTGCTGATCGAAGACACCCTGTCGCTGCAGATGGTCTACCGGTCGATCCTGACCGGTGCCGGCTACCGGGTCGCCGTGGCCGGCACCGCCGCCGAGGGGCTGGCCCAGTTTTCCGCCCTGCAACCGGCCATTGTGCTGGTTGACCTTGTGCTGCCGGACAGCGACGGCCTGCTGCTGATGCAGACCATGCTGGCGGCCCAGCCGAACACCAGCGTCATCGCGATCACCGCGAACGGATCGGTGAACCGCGCGGTCGATGCGATGCGCGCCGGAGCGCATGATTTCCTCGTCAAACCCTTTGATGAGGTCCGCCTGCTCAGCGCGGTGCAGAACGCGCTCGCCGAAAGGCGCAGCCAGTCGAACGCGCTGGCCGCCCAGCAGGTTCTGGACCGGCAGATCCCGGTCGAAAACTCGGGCTTCATCGGATCGTCCGAACCGATGGTGCGGATTCATGCCACGATCGCCTCGGTGGCGCGGTCGATGGCGACGGTGTTCATCACCGGCGAAAGCGGCACCGGCAAAGAGCTTTGCGCCCTTGCCGTCCACGCCGGATCTGCGCGCGCTTCGGGGCCGTTCATCGCGCTGAACTGCGGGGCGATCCCGCAGGATCTGCTGGAGTCCGAGGTTTTCGGCCATATGAAAGGCAGCTTCACCGGCGCCATCTCGGACAAGCCGGGCGCTGCAACGGCCGCCGACGGTGGGACGCTCTTTCTGGACGAGATCTGCGAAATGGCGCCCGCGCTGCAAACCAAGCTTCTGCGGTTCCTGCAAACCTCGACCGTCCAGCCGGTCGGTGCCGTCCGCCCGAAGAAGGTGAACGTCCGCATCGTCTGCGCGACGAACCGCGATCCCGTCGAGGCCGTGCGCCTTGGCCAGTTCCGCGAGGATCTGTACTACCGGCTTTACGTCGTGCCGATCCACATGCCCCCCTTGCGGGACCGCGGCCAGGACGTGATCGAGATCGCCGAGGCTGCCCTCTACCGCTTTGCCAGCGAAGAAGGGCGCGCGTTCGACGGGCTTGACCCCGCGGTCCGCAGGCTTCTGCCGCGGCTGCCCTGGCCGGGAAATGTGCGGCAGCTTCTGAACGTCATCCGCAACGTGGTCGTGCTGAACCCCGGTGGCCGGGTGACGCTGGACATGCTGCCGCAGGGGCTGGTCGACGCCCCGGTCCTGCCGCCCGACACCCCGCGCAACCTGGTGTCCCTGCCCGAAATCCCATCGACCGACAGTCTGGTCGGCCTGACCCTGGCCGAGGCCGAACGTCGCCTGATCGAGGCAACCATGGCCCGCCACGGCGGGTCGATCCCGCGGACGGCGCGGGTTCTGGATGTTTCGCCCTCGACACTGTACCGCAAGATCGAAAGCTGGCGCGAAAGGTCGGCCTGACAGCAGCGCCACTGCCAGACCGCTTCCCCGAAGAGTCTGATTTTTCGCAGAAAAATCGTGGCCTCAGAAGCGTCTCAGGTGAACTGCTCGCCGATCAGCCGTTCTTCCAGCCCATGCCCCGGATCGAACAGCAGCCGGTGCGTGACGTGCGGAGCGGACCGCACTTCCACACTCACGACATCGCGGACCGATGACCGGCTGTCGGCGTCCGCCATGACCGGGCGCTTTTCGCCTTCGATCACCTCAAGCCGCACCACGGCGGACGACGGCAAAAGCGCGCCGCGCCAGCGCCGGGGCCGGAACGCCGACATCGCCGTCAGCGCCAGCACGTCCGACCCGATCGGCAGGATCGGCCCATGGGCGGAATAGTTGTAGGCCGTCGACCCGGCTGGCGTCGCCACCAGCGCCCCGTCGCAGACCAGTTCCACCAGCCTCTCCCGCCCGTCGATCAGCACCCGCAGTTTCGCCGCCTGCGGACCCTGCCGCAACAGCGACACCTCGTTGATCGCCAGCGCCTCGGTCACGCGCCCCTTCACGTTCTCGGCCCGCATGGCAAGCGGGTGAATCGTGGTTTCCTCGGCCGCCTGAAGCCGCTCGGGCAGATCGGGCAGGTCGGGCTCGGCATAGGCGTTCATCAGAAAGCCGATGGTGCCGCAGTTCATGCCATAGACCGGCAGCCCGCGCCCCTGTGCCTCGTGCAGCGTCTGCAGCATGAACCCGTCGCCGCCCAGCGCCACGATCACCTCGGCCCGGCGCGCCTCGGACTGGCCATGCCGCGCCGTCAGTGCCGCGTATGCCGCGACCGCCGCCGGTGCCCTGCTGGCCGTGAACCTGATGCGCACTCCGGATACCCCCCACGCCTGATGCCGCCGGGCCACCCTGGCCCCGGACTGCAAGTCTTGGACGGGACGCCGGCCAAACTCAACCCCCGGCACCGGGGCATCCGGCACTCCGCCCCGCAAGATTATTTCGCGCGCGGGGGCGGACTGGTCGTTTTCCTGCCTTTCCGACCGGCATCCCGTGATCTAGATACATACCAGCCCCGATCTGCGAGAGGACCCCCCATGAACGCCCCGCACCGCGACACCGGTTTTTTCACCGAACCCCTCGCCTCTCGCGACCCTCAGCTTTTCGGGTCGATCACCGCCGAACTCGGCCGCCAGCGCCACGAGATCGAGCTGATCGCCTCCGAAAACATCGTCTCCCGCGCGGTGATGGAAGCGCAGGGCTCGGTGATGACCAACAAGTATGCCGAAGGCTATCCGGGCCGGCGCTACTACGGCGGCTGCCAGTTCGTCGACGTGGCAGAAAACCTTGCAATCGACCGGGCAAAGACCCTCTTCAACTGCGGCTTTGCCAATGTGCAGCCGAACTCCGGCAGCCAGGCCAACCAGGGCGTGTTCCAGGCGCTGATCAAGCCCGGCGACACCATCCTTGGCATGTCGCTGGATGCCGGCGGCCACCTGACCCA
>JANOER010000122.1:0-23219 GCA_031441285.1 Rhodobacterales bacterium
GAATATGCCGGCGACACCACGCATTTTCATGCGAAAATGCAGGGCGCCTGCGACGCCCATTCCTCGGACTACTATTCGCGGTTCAAGGCCTGGGCCGACGAGTATTTCTTCATCCCGCACCGGGGCCGGGCGCGGGGGGTGGGCGGGATCTTCTACGACGACCTCGACACCGGCGACTGGGAGGCGGACTTCGCCTTCACCCAGGCCGTTGGCGAGGCTTTCCTGCCCGGCTTTCTGCCGCTGGCCGAGGCCCGCGCCGCGACGCCCTTCACCGAAGCCGACCGCGAGACGCAACTGCGCCATCGCGGGCTTTATGCGGAATACAACCTCGTTTACGACCGGGGCACGAAGTTTGGGCTGGAAACCGGCCACGACGCGAATGCCGTCCTGATGAGCCTCCCGCCGGTGGCGAAGTGGTATTAGGGGGCCGGCGTGCCTGAGACGCAGATCATCCTGTCCTTCCTCGTGACCGCGCTGGTGCTGGAGCTGACGCCGGGACCGAACATGGCCTGGCTTGCGATGCTGACGGCGACGGCGGGCCGCGTGGCCGGCCTTGCCGCCGTGGCAGGGATCACACTGGGACTGGCCGTGCAGGCTGTGCTTGCGGCCATCGGCGTTGCCGCGGCGATCGAGGCCTGGCCCAAGCTTTACACCGTGCTGCACCTTGCGGGGGTTGGCTATCTTCTGTGGCTTGGCTGGGAAAGCTGGCGTGATGCCAACATCCCGTCGCATCACCTGCCGGGCGGAGGCGAAACCGGAACCGACGGCTTCCGCCGGGGGTTGATCGGCAACCTTCTGAACCCGAAGGCCGCCGTCTTCTTTGTGACCGTGCTGCCCGGATTTCTTCAGCAGGGTGACGGCAGGGCCGAGACGCTGACGCTTTCGGCGCTGTATCTTGCGGTGGCGACACTGGTGCATGGAGGCATCGTCCTTGCGGCCGGCGCGTTGCGCGGGGCACTTGCCGATCCGGCGGTTTCGGTCAGGATGCACCGGCTGCAAGCCGTCGCGATGCTGGCCGTGGCGCTTTGGCTTTTCGTTCGGGGGTAGGTCGGTATGGCGGACATCACGGTCAAGGCGGCCTATGGGTCGGTGGTCGAGGACGAAGGCCATCTTTTCATCGGCTTTGCCGAGGGTGAGGATGAAGCCGACGGCTATGTCCTTTTCCGCCAACCGCTGGCTGGCGGGCCGGTCTGGTTCGAGGTGAACGACGAAAGCTTCGGTGCCGAAGACGCCATTGACCGGGTCACGGCAACGCCGAAGGGACTCGAGATCACGCTGCGGCCCGTCCTGGCCGCGACCTTCGGCTGGGCCGGGTCGGTCGCGGTGATCGTGGGGCCGGCATGCGAAGATGCCGCACCCGCGCTGGCGGCCCTGCGCGGGATGCTGGGCATCACCTGGCGCGATTGATCCGGCAATGGACTGATTTTTCGCAGAAAAATCGTGCCCTGGTCAGGGAAGTTTCGCCAGTTCCTGCACCGCCGTTTCGCGCAGCGCCCGCAGATCGGCAAGCGATGCGTCCAGTTCGGTACGCTGGCGGTCCAGCGCCAGAAGCTGCCGGTCAGCCAGATCCAGCCAGGATTGCAGCTGCGGACGTTCGCCCTTCTTGCCGTAGATCAAAAGCCACTGGCGGATTTCTTCCAGCGAAAAGCCGAAGCGGCGGCCGCGCAGGATCAGCTTCATCCGCGCCACTTCGCGCGGGGTGTAGAACCGCGCGCGGCCTTCCTTCTCGGGTGACAACAGCTCGATGTACTCGTAATAGCGCAAGGTGCGAGGCGTCGCGTCGAACGCCGCACACATCTCCTTGAAGCTGAGCCGGGTCTCGGTCATCCGCAGTCCTCCCAGCGTGAAAGCCTAGGCTGACACGGGCTTTCGTGCAACGGTTTCGGCAGGGTGCCGGCGGGACTTGTCTTCCCGGCGGTGCAGCGGTTTGATGCGCTTCAGGAAGTTCAGCCCGAGGAGCCCCATGTCCGACGTCGCCACCCTTGCCCGCCAGTTCATCGACGCCCTGCCGCACAGCCGGGCGCTGGGCATGCGGCTGGAAGAGATCGGCGACGGTGTGGCCGTCATCTCGATGCCCTGGGATGCCCGTCTGGTCGGCGATCCGGACAGCGGGGTGATCCACGGCGGCGCGGTCAGTGCGCTGATGGACACCGCCTCGGGGGCCGCGGTCATGTGCCACCCGATGGCCGGGGTCTCGACGGCGACGCTGGACCTTCGGATCGACTACATGCGTCCGGCGACGTCCAGTCAGACCATCCGTGCGCGCGCCGAATGCCACCATGTCACCCGCAGCGTGGCCTTCGTCCGGGCGGTCGCGACCGACGACGACACCGCCCGCCCGGTCGCCACCGCAACCGGGGCCTTCACGGTCGACCGGGGCACGCCATGAAGCGCCCCGAACCGGTGCAGGTCATCAAGCAGCGGCGCGAGGCCCTGCTTCGGACGCTGGTGGACGGGGTGCCGTATATCCGCTTTCTCGGCATCCGGTTCGACCGGCGCGGGGACGAGCTGACGGCGATCCTGCCCTTCTCTGACACGCTGATCGGCAACCCGACCCTGCCCGCGCTGCACGGCGGGGCCACGGCGGCGTTCCTTGAAGTCGCGGCGATCATCGAGCTGGCCTGGAGCACGCTCTGGGACGGGGTCGAGGCAGAAGGCGCCCTGCCGGAAGGTGGGCTGAAGCTGCCGAAGACGATTGATTTCACGGTGGACTACCTGCGATCCGGCCTGCCGCGCGATGCCTATGCCCGGGCGCGGGTGAACCGGTCCGGCCGGCGCTATGCCAGCGTCCATGTCGAGGCCTGGCAGGACAATCGCACCCGGCTTTTTGCCCAGGCGACCGGGCACTTCCTGATGCCGTCGACCGGTCCGGGGGCGTGAGCGACGCCGCTGCATCGGCGAACGGGCAGCTTACCCATGGCCGCGTCCTGCGGATCGCCGGGCCGATCGTGCTGTCGAATGTCACGGTGCCGCTTCTTGGCGCTGTCGATACCGGCGTGATCGGGCAGTTGGGCGATGCCGCCAGCCTTGGGGCGGTTGGGATCGGCGCGGTGATCCTGACGACGCTTTACTGGGCCTTCGGGTTCCTGCGGATGTCGACCTCGGGCCTTGCCGCGCAGGCCGAGGGAGCCGGCGACCGGCCCGAGCGGTCGGCGGTCCTGCTGCGGGCGCTGGTCGTCGGAGCGGTTGCCGGGGCGGGTCTTGTCCTGGCCCAGACGGCGCTCTTTTCCGCGGCCTTTGCCGCCGCACCGGCCAGCGCCGAGGTTGAAAGCCTGGCAGAACAATATCTTGCGATCCGGATCTGGGGCGCGCCAGCGACGGTCGCGCTGTATGCGCTGACCGGATGGCTGGTGGGGCTGGGCCGGACACGGGGGGTGCTGGTGTTGCAGCTGTGGCAGAACGGCGCAAACATTGCGCTGGATGTCTGGTTCGTCCTTGGTCTGGGCTGGGGAGTCCCGGGGGTCGCTGCCTCGACCCTGATTGCGGAATGGTCGGGGCTGGCGCTGGCGCTGTGGCTGGCGCGCGATGCGTTCGGGCCGTCGCTGAAGCCTGCGCTCTTGCGCTTTGGTGACCGCATGGCGATCCGGCGCATGTTCACCGCCAGTCGTGACATCATGGGCCGGACGGTCATCCTGACCCTGTCCTTCACCACCTTCGTCTTCCTTGGCGCGCGGTTCGGCGATGTCACGCTGGCGGCAAATCAGGTGCTGATGCAGTTCCTTGAGGCAACCGCCTTTGCGCTGGATGGTTTTGCCTTTGCTGCCGAGGCGCTGGTCGGCCAGGCGATCGGCGCGCGGTCCGTGTCACAGACCCGCGCCGCGGGACGCATCTGCATGGAACTGGGACTGGCGGGAGCGGTGGCACTGGCCCTGGCCCTTGCCTTGACCGGTTTCTGGATTATCGACCTCTTGACCGTCTCGCCCGAAATCAGGGCCGAGGCGCGGGTCTATTTCCCCTGGTTGCTGGCCGCCCCGCTGATCGGTGTTGCCGCCTGGATCTACGACGGCATTTTCATCGGCGCGCTTCTGACGGCCGACATGTTGCGGGCAATGATCGTTTCGGTGGTGGTCTACGGCCTGGCGCTTGCGGTCCTGGTGCCCGTCCTGGGCAATCACGGGCTTTGGGCAGGACTGATGGTCCTCAATGCGACCCGGACAATCACCCTGTGGCGGCTTTCCCCGAAAATTCCGGCGCGCGCTGCCGGCGCGTTAGGCTTGCCTTGCGCCCGCCGGTCGGGCCATGATCCGGCAAAAGGGGAAAGCCATGCGGAAGTTTCTGGTCGTGCTTGACGACAGCCGCGAATGCCTGAACGCAATACGCTTTGCCGCACTTCGCGCCGCGCATACCGGGGGCGGGGTCACGATACTGTCGATCGTGCCTCCGGACGAGTTCCAGACCTGGGTCGGCGTGGCCGACCTGATGCGGGCAGAAGCGCGCGAACGGATTGAGGCGCATTTCGAGGTCTTCGCGAAATGGATGCGCGACAAGCAGGGCGTGAACCCCGAACTGGTGATCCGGGAAGGCGACCCGGTGGCCGAAATCCTGGCGCAGGTCAAGGATGACCCGGAAATCGGCGTGCTGGTGCTGGGGGCGGGCAACGACAAATCGGGGCCGGGGCCACTGGTCACCGCGATGAGCCGGAACTCGGGCAACCTGCCGATTCCCATCACCATCGTGCCCGGCGACATGTCGAAGGAACGGCTGGAGAGCATCACGTGAGCGCGCCGCAGAAGCGGCCGAAGCGGGTGACGGGGCTGGCGCATTTCGCGGCCGCCGCAGGCTACTCGCTGGCCGGAGCGCGGCGGCTGTGGCGCGAAGCGGCGATCCGGCAGGAAGTGCTGGCGCTGGCGGCGCTGCTGGTGCTGTTCGTGCTGACCAGGGCAACTGCCGGCGAAATCCTGGGGCTGGTCTTGCTGGGGCTGGCGGTCCTGGCGGTCGAGGCGCTGAACACGGCCCTTGAGGAGGTTGTGGATCATCTTTCACCCGGCTGGTCAGAATTCGCAAAGAATGCCAAGGACATGGGATCTTTTGCGGTGATGTGTGCGCTGCTGGCGACGGGGCTTTACGTGGCCTGGGTCGTCCTGTTTTAGCATGGGCGGATCGCGCGTCCGGCAGGGTTCCCCGTAGATTTAGAACAGTTCCAAACTTGACACTCGGGGGGGCAAGGCGCATATCCGACAGGAACCGTCGGAGACCGCAAATGTTCATCCAGACCGAATCCACGCCGAACCCCGCCACGCTGAAGTTCCTGCCCGGCCAAACCGTGCTGGAGCTGGGCACCGCTGATTTCCCCAGCGCCGAAGCCGCCGCGAAGTCTCCGCTGGCGCGGCGGATCTTCGCCGTCGACGGCGTGACCGGGGTGTTCTTCGGCACTGACTTCGTGACCGTGACCAAGGCCGAAGCGGTGGAGTGGCAGCATATCAAGCCCGCGATCCTGGGCGCGGTCATGGAGCACTACCAGTCGGGCGCCCCGGTGATGGACGGCGAAGGCGCGACCGGAGGCGGCCATGCCGAACATACCGGCGAAGATGGCGACATCGTGCGCCAGATCAAGGAGCTGCTGGACACCCGCGTCCGTCCAGCGGTGGCGCAGGATGGCGGCGACATCACCTTCCACGGCTTTGACCGGGGGGTGGTCTACCTGCACATGCAGGGGGCCTGTGCGGGCTGCCCGTCCAGCACGCTGACGCTGAAGATGGGGATCGAGAACCTCTTGCGGCACTACATTCCGGAAGTGCTGGAAGTCCGCCCGGTTGCCGCCTGACGCCTTGGTCTCAGGGCCCGCGCGTCGCTCCCGTGCGGGCGCTCCTCGCTTGGGGGCCCGCGATGACAGCCTGCAAGGGCTGGAAGAGCGGCCGGTGCTTGCCATCGATTGTTCCGGACCCTGGTGCGCGGCGGCTCTGCTGTTTTCTGGCCGGGTGATCCTGCGGGAAGAGCTGATGGAAAAGGGCCAGGCCGAGCGTCTCCTGCCGATGCTGGGGGAAGTGCTGGCCGAAGGCGGGGTCGGTTGGGACGATCTGCGGGCAATCGCGGTCGGGACCGGGCCGGGAAACTTTACCGGAGTACGGATCGCCGTCGCCGCGGCGCGTGGGCTGGCCCTTGGGCTGGGACTTCCTGCGGTCGGGGTGACACGGCTTGAGGCCCTTGCCCATGGCTTGCCTCGCCCGCTGACGGTGATCGAAGACGCCCGGCGGGGCGAGGTCTATGTGCAGCTTTTCACCACATCGGGCGATGGACCGGCCCACCTTGCCACCCGTGCAATTGCCGCAACCGCCGTCACGGGATCAGCGGCGGGCGACGGCGCGCTGGGCCCTGCGATGCCCATGGTCGAGGCGATCGCCAGAATCGGTGCCGCGCGGATCGGTGCCGAACCAGCCGGGACCCCCCTGCCGCGCCCGGCCCCCTTTTATCTGCGCGGGGCGGATGCGTCCCCGCCGTCCGACCCGCCCCCGGTGATCCTTGATGCCTGACCGGGTCCGGGGGGCGCTGTCCCGGCCGCCCGTTCCGGGCGTCTCCCTCGGGATATTTTGGGACGAGAAAATGCCAGACCGCCGATGACGCCCGAGATCCTTGCCGCCCTGCACGGTCGTGTCTTCACCACCCCCCGGCCCTGGAGCGCCGCAGAGTTCACCGCCTTGCTTGCCGACCCGCTGGTCTTCTTGCTGGTCGAGGGCGACGCAGGGTTTCTGCTGGGTCGGTCGGTCGCAGGCGAGGCCGAGCTTCTGACGCTTGCCGTCGCCCCCGAGGCGCGGCAACGGGGCCTTGGACGGCGGTTGGTGGCGCGGTTCCTGTATCAGGCGCGACTGCGCGGGGCCGGTGAGGCTTTTCTGGAGGTGGCCGCGGACAACGCCCCGGCGCTGGCGCTTTATGCGCGGGCCGGCTTTGATGAAGCGGGACGCCGGCGCGGCTATTTCACCGTTCCGGGGCGGGGTGCCGCCGATGCCCTTGTGCTGCGGCGGAGGCTTGAAGCGGCCGAAACCTCCGGGCCAACCTGACCGGACGGTCAAAATTCCCGGCACCCGGCGCCGAATATCCCTTGACCGGCCCAAGCGACTGACCGCACCTTTGCTGGCAGTGCCAGTGCCGACTCTTGCCCCGCTTTCGGGGCATGGGTCGGCGCGGACTGGCGCCACGACACAACAACAACCGACCGGGAGCATCCGATGACCTTCTTGAAATCCCTGATGGGCGCCACTGCCATGGCCCTCACCGCCGGCGCAGCGCTGGCGGAACCTGCGATCATCTTCGATCTTGGCGGCAAGTTCGACAAATCGTTCAACGAAGCCGCGTTCAACGGCGCCACCAAATGGGCAACCGAAACCGGCGGCACCTTCATGGAACTGGAGATGCAGTCCGAAGCTCAGCGCGAGCAGGCTCTGCGTCGTCTGGCCGAATCGGGTGCGAACCCGGTCGTGATGACGGGCTTTGCCTTCGGCGACGTGCTGAACACCGTCGCCCCCGACTTCCCGGACACCAAGTTCGCAATCATCGACATGGTCGTGGACCAGCCGAATGTGAAATCGGTGGTCTTCACCGAACATGAAGGCAGCTACCTTGTCGGCATGATGGCCGGCCTTGCGTCGAAGACCGGCACCGTCGGCTTCATCGGCGGCATGGACATCCCGCTGATCCGCCGCTTCGGCTGCGGCTACGCGCAGGGCGTGATGGCGGCCAATGCGGACGCCAAGGTCGTTCTGAACATGACCGGCACCACCCCGGCAGCCTGGAACGATCCGGTCAAGGGCGCGGAACTGGCCAAGGGCCAGAAGGCACAGGGCGCCGATGTCATCTATGCGGCGGCCGGCGGCACCGGTGTCGGTGTGCTGCAGGCGGCAGCGGATGAAGGCATCCTCTCGATCGGCGTGGACAGCAACCAGAACGGCATGCACCCGGGCAAGGTGCTGACCTCGATGCTCAAGCGGGTGGACGTGGCCGTCTACAACGCGTTCAAGGAAGGCGTCGATCTGGCCCCCGGCATCAACGTTCTCGACCTGAAGGCCGAAGGCGTGGGCTATGCGATGGACGACAACAACGCAGCCCTCGTGACCCCGGAAATGCAGGCGGCGGTCGATGCGGCGGCCGCGAAGATCAAGTCGGGTGAACTGGTGGTCCACGACTACATGTCGGACAACACCTGCCCGGCGGCGACGTTCTGATACGCTGACGGAAACCTGATGGTGCCGCGCCGGGTCTCTGGCGCGGCACTTTTTCCGGACGAACCCGCGAGGATACGCGGGCCGTACCCGAGGGGGATGACATGGCCGACGGCACCTTTGCCATCGAACTGAAGGGTATCTCGAAGGCCTTCGGTCCGGTGCAGGCGAACAAGGACATCAACATCGCGGTGCCGAAAGGCACGATCCATGGGATCATCGGCGAAAACGGCGCGGGGAAATCCACGCTGATGTCGATCCTCTACGGCTTCTACAAGGCCGACGCCGGGCAGATCTACGTCGGCGGCAGGCTGACCCTGATCCCCGACAGCCAAAGCGCCATCCGCGCCGGAATCGGCATGGTGTTCCAGCATTTCAAGCTGGTGCAGAACTTCACCGTGCTGGAAAATGTGGTGCTGGGGGCCGAGGACGGGGCGCTTCTCAACACCTCGCTTGCCAAGGCCCGCAAGGTGCTGACCGATCTTGCCCGCGAATACGAGCTGGACGTCGATCCTGACGCGCTGATCGAGGATCTGTCGGTCGGCCACCAGCAACGGGTGGAGATCCTCAAGGCGCTGTACCGGCAGGCCGATATCCTGATCCTGGACGAACCCACCGGGGTGCTGACCCCGGCCGAGGCGGATCATCTGTTCCGCATCCTCAAAGGGCTGAAAAACCAGGGCAAGACCATCATTCTTATCACCCACAAGCTGCGCGAGATCATGGAGACGACGGACAATGTCAGCGTCATGCGGCGCGGCACCATGGTGGCCACGGTCAAGACCGCCGAGACCAGCCCCGAACAGCTGGCCGAGCTGATGGTCGGCCGCAAGGTGCTGCTGGAGGTCGAGAAGAAGCCCGCTGATCCTGGGGATGTGGTGCTGAAGATCGAGGATCTTCGGGTGCGCGACGAACATGGCGTCGAACGGTTGAAGGGCATCAAGCTGGACATCCGCGCCGGCGAGATTCTGGGGATCGCCGGGGTTGCGGGCAACGGCCAGTCCGAGCTTCTGGCGGCGCTGGGCGGTATGGTGCGTGCGACGGGCAAGGTTTCGCTCAAGGGCGCGGACCTGCCCCTGTCGGGCGCGGGGGCCGACGGGCAAAGCCGCCGTCGCGCCGGGATCGCCCATGTGCCGGAGGACCGGCATCACCATGGCCTGATCCTCGATTTCAGCGCATGGGAGAACGTGGCTTTCGGCTACTTCAACGAACCGCAGTACCAGAAGTCCTGGCTGTTCATGGACAACGACGCCCTGCGCCGCGAAACTGTGCGGAAGATGGAGAAATTCGACGTCCGCCCGCCGGACCCCTGGCTTGCGGCCAAAAGCTTTTCCGGCGGCAACCAGCAGAAGATCGTTGTCGCGCGCGAGATCGAACAGAACCCCGAACTGCTGCTGATCGGCCAGCCAACGCGTGGCGTCGACATCGGCGCGATCGAGTTCATCCACAAGCAGATCGTGGCGCTTCGCGACGCGGGCAAGGCGATCCTTCTGGTCAGCGTGGAACTGGACGAGATCATGTCGCTGTCGGACCGGATCGCGGTGATGTTCGACGGCAGGCTGATGGGTTTTCGCGACCCGGAAAAGACCGACGAGCGTGAATTGGGGCTGATGATGGCCGGCATGACCGGCAAAGGCGAGGCCGCGTGATGGACAGACTTCCCCGTTGGGCGGACGTCGTTCTGGTGCCGCTTGTATCGCTGATCCTTGCCGCGATCATTTCGGCGCTGGTCCTGCTTGCGATCGACCAAAGCCCGGTCGAGGCGTTCAACGTCATGGTCGAGGGCGCGCTTGGGTCGGCTTACGGCTGGGGATACACGCTTTACTACACGACAAGCTTCATCTTCACCGGGCTGGCGGTGACCGTGGCCTTCCACGCCGGCCTGTTCAATATCGGAGGCGAGGGGCAGGCGCAGCTTGGCGCTCTTGGCGTGGCGCTGGTTTGCCTGGCGATCGACTGGCCCCACTGGTCGCTGGCGCTTGCCGCTGCCACATTGGGGGCCGCGGTCTTCGGTGCGGCCTGGGCCGCCGTGCCGGCCTATCTCCAGGCGAAACGCGGCAGCCATATCGTGATCACCACGATCATGTTCAACTACATCGCCGCGGCGTTGCTGGTCTACCTTCTGGTCGATGTGCTGCGCCCTGCAGGACAGATGGACCCGGCCTCGGCCCGCTTCCCGGTCGGGACGAGCCTTCCGACCTTCAACCAGATACCCGGCATCCGCAGCTTCTACGCGATCCTCGACAGCGACGGGGTGCAGCGCATCAACGCCAAGGGAGAGCTCATGTTCACCGGGGTCCCGGCGAATGTGACGCTGTTCCTTGCGCTTGCCATGGCCGCCGTCGTCTGGGCGATCCTGTGGCGCACGCGGCTTGGCTACCAGATCCGCGCCTTCGGCAAGTCCGAGGCCGCGGCGCGCTATGCCGGGATCAACCCGGTCCGGATCATCATGGTCGCGATGCTGCTTTCGGGCGCGCTGGCCGGGATGATGAGCGTGAATAACGTGATGGGAGAGGCCGGGCGGCTCTTGCAGAACTCATCCGAGGGGGCAGGCTTCATTGGCATCGCGGTAGCCCTGATGGGGCGGAACCATCCGGTTGGCGTGGTTCTGGCGGCGCTCCTGTTCGGGTTCCTCTATCAGGGAGGGGCCGAACTTGGGCTGATCCTGCAAATCCCACCCGAGATGCGGATTGTGGTGCAAGGCCTGGTCATCCTCTTCACCGGGGCGCTGGACATGATGGTGCGGATGCTTCTGACCCGCATCTTCGGCCTGTTCCGCAGCCAAAGATTGGGGGCAGCGTAATGGATTACGCAAACTTGCTGCAAATCCTCGATTCGACTTTGCGCCTTGCGACACCGCTGTTGCTGGCCTGCCTCGCCGGGCTTTTCTCGGAACGCTCGGGCATCTTCGACATCGGGCTTGAAGGCAAGATGCTGGCCGCTGCCATGGCCTCGGGTGCGGCGGCATTCCTGACCGGGTCGGTCTGGCTGGGGTTGCTGGCCGGAATCGGAGCTTCCCTGATCTTTGCAGCCATCCATGGGATCGCCTCGATCACCTTCCGGGGCAATCAGCTTATCTCGGGCGTGGCGCTGAATTTCCTGGCCTCGGGGCTTACCGTGCTGATCGCCCAGGCGCTGTTTGCGCAGGGCGGACGCACCCCGCCACTGGAAGGGGCTGCACGGTTCAACCCGATCACCCTCCCCTTCGCCGACGAGCTGCAAGGCGTGCCCATCCTCGGGCCGCTTTACCGCGAGGTGATCTCCGGCCACTCGATCCTGGTCTACACCGCCCTGGCGCTGGTCCCGATCAGCTGGTGGGTCCTGAACCGCACCCGCTTCGGCCTGCGGCTGCGGGCCGTGGGGGAAAACCCGGCAGCGGTTGATACGGCGGGCGTGTCTGTCGTCGGCCTCCGCTTTGCCGCCGTGGCGATCACCGGTATCCTCTGCGGTCTCGCCGGCGCCTATATGGCAACCGCCCTACAGGCCGGCTTTGGCCGCGAGATGACGGCAGGCCGCGGCTACATCGCGCTGGCGGCGCTTATCTTCGCCAAGTGGCGACCGGTCGCCGCGCTTTGGGCCTGCCTTCTCTTCGGCTTCTTCCAGGCGCTGGCGCTGCGTCCGGATGTCGTCGAAGCCGTCGTCCGGTTCAAGGTTCCCGTCCCCTTCCTTGACGCGCTGCCCTATATCCTGACGGTGATCGTGCTTGCAGGGTTCATCGGCAAGGCGATTCCGCCCCGTGCCGGCGGCGAGCCCTATGTGAAGGAACGCTGACAATTCGACTAAATTTGTCGTTCCTTTCTGCACCAGTATCCCTCGGGGGTGCGGGGGTATGAAACCCCCGCTCCGCCGACAGCCAGAGGCGAAGCCGATGACCGATGCCGCCACCCTCGTCCGCCTGATCCGCGCCCGTGCCGGAGACGCGCCGGTGCGCCTGGGGTTGATCCTCGGGTCCGGCCTCGGCCATCTCGCGCATCAGGTCGAGGGCGTGGCGATCCCCTACGGCGACCTGCCCGGTTTTCCCCATGTCGGCGTATCCGGCCACAACCCGCAGCTTCACATCGGCTTGCTGGAGGGTGTCCGCGTCGCGGTCTTCGGCGCGCGCGAGCATTACTACGAAAACGGCAATCCCCGGGCGATGCTTCTGCCATTGCAGGTTCTGCAGGCACTTGGCGCGGCCGACCTTCTGCTGACCAACGCGGCGGGCTCGTTGCGCCCGGACATTGCGCCGGGCGATCTGATGCTGCTTGGCGACCACATCAACTACAATGGCATGAACCCGCTGATCGGCGAAAAGACCGACGCCCGCTTCGTGCCGATGACCGACGCCCATGACCCGGCCTTGCGTGCCGCTTTGGCACAGGCCGCGACCCGCGCAGGCCTGTCTCTGCCCGAAGGCGTGTACTGCTGGTATTCCGGCCCCTCCTTCGAAACCCCGGCCGAGATCCGCATGCTCAAGACCCTAGGCGGCGATGCAGTCGGCATGTCCACCGTGCCAGAGGTGATCCTCGCGCGGTTTCTCGGGCTGAAGGTGGCAGCGATTTCCACCATCACCAACATGGCGGCGGGCCTGTCGGACGAACGCATCAGCCACGAGCATACCAAGGCGATGGCCCCGCAAGGTGCGGCAAAACTGGAACGCATCCTGAAGGAATTCCTGCGCGCACTAACCTAGGGGCAAAGGGCGTTTGACTTCACCGTCAAAGGCGCGCAAGCCTTTGAACAATCCGCCGCTTTTGCCCCGCCCACTCTTCCTCGCCCCCGATCGGGCCGCTTCGATGCAGCTTTACCTCCCCATCGCCGAAATCTCGGTCAATGCCTTCCTGATCCTCGGCCTCGGCGGGATCGTGGGGTTCCTCTCGGGCATGTTCGGGGTCGGAGGGGGCTTTCTGATCACGCCGCTCTTGTTCTTCATCGGCGTTCCGCCGGCAGTTGCCGTGGCGACGGGGGCAAACCAGGTTGTCGCTTCGTCGATTTCGGGCGTGCTGGCCCAACTACGCCGCAAGGGTGTCGATTTCCAGATGGGCGGCGTCCTTCTGGCCGGGGGCATCTTCGGGTCGGCGATCGGGGTCTGGGTGTTCCGGCTGATGACGAAGGCCGGACAGGTCGATCTCTTCGTCCAGCTGTCCTATGTGCTGTTTCTGGGCCTGATCGGGGCGATGATGTTCCAGGAAAGCCTGCGGTCGCTCTTGAGATCGCGCAAGGCCGGGGGCGCTCCGGTCCGAAGGGCGCATGTGCATTCCTGGGTGCACGGGCTGCCCTTCAAGATGAAGTTCCGGGCCAGCGGGCTTTATATCAGCGTCATCCCGCCCCTGATCGTCGGCGCGCTGGTCGGCTTTCTTGCGGCGATCATGGGGGTCGGTGGCGGCTTCATCATGGTGCCGGCGATGATCTACCTGCTAGGCATGCCGACGAAGGTGGTCATCGGCACGTCGCTCTTTCAGATCATCTTCGTCACCGCCTTCACGACGGTCATGCATGCGGTGACCAGCCAGACCGTCGACATGCTGCTGGCGCTGCTCTTGATCCTCGGCGGGGTGATCGGCGCGCAGTTCGGGGCGCGGGTCGGCATGCGGCTCAAGGCCGAGCAGTTGCGCATCCTTTTGTCGCTTCTGGTGCTTGCGGTCGCGATCCGGATCGCGGTGGACCTTCTGGTCACTCCGTCCGACCTCTATTCGGTCGCTGCGGGGGTGTTGCCGTGATCCGGATGCTTGGCCTGCTTCAGGCCCTTGCCCTTGTCCTTGCCCTGCCCGCCGCCGCGGATGAAACCATCGTCGCCGGCATGAGCCAGAACCGCGTCTCGATCACCGCCGATTTCGACGGGTCCGAGATCCTGATCTACGGTGCAGTCAGACGCGAGTCCCCGCCGCCCGAGGGGGCTGGTCCGCTGGAGGTCATCGTGACCGTCGAAGGCCCGTCAACGCCGGTGACCGTGCGCAGGAAGGCGCGCGTTGCGGGGATCTGGGTCAACAATGCCTCGGTCACGGTCGACAGTGCCCCCAGCTTCTACGCCGTGGCGACGACCGGGCCGCTGGATCACATCCTGTCGGACACCGACAATCTGCGCCACGGGATCACCATCGAACGGGTGATCCGGGCCGTCGGCATCACCGATGAGGCGGATAAGGCCGGCGAGTTCCTGCTGGGCCTCTTGCGCGTGCGCACGAACGAGGGTCGCTACCGTATCCTGCAAGGCAAGGTCGAACTGACGGAAGAAACCCTGTTCCGGTCGGATGTGATCCTGCCTGCGAACCTGACCGAAGGCGAATACAAGGTCAGGCTGTTTCTGTTGCGCGACACGCGGGTGATCGCGACGCAGGAACGGGTGATCGGGGTCCGCAAGGAGGGACTGGAGCGGTTCATCTTCAACCTCGCCCAGGAACAGCCGTTGATCTACGGGCTGATATCGCTGGTGCTTGCGGCGGTGGCAGGTTGGGGCGCCTCGGCGGCCTTCCGGCTGGCGCGCGCCTGACCCGCCGCTCGGCGCTCCCGTTCGGGCGCTTCTCGCTTGGCCCGGCAAAGACGCCCGTCAGGGCGGATAAGCGGCCCTCAGGGCTTCTTCTTCGCCAGTGCCGCTTCCAATGCCGCGATCCGGGCCTCCAGTGCGGCGTTCTCCTCCCGTGCCTTCTGCGCCATGGCGCGGGCCGCGTCGAATTCTTCGCGCGTCACGAAATCGCGGTCGGACATCCAGCGGTCGATGAGCCCCTTCATCGCCGTCTCGGCCTCGGTCCTGGCCCCTTGCGCCACGCCCATCGCATTGGTCATGAGCTGGCTCATGTCGTCGAACAACTTGTTGCGGCTTTGCATCGGGCATCCTTTCAGCCTGGGTGACCCCTATATGGCCCGCCCCCGGCAGCGGGGCAAGGTGGCGGATCGCCGCCGGTTGACTTCACTTCCCCCGCCCGCGACAACCGGGCGACCCTACGGATACGCGCATGATCCCCTTTCCCGACATCTCGCCCAATCTCTTCGTGATCGAGGCCTTCGGACGCGAGTTTCCGCTGCGCTGGTATGCACTGGCCTATATCGCCGGCATCCTTTTCGGCTGGTGGATCCTTCTGCGCGCGATCCGCACGCCCCGGCTTTGGGTCGGTGATCCGCCCCTGACCGCCGAACAGGTCGAGCGGTTCTTCACCTGGGCCGTCGTGGGCATCATCGTCGGCGGACGGCTGGGCTATGTGATCTTCTACGAACCCGCCACCTTCATCGCCGAACCCTGGCGCATCCCGCTGGTCAATCAGGGCGGCATGGCCTTTCACGGCGGCTTTGCCGGGGTGGTCGTCGCCGGCATCTTGTTCTGCCGGCGAGAGAAGATCCCGATGCTGTCGCTGGGCGACCTTCTGGCGCTGGCGGCGCCGGTCGGGCTGATGCTGGGACGGCTGGCCAACTTCGTGAACGCCGAGCTTTGGGGCCGGCCGACAACGCTGCCCTGGGGCGTGATCTTCCCGGGTGAGGCGGCGCAGACCTGTGCCGGCGTCGCAGGTATCTGCGCCCGCCATCCAAGCCAACTGTATCAGGCGGCGCTGGAAGGGCTGCTTCTCGCCGTCGTGCTGGCGTGGCTTGCGTTCCGGCGCGGCTGGCTGAAGCGTCCCGGCGCGTTGATGGGGCTGTTCCTTGCGGGCTACGGCGTCGCGCGCTTTCTTGTTGAATTCGCGCGTCAGCCGGACGCGCAATTCGTGACACCAGGCAATCCGGTCGGTTTTGCCGTGCAGGCCGGCGGCTTCGGGCTGACCATGGGGCAGCTTCTGTCCCTGCCGATGATCGCGGCGGGCCTGTGGTTTCTTGCGCGCGCGCGCGGTCCGCGGGACCGATGACCCCGCTTGGCCATCTCTTGGTCGGGCGCATCCGCGAGGGCGGGCCGATCACCATAGCCGACTACATGGCCGACTGCCTGCTTCATCCCGTTCACGGCTACTACACCACGCGTGAACCGTTCGGGGCGGCGGGCGACTTCATCACCGCGCCCGCAATGACCCAGATGTTCGGCGAGCTTCTGGGCCTCGCCCTTGCCCAGGCCTGGCTGGACCAGGGCCGTCCGGACCCCTTCACCCTGGCCGAGCTTGGGCCGGGCCGGGGCACGCTGATGGCTGACGTCCTGCGCGCCACGCGCGGGGTTGCCGGCTTTCACGCCGCGGCGCGGGTGGTTCTGGTCGAAGCCTCGCCCCGGCTGCGGGCAATTCAGGCCGACACGCTGATGTCGGCCGACGTGCAACCGCGCTGGCTGGACCGGGTCGAAGACCTGCCCGATGCGCCCACCTTCCTTCTGGCCAACGAGTTTCTGGATGCCTTGCCGATCCGGCAGTTCCTGCTGTCACCGGATGGCTGGCGCGAACGGCTGGTGGGGCTTGCCGGCGGAGAGCTGGCCTTCGGTCTGTCCGATCTCTTGCCCCGGGTGCCCGACACCCCCGCCTTTCTTGCCGCGGCCCCCGGTGATCTGGTCGAACATTGTGCCGACGCGCAGGGCGCGGTTGCGGCGGTCATGGTGCCGATCCTGCGCCATTGCGGACTTGCGATCTTCGTCGACTATGGCGCCTGGCGCTCAAAGGGGGACACCTTGCAGGCGCTGCGCGCGCACCGTTTTGATCCGCCGCTTGAACATCCGGGCGCGGCTGACCTGACCGCGCATGTGGACTTCGAACCGCTGGCGGCTTTGGCGCCGGCCCATGCTTTCGACAGTCAGGGCAATGTCCTTCTGCGGCTTGGCATCGCGGCCCGCGCCGCGCGCCTTGCGTCCGGGCTTGCCGGCGCCGCGCTGGAAAATCACCTGGCCGCGCTTCGCCGCTTGACCCACCCGGAAGAAATGGGTTCGGTGTTCAAGGTGCTTGCGCTGACCCGCGCCGGCGCGCCCCTGCCTCCGGGATTTCACCCTTGATGCCTGCAACGCTGGAGATCTTGACCTCGCCTGCCCTGACGGCCCGGCACGGGTTTTTCACCCGCAAGGGTGGGGCCTCGTCCGGCGTGTTCGCGGGGCTGAATTGCGGCGTCGGGTCTTCGGACCTGACCGAGATCGTCGCGATCAACCGGGCGCGGGTTGCAGAGGCGATGGGCGTCCCGCCTTCGGCGCTGGTTGCGGTGCATCAGGTGCATTCGGCCCGCGCCGTTGCGGTCGCCGGTCCGCTGCCGGTCCGACCCGAGGCCGATGCGATGGTGACCTCGACGCCGGGGATTCTGCTTTCGGTGCTGACCGCCGACTGCCAGCCGGTCCTGTTTCAGGATGCGAAGGCAGGTGTGATCGGGGCAGCCCATGCCGGATGGCGGGGATCGGTCGATGGTGTCCTTGAAGCCACGCTGGACGCGATGGAAGCCCTGGGCGCGCGGCGGTCGGAGATCCATGCGGTGATCGGACCGTCGATCAGCCAGGCTGCCTACGAGGTCGGGCCCGAGTTCTTTGACCGGTTTCGCTACGAAAATCCGGAAAGCAAGAAGTTCTTCGCAAACGGCCCTGGTGACAGGATGCTGTTTGATTTGCCGGGCTACGGGCTTTCGCGGCTGCGGGCGGCCGGCGTGGGCCACGCAGAATGGACCGGTCATTGCACCTACAGTGACGCCTCAAGGTTCTACTCCTTCCGCCGCACCACCCATGCGGGAGAGGCCGACTATGGGCGGCTCATCTCGACAATAAGGCTGTAATGCGGCTGCCGGCGGCATGAAAATGCACCGTTTGCAGCATGACTTTTCCCAACCCGCGCCGCATTCGGCAGGCATCTGCAATGCTGACGAAGGTATTTCAGAATGGGACAGCCATGATGATCGAGATGAGAACCAAGCGGCGCTGGATCGTATCCGTGCTTGACGCCGTCGCCGACCAGCAGACCGGACGCGGGTCCGAGCGGATGTTCACCAAACGGTCGGCAAGCCGCGGCTTTCCGACGGGGCAGAAAGGCTTTGCAATGCGTCTCAAGGCGGCGACACGCCCGATGGCCGACGCGGCCCGCTAAGCCTGTTTCGCCAGCCGGGCCTCCAGCACGTCGAAAGGCAGGCCCGGTTCATCCTTGGCGCAACGGATCACCAGAGAGGTCTTCACGTTCGCCACATGATCGGCCTTGAGCAACTGCTCGGTCAGGAATCCCTGAAAACTCGACAGATCCGGTGCCACGCATTTCAGGATGAAATCAATCTCGCCGTTCAGCATGTGACACTCGCGCACCAGGGGCCAGGCCCTGCAGCGCGCTTCGAAGGCGGCAAGGTCCGCTTCGGCCTGGCTTGACAGGCGAACCATTGCAAAGACCTGAACTTCGAAACCCAGCTCGCGCGGGTCGACGTCGGCATGATAGCCGCGGATGAAGCCGGCTTCCTCAAGCCCGCGGACCCGGCGCAGGCAGGGGGGGGCGGAAATGCCGACGCGGCTGGCAAGCTCCACGTTGGTCATGCGCCCGTCTGCCTGCAATTCTGCAAGGATCTGACGGTCGATCGGGTCAAGCTTGTGTCCGGCCATGGTGCCTCCCTAGCCGGTCTTACTTACGGTGCGGGACCGTCCCGCGCAATAATGTTTCAACGTGGCGCAGGATTTCCCATCGTTCCTGTCGTCTGTCCTGGGCGCAAGGCCGCCATGCAGGGGCTTTCGGCCCCGCTTTCCGCCGACTATATCAAAGGTCGCTTAACAGGGGGGCAAGCATGGGCGAGACGCGCCATACCAGGGTTCTGATCATCGGGTCGGGGCCGGCAGGCTATTCGGCGGCGGTCTATTCCGCCCGGGCAATGCTGAACCCGATTCTGGTGCAGGGTCTGCAACCCGGCGGCCAGCTGACCATCACCACCGAGGTGGAGAACTGGCCCGGCGACACCCATGTCATGGGGCCGGATCTGATGGTCCGGATGGAGGCGCATGCGTCGGCGATGGGCGCCGAGGTGATCAGCGACTACATCACCCGGCTTGATCTGTCGAAGCGCCCCTTCACCGCAGAGGCCGACAGCGGCACGACCTACACGGCGGATGCGGTGATCCTTGCCACCGGCGCGCAGGCCAAGTGGCTGGGGCTGCCAAGCGAAGAGAAGTTCAAGGGGTTTGGCGTATCGGCCTGCGCCACCTGCGACGGGTTCTTCTACCGGGGCCGCGAAGTCGTCGTGATCGGCGGCGGCAATACGGCGGTGGAAGAAGCGCTGTTCCTGACGAATTTTGCGACCAGGGTCACGCTGGTCCATCGCCGCGACAGCTTGCGTGCCGAAAGGATCATGCAGGACCGGCTGTTCAAGCATCCGAAGATCGCCGTGCTGTGGAACCATGAGGTGACCGAGGTTCTGGGTGACGAGACACCGCCTGGCGTCACCGCTGTCCGGGCGCGCAATGTGCTGACCGGCGCAGAGACCGACATCCCCTGCTCCGGGTTCTTCGTGGCGATCGGGCATGCCCCGGCGTCCGAGCTGGTCAAGGACCAGCTGCCGTTGCACAGCGGCGGCTATGTGGTGGTCGAGGCGGGATCGACCCGCACCGCCATTCCCGGCGTCTTCGCGGCGGGCGACCTCACCGACCACATCTACCGCCAGGCCGTCACCAGCGCCGGGATGGGCTGCATGGCGGCGCTGGACGCCGAGAAGTTCCTGTCCGGTCACTAAACGGGGCGCCTCGCGGCGCGCGGCTACCCTCTCGATCCCGCGCGAAGGCGCACAGGATCGAGGCTGATGGGGGCATTCTGCCCCCAAACCCCCTGCCCCCAAAGTCCCTGAGAGTATTTTTCAGGAGCAATCGAGATGCTCTTTGCCAAATACTCCCGCCGGAGGCCCCTCCGAGCCTTTCGCGCGCACGTGGCGCGCGGAAGGCGAGACAAGGAGTCTTTGCGCGGCACGCGCCCGATATGGGTGATGGTCTGGCTAGCGCAGCCGGGCGCCGTTCTCGTCGAACAGCATCGCGTCCTTGGCGTCGAAGCCAAGCCCGACCATTTCGCCCGGCGCGAGGCTTAGTTGTTCATGGCGTTCGATGACCAGTTTCTCGCCCGACGGCGCGGTCAGGTGGACGTAGGAGACCCCGCCCAAAGCCTCGGTCAGCTCGACCCGGTGGGTGGTGCCGGCGGAGTCGATTCGCAGGTGCTGTGGCCGCAGGCCGACCGATACCGCGCTGCCCTTTGCCGGCAGGGCAGAGCCGGTGGTGACCGGTTGGACCAATCCGCCGGCGGTGACCGACCCCGCCCCATCGACCACGCCGGCGACGAAATTCATCGCCGGGCTGCCGATGAAACCCGCGACGAAACGGTTGTCGGGGTCGTTGTAAAGGTCAAGCGGACGGCCAACCTGTTCGATCTTCCCGGCGCGCAAGACGACGATCTTGTCGGCCAGGGTCATCGCCTCGACCTGGTCATGGGTGACGTAGATCATCGTCGCGCCGATCTCGCGGTGCAGGCGGGCGATTTCGACCCGCATCTCGACCCGCAGCTCGGCGTCAAGGTTCGACAGGGGTTCGTCGAAGAGGAACACCTCCGGCCCGCGCACGATGGCCCGGCCGATCGCGACGCGCTGGCGCTGGCCGCCCGACAGGGCCTTTGGCTTGCGCTCCAGAAGCGGTTCAAGCTTCAGGATGCGCGCGGCCTCGGCGACCTTCTTTTCGACCTCGGGCTTCGGGTGCCCGGTCATCTTCAGGCCAAAGCCCATGTTCTCGGCCACGGTCATGTGGGGGTAAAGCGCATAGGTCTGGAACACCATCGCCACGCCGCGTTCGCTGGGGTCTGCCTTGGTCACGTCGCGGCTGCCGATGCTGATCGTGCCGCCCGAGGTGTCTTCCAGCCCCGCCACCATCCGCAGCAGCGTGGACTTGCCGCATCCGGACGGCCCGACAAAGACGCAAAACTCGCCGTCCTCGACCTTCAGGTCGACCCCGTGGATCACCTGCACATCGCCGAATCGCTTCGAGACCTTGTTCAGCGTTACGCCTGTCATGGTATGTCCCTTCCCTTAGTTCTGTTCAGGAAAGCGCCAGCTTTCCGCTACTGCGGCGATCTTCGCCGCGATGTCCTTGGTCAGATCCGCCGTCCCCTCAAGCGCGGCAAGCGTTGTCCGCGCGGTGGTCGAGGTGACCGACAGCGCCCCGATCACCCGACCTGAGCGGGTCAGAATCGGCACCGCGCAGCAGATGATGCCCTGTTCGTGCTCTTCGCGGTCGAAGGCGTGGCCCTTGGCGCGAATCACCTGAAGCTCGGCCCGCAGCTTTTGCGGCGAGTCGAGGGTCTGGTCGGTGTGCCGGTGAAACGACTGCCGCGCCAGGGCCTGTTCCAGAGCCTCGGGCTGCATGAAGGCAAGCATCGCCTTGCCAACCCCGGTGCAGTAGGCCGGGCCGACCTTGCCAGCCTGGGCGAACATCTCGACCGGCCGCGCGGCGTTGCGCTTGTCGACGTAAAGCACCTGCCCCAGATCCATCTGCGCCAGGTGGATCGTCTCGCCGGTTCTTTCAGCCAATTCATCAAGATAGGGCCGCGCGATCGGGGCCAGCGATGACTGCGCCCAGGCCGCATGGGCGAGGCGCACGAGCCGCACGCCAAGGGCATAGGTGCCCTGATCGGGGTCAAGGACCAGCATTCCCTGGTTGGTCAGGGTCTGCAACAGCCGGTAAAGCGTCGCCTTGGGATAGTCGGCCAGCGCCAGCAGATCGGAAAACCGCACCGGGCGGTCATGGCTTGCAACCATGTCCAGCACGTCCAGCGCCTTGCCGACCGTCCCGTCCGCGTGCCCTTCGGCTCCCATCCCGCTCCCCTGCATCTCGGTGTTGACAGGGTAGAGGATAGCGGACATAGTTTTCAATATTCAAGACTAAGTTTCAAATAATGGAACCAAACGGGAGGAAACCATGGTCCAGAAGAAAACGGGCGCGCTGGCCCTAGTGGCGGCGCTGCTGTTGTCCACGTCGGCGATCGCGCAGGACAAACGGGTCGTCACCTGGAATGCGGACTACGATCCGATTCCGCTGGCAGCAACCGAAGCCATGATTGCCGACTTCGAGGCCGCGAACCCCGATATCGACATTCAGATGACCAACTTCGACCACGAAGGCTACAAGACCTCGATCCGGAACTTCCTGACCGCGGACGCGCCTGACCTGGCAAACTGGTATGCCGCGAACCGGATGAAGCCTTTCGTCGATGCCGGCCTGTTCGCCGACATCTCGGACCTCTGGGCATCCGAGGGTCTGAACGAGTCGCTGGCCTCGTCGGTTCTGTCGATGACCCTTGACGGCAAGCAGTGGGGCGTCCCCTACACCTACTACCAGTGGGGCATCTACTATAACCGCGATGCTTACAAAGCGGCCGGCATCGAAGCTCCGGGCGCTGAAGGCGTGACCTGGGAACAGTTCCTTGCCAATTGCGCGACCTTCAAAGCCGCAGGCATCGACTGCGTGACCACGGGCTCCAGCGCGCTGTGGCCGGTTGCGGGCATCTTCGACTATGTGTCGATGCGCACCAACGGCTACCAGTTCCACAGCGATCTGGCGGCTGGCAAGGTCTCCTGGACCTCGCCCGAAGCCCGCGCCGTGTTTGCCGAGCTTGGCAAGCTGCAACCCTTCGTCACTGAAAACCATGCTGCCATCGACTGGCAGGATGCGGCGGCGATCTTTGTGCAGAACAAGGCCGCAAACTACGTGATGGGCAACTTCGCCGTCGGCGTCTTCAAAGAAGGCGGGATGACGAATGACAACCTTGGCTTCATGGTGTTCCCGGAAATCACCGCTGGCATCGCACGCGCCGAAGAAGCACCGACCGACACGGTCCACCTGACTTCGGGCGCCAAGAACCCCGAAGATGCGAAGAAGTTCCTGGCATTCGTCGCCAGCGCCGAAGCGCAGTCCAAGTGGAACGCCGCGGTAGGCCAGCTGCCCACCAACAAGAACTCGACCGTTGATGCGGCCGATCACTTGACGGTTGATTGCAGCGGGATACCCAAAAATTCCGCTACATCGGCGCAGGTTGACTTGCCCGGCGTGGCCGTTTTGGTCATGGTTTGCGTTGCAGCCTTGCGCTCAACAGTTGGTGCCAGCGCTTCGGCTTTTTCCATATTCGCCGCATAGTCACTGGTTGGGCAGTAGACGATGGCGTCTTCACCCGTAGCGGCTATGACCTGAAATTCTTCACTCAAGTCGCCGCCAATCGC
>JANOER010000123.1:0-9740 GCA_031441285.1 Rhodobacterales bacterium
TAGGATCGACGAACGACCAAAGAGGCCAGCTTTTGCTCGGTGAGGTACCACCGTTATCGGTCCATGATCACAGTTGCCAATGACAACCGTGCTCCGATGGCGCTGGCCGCGTAAGCGGCTCGCAATATCAAAACTAAGTCCCTGCGCTTAGCCGCGTAGGGCGGGGCCCGCCGGAGCCTGGCAACAGAATCCGGCACCTTTCCCTTGCCAGACCCGCCTTTGCGCCGCATCGTCCGGTGATGTTTCGTGCGCTTTGCGTCCTGTGCCTGACCGCCCTTCCCGCCCTGTCCTGCGACACGGCGCTGATCCTGTCGATCGATGTCTCCGGCTCGATCGACAGCGGCGACTACCGCTTGCAGACCGAAGGCCTGGCCAGCGCCCTTGCCGACCCCGAGGTTGCCGAGGCGCTGGTCCGGGGGCAGGTAGCCCTTGCGGTCGTCCAGTGGTCCGGAGCCGCGCAGCAGGCGCTGGTCCTGCCCTGGCAGCGGATGCTGGACCCGGGCGCCGTCGCCCGCTTTGCCGAAAGTGCCGCCGCCATGCCACGCGCGTTCAAGGGGTCCGACACCGCCGTCGGCAATGCGATCTTCTTTGCCCTTGCCCAATTCGCCCCGGTCGCCGATTGCAAGGACCGCGTGATCGACATTTCGGGCGACGGGCAGGAAAACGCCGGCTTCACCGATGCCGAAGCCCGGTCCGAAGCCGTGGTGCAAGGTGTGGCGATCAACGCCATCGCCATCGAAGAGCCCGGCCCCGCCTTCCCGATCACCAGCTACTATCGCGGCTGGATCATCACCCCCGGCGGCTTTGTCGTGACGGCCCGGGGCCTGGCCGACTATGCAGCAACCCTGCGGATGAAGCTTCTGCGCGAGCTTGTCAGGCCGGTCGGCTGACCCCCCTTGACGCATGGGCGCGCAGGGCCTACCCAAGCGTCGTGGGGTTCGCGTCCGCCCCGTGAGGCCCCGGCCCAAGTGTCGCATCCCTGACCTTCAGCCAAGGATGCACCCCGTGCCCCAGTTCGGACAGATCACCCCCGCACAGACCGTCCGCCTCATCGGCACTCCCGATGCCCCGACCATCTTCGATGTCCGCATACCCGAGGACATTGCCGCCCTGCCCCGGCTGATCCCGACCAGCCTTCGCGTCCCGCACCAGGACATCGCGGCGCTTGACCTGGCTCCGGGCCGGGCGATCGTGGCCTGCACCAAGGGTCGCAAGCTGTCCGAAGGGGCCGCGGCCTGGCTTCGCTGCCTTGGCTGGCAGGCCGAGGTGCTGGAAGGCGGCACCCTTGCGTGGGAGGCGGCGGGATTGCCGATGGTCCCGCTCGCCGCTCTGCCCGGCCGAGGTGCCCCTTGGGTCACCAGGGCTCGCCCGAAGATCGACCGTATCGCCTGCCCCTGGCTGATCCGGCGCTTCATCGACCCCGCGGCCCGCTTTCTATTCGTCGCCCCGGCCGAAGTGGCCGATGTCGCGGACCGCTTCGGTGCCATCCCCTACGACATCGACGGGGTCAGCTTCAGCCACCGGGGCGATCAGTGCAGCTTCGACGCGCTTCTCGACGATTTCGGCCTGCATTGCGAGGCACTGGACCGCATGGCCGTGGTCATCCGGGGTGCCGATACCGACCGGCACGACCTTGCCCCGCAGGCGGCGGGCCTCCTTGCCCTGTCGGTCGGGCTGTCACGAATGTTTCGTGACGATCTGCAACAGCTTGAGGCCGGCATGGCGCTTTATGATGCGCTTTACCGCTGGGCGCGCGACGCGCATGACGAAGGCCACGACTGGCCCGCAGGACGCCCGGAATGAACCGCTCGACACCCGAGACCCTACCAACCGCCCCTCCCTTGTCCGAACTGACCCGAACCTTCGCCGGCATCGGCTTTCTGTCCTTTGGTGGTCCCGCCGCCCAGATCGCCCTGATGCACCGCATCATCCTGGACGAGAAGAAATGGGTCGAGGAACCCGACTACCTGCGCGCCCTGTCGTTCTGCATGCTGCTTCCGGGCCCCGAGGCGATGCAGCTTGCCACCTGGATCGGCTGGCGGCTGCATGGGGTGAAAGGCGGGCTGATCGCCGGCGGCCTTTTCGTGCTCCCCGGCGCAGTGGTCGTCCTTGGCCTGACGCTTCTGTACGCGACGTTCGGGGATGTGCCGCTGGTCATGGCGCTGTTCACCGGGGTGCAGGCCGCCGTCATCGCCGTGGTGATCGAGGCGCTGATCCGTGTCTCGAAACGGGCGCTGAAAACCCGCGAGGCCAACCTGATCGCGCTGGCGGCCTTTGCGGCGCTGTTCCTGTTCAAGCTGCCGTTCCCCCTCGTGATCCTGACCGCAGCGATCTGGGGCTATCTGCGCACCCCTGCCGGCCCAAAAGACCCCGCGGCACCGGCACCGCCCGCAGCCCTTGGCCAGTCCTTGAAGGCGGCCGCGGTCTGGCTTGCCATCTGGCTTCTGCCGCTTGCGGCGCTGGTGACGCTGCTGCCGGGCAGGCTGGCCGAGATCGGCATCTTCTTTTCCAAGCTTGCCATCCTGACCTTTGGCGGCGCCTATGCGGTGCTGGCCTGGATGGCGCAGGAGGTGGTCGAGGACAAGGGCTGGCTGACCCTGACCCAGATGATGGACGGCCTCGGCCTTGCCGAAACCACGCCCGGCCCGCTGATCCTGGTGAACCAGTTCGTCGGCTTCATGGCCGCCAACCAGGTCGGAGGGCTGGCCTATGGCCTTGCCGGGGCGCTGGTAGCACTCTGGATGACCTTCATCCCGTCGTTCCTGTTCATCTTCACCGGCGCCCCGTTCATCGACCGGCTGACCCACATGCCGCGCCTTTCGGGCGCGCTGGCCGCGATCACTGCAGCGGTCGTCGGCGTGATCGCCAACCTGTCGCTGTGGTTCGCGCTGCATGTGCTGTTCGCCACTGTCCCCGAGGTGACCATCGGTCCGATGCACCTGGTCTGGCCCGAACCAGCCGGCCTGCGCCTGATCCCGGCGCTGATCGCAGCCTTTGCCGCCGTGGCCCTTCTTTTCCGGCATTGGCCGCTTCTGTGGGTCCTTGCGGTTTCGGCGGCGGCCTCGGTCGCGGCAACTGCGGCGATGGGGCTTCTGTGATCCCTGCCGCCGTTTTCCGCCCGCCGGCCCTTCCCTTGGGCATCGAATCCCTTATGGTGGGGACACTCGGGAAAGGGCATCGGATGTCGCGCTCAATCGACTATGGCACCCTCATGCATCGCGCAATGCGCGGGCTGATCCAGACTGTTCTGGAGGATGTGGCGCGCGACGGCCTGCCCGGCGCGCATCACTTCTTCATCACCTTCGACACAACCTTTCCGGGAGTAGCACTTGCCGATTGGCTGCACGAGCGCTACCCGACCGAAATGACCGTGGTCATCCAGCACTGGTATGAAAACCTGATTGTGACCGATGACGGCTTTTCCGTCACGCTCAACTTCGGCAACAACCCCGAGCCGATGGTCATTCCCTTCGACGCCGTCCGCACCTTTGTTGATCCTTCGGTCGAATTCGGACTGCGCTTCGAGTCGCAGACCTCGGACGACGAAGACGAAGACGAGGATGACGATACGGAAGACGATACCGAAGATGACATCGAAGTTGCCGAAGACGCTGTGCGCCACGAAGCGCAGGTCGTGTCGCTGGATCAGTTCCGGAAGACCTGACCCTTTGACCAGCGATTTCGCTCTTTTCCGTCGCCGCCTGTTGAGAAACCCCCGGCAGGTTTCGGCCGTGGCGCCATCGTCTCGGTTCCTGGCCCGGGCCATGGCCGAGGGCCTTGGCCCGCGCACCGGACGCGTGGTCGAGTTCGGCCCCGGCACCGGGCAACTGACCCGGGCGATCCTTGCCGCGGGCGTGACCCCGGCAGACCTGTCGCTGTTCGAGCTTGATGCTGATTTCATCACCCATCTTGAAGCGCATTTCCCCGGGGTGGCGGTGCATCATCTGGGCGCGGACCGCGCGGATGAGGTGGTCGCCCCCGGCGTGGGGGCCGTGGTGTCCGGCCTGCCGCTTCTGTCGATGCCGTCTGCGGTGCGCGAGGCCATCGTCGCCGCCGCCTTCCGCATCCTGGCCCCCGGTGCGCCCTACATCCAGTTCACCTACGGTCCAAAGCCGCCCCTGCCCCCGGACAGCATCGAGGCGCTGGGCCTCAGGGTCGAGGCGGGCCGCAAGGTCTGGGCCAACCTGCCCCCGGCGCGGGTCTATCGGTTCTACCGCCGCTGACGGCGTGACACGGCAGGCCGATTGATTTAGCGGGGCCTCGGCGCTATGCGGGGCGCGAACCTTGCCAAGGAGTCCTCCAGATGACCGCGACCCGCACCGAGACCGACAGCTTCGGCCCCCTGGAAGTTCCCAGCCACAGATACTGGGGCGCGCAGACCCAGCGGTCGATCATCAATTTCCCGATCGGCTGGGAACGCCAGCCCGTCCCGATCATCCGCGCGCTTGCCGTGATCAAACGCGCCTGCGCAACCGTAAACATGGCGCAGGGTGACCTGGAGACCACCCTCGGCACCGCCATCGTGGCTGCCGCAGACGAGGTGATCGAGGGCCGGTTCGACGACAATTTCCCGCTGGTCGTCTGGCAGACCGGGTCCGGAACCCAGTCGAACATGAACGCGAACGAGGTGATCTCGAACCGCGCGATTGAAAAGCTGGGCGGCGTGATGGGGTCGAAAAAGCCGGTCCATCCGAACGATCATGTGAACATGGGCCAGTCCTCGAACGACACCTTCCCCACCGCGATGCACGTGGCCATCGGCATGCATACCCGCGACGTGCTGCTGCCCGGATTGCACAAGCTGGCCGCAGCACTCTGGGCGAAGTCGCATGAATTCAAGGACATCATCAAGATCGGCCGCACCCACACCCAGGACGCGACCCCCCTGACCCTGGGCCAGGAATTTTCGGGCTACGCCACCCAGGTCGACAAGGGGATCGGGAGGGTCAACATGTGCCTGACCGACATATACGAGCTTGCCCAGGGTGGAACTGCCGTTGGAACCGGTCTGAACACCCGCGTCGGATTTGACACCCGCATCGCGGCCGAGATCGCCCGGATCACCGGCCTGCCCTTTGTCACCGCTCCAAACAAGTTCGAGGCCCTGGCCGCCCACGACGCGATGGTGATGTTCTCCGGCGCGCTCAAGACCGTGGCGGCCTCGCTCTTCAAGATCGGCAACGACCTGCGGTTTCTGGGATCCGGCCCGCGCTCGGGCCTGGGCGAGTTGATCCTGCCGGAAAACGAACCCGGCTCGTCGATCATGCCCGGCAAGGTCAATCCGACCCAGGCCGAGGCGCTGACCATGGTCTGCGCGCAGGTGATGGGCAATGACGCGGGCGTCGGGTTCGCCGGCAGCCAGGGCCATTTCGAGCTGAATGTCTACAACCCGATGATGGCCTACAACGTGCTGCAATCGGTCCAGCTTCTGGGCGATGCCGCGTCCAGCTTCACCGACAACATGGTGGTGGGAACCAGGGCCAACCTGCCCCGGATCGAAAAGCTGATGAAGGAAAGCCTGATGCTGGTGACAGCCCTGGCGCCGACCATCGGCTATGACAACGCGACCAAGGTTGCCAAGACCGCGCACAAGAACGGCACGACCTTGCGCGAAGAGGCGATCGCGCTGGGCTTTGTCGATGGCGAGACTTTCGACCGCGTGGTGCGACCGGAAGACATGATCGGCCCGAAGGGCTGATGGCCGAGATCGTCAACCTGCGAAGCGCAAAAAAGCAGGCGGCCCGCAAGGCCGCCCGCGCCAAGGGCAACCAGAACGCAGCCCGGTTCGGCCGGACCAGGGCCGAGCGTGCAATCGACGAGGCCCGCGCTGCGAAGGCCGACCGGAACCTGGACGGCCACCGGCGCGAGCCGGAGTAACCGGCGGTTAACCTTGTCGCGGCAAAGTCGTGGCCGGAGGTGCGCCATGAACCGTCTGCCGGAAGTGATCTCGCCCGAGAAATGGATCGTTCACCTCTTCTCGGCCAGAAGCGTGGCCGAGGGAGGATGCGTCCGGCGCAAGGTCAGCGACGTCGAGCGGCTGGTAGGCCGGGACCGCTTTCTTCACGAAGTGCGCCGACGCGGCTTCCGTGTCGTTGAGAATGCCGGCCAGTTCATCGTCTTTTGCAACCGCGAACCGGTTCATGTCCTGACCTGACCGTTCCGTTTGGCGCAAATCTTTTCGAAAAGATTTGCAAAATCCTTCGAAGGATTTTGTCCCGGCCCAATCGCTGCGCTAGAGTTTTCGCATGTCCAACCGCCCGGCCAAACGTTCGCTTACCCTGCACGGCCACCGCACCAGCGTGGCGCTGGAAGCCGCCTTCTGGGACGCGTTCCGCGAGATCGCGCTTGCAAGGGGTCAACCCCTGAACCAGCTTGCCGCCGAGATCGACGATGCCCGGACCGGCGACGCGGGTCTCGCCTCGGCAATCCGGGTGTTCGTGCTGGGCCACTACCGCGCGGCCACCTTACCCAGCGCCACTGCCAAGTCGCCATAGCCGGTGAACCTGCGTTCATAGTCCAGGCCCAGCCTGCGGGCGTATTCCTCGGCACATGCATCAAGCTCGGGGTCGTTTTTCTGGGCCTGATAGACCAGTTTGGTATAATTTCCGAAATACATGTCCCGCAGCTCGGGGTGGCGGTCCAGCCCCATCGGCTTCCAGACAAAGGCGTCGAACTGCCGCACCAGGAAATCGGTCAGATAGAAGGCGGTGAATTCGGTTTCAGCCCGGGCGATGAAGGCGTCGTTGCCTTCGAAGAACGCATAGCAATGTGGCCCTTCGACCATCTGAACGCCGAGGCGCGCGCAGGCCGTGGCCAGAAGCCCCCCGGTTCCGCAATCTGCATAGACGATGAAGATCGTCTCATAAAGCGTCCGGTTTTCGGCCACCGCTGCCTCGACCGCCGGAATGATCCGGTCCGGCCAGAGGTGCAGTTTTGCCGGAAGGCATTGCAGGTCCATATGGGTCCAGCCGTTCGCGGCCTTCAGGGCCAGCACCTCATGTGCCAACGCCCCGCAAGCGATCAGGAGGATGCGCCCGGTTCGTGCGGGCGGCAGGCCGGTCTCGGAAAGGCTAAGGTCGTCCAAATCCGGCCCCCCGAAGCGTGCGGACCCTAGCGGTGCAGCCGGGTCCAGGTCAGGATGATGCTGCCGGCAAGTGCGGCAAAACTGACGGTCATAAGCGGCACCTCGCCCCAGAGGGCCAGACCCAGCGTCAAACCCGCGGCCAGGATCACCAGCGCGATCAGTCCCAGAAAATGCGTCAATGGCATGACCGCCCCTCCCGACCGTCAATCTGCGCCCGTCCCGGGGCTTTCGCAAGCCCCGAGCTGGTCACAGGACCGTGCTCAGGGGTTCAACTGGTTGTGCTTGCGTGCCATGAAATGTTTGGCCGTCTCCACCGCAACCGCAGCATCGCGGCAATAGGCGTCGGCTCCGATCGCGCGGCCGAACTCTTCGTTCAGGGGGGCACCGCCGACCAGCACGATGTAATCCTCGCGCATGCCCTTTTCCTTCAGGGTGTCGATCACGACCTTCATGTAGGGCATCGTCGTGGTCAAGAGCGCGGACATTCCCAGGATGTCGGGCTGTTCCTCTTCCAGCGCCGCAAGGTATTTCTCGACCGAGTTGTTGATGCCAAGGTCGCGCACTTCGAACCCAGCGCCTTCCATCATCATCGCAACCAGGTTCTTGCCGATGTCGTGGATGTCGCCCTTGACGGTTCCGATCACCATCTTGCCCATCCGCGGCGCGCCGGTTTCGGCCAGGAGCGGCTTGAGAATGAACATCCCCGCCTTCATCGCGTTCGCGGCAAGAAGCACTTCGGGCACAAACAGGATCCCGTCCCGGAAGTCCGCGCCGACGATCGTCATGCCTGCGACCAGTGCCTTGGTCAGCACGTCATAAGGCGTCCAGCCGCGTCCGAGAAGAAGGTTCACGCCTTCGTCGATCTCTTCCTTCAGGCCGTCGTAAAGGTCGTCGTGCATCTGCAGGACAAGTTCGTCATCCGAAAGTTCGGACAGGATGATCTCGTCGTCGTCGGCCATGGCGCGCGCTCCAAGAGGAATGTATCATGATCTCAATGGTCGCAAAGCGGCGCGGCCACTATTCGCCAAGCGACATACACCGAACGAAAGCCGACAGAAAGCCGTTGCAGTCGCGCATGCCGTGCCGGATCATGCTCGAAGGGCTGAAAAGAGGACCGGCATGTCGAAAGAATTGCGCCAAAGCGTTTGGCGCGCACTGGCCGTTCTGCCGCTGTTCGCTCACGCCGCCACTGCGGAACTGCTGCACACGACCATTGCTGCCCGGATCATCGCTTCGGGCGGGTTTTGCGACACACCACCGGATCAGATTGTCCCGGCCCCGAACTCGAACGGCGGAAGCTTCGAGCGCAACTTCGGCGGCTTTGCCTTCGTGGAGAAGGGCGACCAGCTTCCCGCGCGGCAGGGAATGGGCGTCGGCGTTCGCGTGATCCTTCCGGGCTATGGCCCCGGCAGTCCAGTGACCGTGCTGGTCCAGCCCGCGGATGACGGTCCAAGCAGCTGGGACCTGACGGTCGATCCGGACGGGGCGATCGAGTTCGGAACCCGGCCGCCGGACGGTGAGGCCCTGCCTCCAGGGCGCTACCTGCTGAGCGTGCTGGACGGCAGCCTTTCCTTGATGACCTTTGCCTTCACCCTTGAAAGCGAGATCGAGGACGGTCTCTGCATGCCCGCTGTTTCCTGATCGCGCTTGGCGATGTTCCATTTATGTTCTAGTCTTTCAAGATGACGACAGATAGCAGCATTCTTCCCGGCCAACGCCTGCTCGGACGCGGTGCCGACACCAACCGCGCTGGCCGGTTCGAGGCGACGGACCGTACCGCGTTTGACGATGGCTGGGACATCCCCGAGGATGACCGTGTTGTGCGCACCGAAGTGCGCCTGGAAACGCCCCGCTCGGCGATCAGCTGGCAGAAATCCCCGGATCTGCCCTTCGACCGTTCGATCAACCCCTATCGCGGCTGCGAGCATGGCTGCGTCTACTGCTATGCCCGGCCAAGCCATGCGTTCCTGAACCTGTCGCCCGGTCTCGACTTCGAAACCCGCCTGATCGCCCGCCCCGGCATCGCCGCCGTGCTTGAAGGCGAATTGCGTCGCCCCGGCTACCGCGCCCAGCCGCTGGCGATCGGTACCAATACCGATCCCTATCAGCCGATCGAACGTGAGTTTGCCATCATGCGCGATGTGCTGGCCGTGCTGGCCGCGTTCCGGCACCCGGTCTGGATCACGACGCGCGGCACGACGGTGGAACGGGACATCGACCTTCTGGCCCCGCTGGCCGCCGAAGGCCTTGCCGCAGTGTCGGTCAGTGTCACCACGCTGGATCCCGACCTTGCGCGGAAGATGGAACCTCGCGCACCTGCGCCGAAGCGGCGGCTGGAGATGATCCGCCGGCTGACAGGGGCGGGGATCCCGGTGCGCATCCAGGTATCGCCCCTGATCCCGGCCCTGACCGACCACGAGCTTGAGGCCGTGATGGAAGCCGGGCGCGATGCAGGCGCGACGCTGGCACACTCCATCCCGCTGCGCCTGCCGCTGGAAGTGGCCGGACTGTTCCGCCGCTGGCTGGAAACCACGGTCCCCGACCGCGCCGCCCGCGTCATGGGCCGGGTCCGCGAGCTGCACGGCGGGCGCGACTACGACCCCGAATTCGGCACCCGCATGACCGGCCAGGGGCTTTGGGCCGACCTGATCCGCAA
>JANOER010000124.1:0-5343 GCA_031441285.1 Rhodobacterales bacterium
TGGCCGCGCCCCGCTGGTCAAGCTGTTCTCCTCGATCCTGAAACGCGAGGGGGATGCCTATTTCCTTGTCACGCCGGTCGAGAAGGTGGGCATCAAGGTTGACGACGCACCACTTCTGGCCACCGACTTCGACGTCGAGGGAGCCGGCCCGTCGCAGACCCTGATTTTCACGACCAGGACCGAGGACAGCGCCACGCTTGGACCTGATCACCCGCTGCGGGTCGAGCGTGACCCGGTGACGGGCGAACCTGCGCCCTATGTGCTGATCCGGACGAATCTGTGGGCCTTGATCGACCGTAAATCCTTTTACCGACTGGTCGATCTGGGTTGCCATCACCCGCATGACGGGCAAATGTGCTTCGGGCTGTGGTCCTCGGGGAAGTTCTTCCCGGTCATCCCATCGTCCGAACTGCCGTCGCCCTGAAAGGCTCTTGCCCTGAATGCCCCGTTTTGCCGCAAGTCTGACGCTACTTTTCACCGAAGTCCCCGTGCTTGACCGCCCCGACTGGGCCGCACGCTGCGGCTTTGACGGGGTCGAAGTGCTGTTTCCCTATGACCAGCCGATGGCCGACTGGGACCGCGCGCTGAACGGCCTGCCGCTGGCGCTGATCAACACGCCTCCGGGCGACTGGGCCGGCGGCGACCGCGGTTTTGCCGCCATCCCCGGACTGGAACAGCGGTTCCGCGAAAGCTTTCTGCGCGCCGCCGATTACGCAACTCGGCTGCGGGCCGGGCGGCTGCACGTCATGGCTGGGGTCGCCAAAGGCCCCGAGGCCGAGCTTTGCTACACCGAAAACCTGGCCTGGGCACTGGCCGAAGCGCCGGACCTGACCCTGACGATCGAGCCCCTGAACCCCGATGACATGCCGGGCTACTTTCTGAACGACTACGATCAGGCCGCCCGGATCCTCGATGACCTGGCCAGCCCCCGGATCGGGCTGCAATTCGACGTCTGGCACGCGGCCCGGCTGCATGGCGACGCGGCGGCGGTCTGGGCGCATCACCGCCACCGGGTGAACCACGTCCAGATCGCGGGCTTCCCCGGCCGGAACGAACCGGGCGGCGGCGGGTTCTCGTTGCCGGACCTTTGCGACCAGATCGACGCGACCAGCCCCGACACCTGGGTTGCCGCCGAATACCGCCCGGCCAAAGGCACCGCGCAGGGCCTTGGCTGGCTGGCGGCGATGAAATCACGCAGCGCAGCGATCGGTGGCTGACGCCGAATACATCCGCGCGCGCCGCAAGGCGGGCCCCTCATCAAGCCCTTGCAGGCTTTCTTCGGTCCCAACTCAGCGAAGAAAGCCTGCAAGGGCTTGATGAGCGGCGGATCCGGCCCTTGCCCGCGCGCTCTGGTTCCGTAGTATGGCGCAACTCAACGCCGAAGGACCGTTCCCGATGCCCATTGCCGCGCCTGAAACCCAGACCGTCACCACCTGGAAGGTCATCTGCGACGGCGGCGACGGCGCGCTTGGCCATCCCCGCGTCTGGTTGACGATCCCCGCCGACACCGGCTTTGTCGAATGCGGCTATTGCGACAAGCGCTATGTCATCGACCGCGACCACGCCCACGACGACCACTGACCGGGATTGGCCTGCACGGGCAGACCCCCGGACAGACCCCTGCCAATACCTCCGGCTGAAGCACGGGAGCGAACCATGACCTTCGGCAAGGGCCACCACCTGCATCTGATCGACGGCTCGGCCTATATCTTCCGGGCCTATCACGCGCTGCCACCCCTGACGCGCAAGTCGGATGGTCTGCCGGTCGGTGCGGTCGCGGGCTTCTGCAACATCCTGTGGAACGAGATCTCGAAGGACCGCGGCCGTGACGGTGCCACCCATATCGCGGTGATCTTCGATCATTCCTCGCAGACCTTTCGCAATGCGATCTACCCGGCCTACAAGGCGAACCGCCCCGACCTGCCGGAAGACCTGCGCCCGCAGTTCCCGCTGACCCGCGACGCCACCCGCGCCTTCAACGTCGCCTGCATCGAGACCGAGGGTTATGAGGCCGACGACATCATTGCCACCCTGGCGAAAGCGGCCGTCAGGGCCGGAGGTTCGGCCACCATCATCTCGTCGGACAAGGATCTGATGCAGCTGGTCGGACCCGGCATCGACATGCGCGACCCGATGAAGGACCGGATGATCGGACCGGACGAGGTGTTCGAAAAGTTCGGGGTCGATCCGTCCCGCGTGGTCGACGTGCAGTCGCTTGCGGGCGACAGCGTCGACAACGTCCCCGGCGCGCCCGGAATCGGCATCAAGACCGCCGCCCTCCTGATCCAGGAATACGGCAATCTCGACACCCTTCTTGCCCGCGCCGGCGAGATCAAGCAACCCAAGCGCCGCGAGGCTCTGATCGACAATGCCGACCTGATCCGCATTTCCCGCCAGCTGGTCACGCTGAAGGACGACACCCCGCTTGAGGTCTCGCTTGACGATCTTGCGGTGAAACTGCCCGAGCCCGACGCGATCATGGACTTCCTGAACCGGATGGAGTTTCGCACCCTCACCCGGCGCGTGGCCGACAAGCTGAAGATCGCCGCGCCAAGCCTGCCCGAAACCTCGGGGATCGAGGTGTCCGGCGCGCATGACGCGACCCTTGATCCCGACCGCCTGCCCTTTGACCACGCCGCCTACGAGTGCATCCGTGACATGGCCGCACTTGACCGCTGGATCGCCCGTATCCGCGACATCGGACATGTCGCGGTTGACACTGAAACCACCAGTCTTGACGAAATGCGGGCTGAACTTGTCGGCATTTCCCTGTGCGTCGATGCCGGACAGGCCGTCTACATCCCGCTTGGCCACACCACCGGCGGCGGCGACCTGTTTGGCGCGACCGCGCTGGCCGAAGGTCAGCTTCCCCTTGCCCGGACCCTGGCCGCATTGAAGCCGCTTCTGGAGGATCCCGCGATCCTCAAGATCGGGCAGAACATGAAATACGACTGGAAGATCTTCGCCCGGCACGGCATCCGCGTCACCCCCTTCGACGACACCATGCTGATGAGCTACGCCATGCATGCCGGCACCAACTCGCACGGGATGGACACGCTTTCGGACCTTTACCTTGGCCACCAGCCGATTCCGATCAAGTCCCTGCTTGGCAGCGGCAAGTCCCAGATCACCTTCGACAAGGTCGCCATCGACACCGCCGTCAGGTATGCCGCCGAGGATGCCGATGTGACCTTGCGCCTCTGGCAGCTCTTCAAGCCGCAGCTGCACCGCGCCCGCGTCACCACCGTCTATGAGACCCTTGAGCGCCCGCTTGTCCCGGTGCTGGCCGAAATGGAGATGGCCGGCATCCAGGTCGACCGCGACACTCTGCACCGCATGTCCAATGCCTTCGCGCAGAAGCTTGTCCAGCTGGAAGAAGACATCCACGCCATCGCCGGCGAGAAGTTCAATGTCGGCTCGCCGAAACAGCTGGGCGAGATCCTGTTCGACCGGCTGGGGATTCCCGGCGGCGTGAAGGGCAAGACCGATGCGTACGCCACCGGCGCCGACATCCTTGAAGACATCACCACGCTGGATGACCACCCGCAAGGCGCACGGCTTGCCGCGCGCGTGCTGGACTGGCGCCAGATCGCCAAGTTGAAATCCACCTACACCGACGCCCTGCAAGACCACATCAACCCCGAAACGGGCCGCGTCCACACGTCCTATTCCCTCACCGGGGCCGTTACCGGGCGGCTGTCCTCGACCGATCCGAACCTGCAGAACATCCCGATTCGCACCGAAGAGGGCCGCCGCATCCGCGAGGCGTTCGTGGCCCCCGAAGGCCGCGTTCTTGTCAGCCTCGACTACTCCCAGATCGAACTGCGCATCCTCGCACATATCGCCGACATCCCCGAACTGCGAAAGGCGTTCGAGGATGGCATCGACATCCACGCCCTGACAGCGTCCGAGATGTTCAACGTCCCCCTTGATCAGATGACCCCCGATATCCGCCGCAAGGCCAAGGCGATCAACTTCGGCGTGATCTACGGGATTTCCGGCTTCGGCCTCGCCCGCAACCTACGCATCCCGAGGGCCGAGGCGCAGGGCTTCATCGACCGCTATTTCGAACGTTTCCCCGGTATCAAGACCTTCATGTCCGATACCGTCAAATTCGCCCAAGCCAACGGCCATGTGCAGACCCTTTTCGGTCGGAAAATCAACACGCCCGAGATCAACGCACGCGGCCCGGGCGCAGGCTTCGCCAAACGCGCTGCGATCAACGCCCCCATCCAGGGCACCGCCGCCGACGTGATCCGCCGCGCGATGATCCGGATTCCTGCGGCGATCAAAGGCCTCGACGCGAAGATGCTTTTGCAGGTCCATGACGAACTTCTGTTCGAAGTGGCTGAGGCCGACGTTCTGAAACTGATCCCCATCGCCAAAGAGATCATGGAGAACGCCTCCCACCCCGCCGTCACCCTGAACGTCCACCTCGCGGTAGAGGCAGGCACCGGCAAGAACTGGGCCGAGGCGCATTGATCTTCAAAGAGAAAACTGTTCGAGCTCCATTCTTCGACCGTGCTGAGCTACCTCTCCTCTTGGACGAAGGGTCGCTTTCGGTGGGTGGCAACGCGGCCTTCGCAAACTTCATGTCCCTTGGCCCAAGTGACCGACTGTCCTGTTCTCACCACGTCTTCGCCTACTACCTCGATACGAAGGCGGCATTCGCGGAAGACGGTTTTGAAGTCGACTCAATGCCCGACATCGCCTCTGCCGAAGCTGTCTGGGCATACGTCCAGCCAAAGCTGATCTTTGTGAAACATGATCACTACACCGCAGGCAAGGTGTTCTATGTCGGGATCGAAGCGAACTGCGACTGGGAGCCAGAACACGGGCTTATGCTGTGTTTCCGAGAGGGCAAGAGGTTGAGCAAGTGTGGCGGTTACGATGACCACGTGACGAACAGGAATGCATATGCCGACGACAGCCTCGTCGGAATCGTCTACAAGGCACTCGATCCCATGCATACAACCAGCGAGGACCAATGATCCCAGACTGGCCCGCCCTGAAAGCCTTCGCCCTGTCGCTGAACTTGCCTGAGGTGACCGTCGACTATCCTTGGGGCAACGAATCCCTGAAAGCCCATGGCAAGATGTGGTGCTGGTGGTCGCCTTACACCGACGCCGCCGTGTTCAAATGCGACAAGGACGAGCGCGAGATGCTCCTTGCCGCCGACCCCGAGACGTTCCTCCTCCATCCCCACTACGCCCCCCACAACCTGATCCTGGTCCGCGCGGACAAGATCGACGAAGGCTGGGCAAAGACCCGCCTGATCCAAAACTGGCGCGACGCCGCCCCGAAGCGCTGGCTGAAGTCCTGGGATGCCGAGCATGGCCGCAG
>JANOER010000125.1:0-12354 GCA_031441285.1 Rhodobacterales bacterium
GCGCCCAGTGCCCGGATCATCTCCCGGGCACGGCGTGGATTGCCATTGCGCCGTGCGCGTTCGAGGGCGGCCAGCAGCGGTTGGACGGCGCGTGGATCGGCCAGAACACCGAGGCAGTGGGCGGCCAGTTCGGGGAGTTCGCCACGATCGGATCGCCGCCGATGTCCTTGCCCAGTGCAAGCGGCAGGCGCATCTGGCTGTCGCCGAAATCGCGGGCGGACAGGATCTCACGCAGGACCACCTTATCGCGAACGGCATTGGGCAGTTCGATGCCGATCACGGTGCGACCGGGAACGGTAGAGACGCGGGCGGAAAGTGCAGACATGCTGCGGGCGATGTCGTCGGCAAGACCGATCACGCGGGAGGCTTTCAGGCCCGGCGCGGGTTCCAGTTCATACATGGTGACGACCGGGCCGGGGCGGACGGCGACGATCTCGCCCTTGACGCCATAGTCGTCCAGCACCGATTCCAGCATCCGGGCGTTTTCCTCCAGCGCCTCGTTGGACAACTGGCTGCGCTGGATGACAACCGGGCTGGACAGAAGGCCAAGCGGCGGCAGCTCGTAGGCCGGGGCGGCGTCGTCAAAGCGCAGTCCGGGCTGGGTTTCGGCAAGGGCCTGACGGGACGGGGCTGACTTTTTCGCCGCATGTTGCACCACGCCGCGCCGATCCGCCGCAAGACCCATCGGCCGGGCGGCGGGCAGGTCGTCAAGCGCATCGTCGTCCAGATCATCCGCGGCATCGTCCCAGGCGGCGTCTTCAGCAAAGATGTTGGCGGTCGGATCGTCCTCGGCCTCGTCCGCCCAGACCTGCGGCACCGGGGCTGCCGGAGCCACGACCCTTGGCAGCGGGCGGGTGTCCGCCATCAGCGGGGCCGGACCGCGCGTGCGCATGACCGGAGGCTCGGCCCGCAAGGCAGGGGCCGCCGACATCGGGTCCGGCACGCGCTGGACCCGGGCGCGGATCACATCCGAAATGCGGGCCCGGATCCGGTCCTCGCTGGGCATCGCTGTGTCCCACAGCGGGCCTGCGTCGGTTTCGATCAGTTCCGGCTCGGGGGTGGCCTGTCGGCGCAGGCGGGCCAGAAACGACGGCTTCTCGCGCAGGGGTTCGGGGTGCATGGCGGCGGGTGCCGCGCGCAACGGGCTGGCGCGCAGGGGTTCCGGTGCCATCCCCGGGCCGCCCGCCGTCACCGGAGGCATGGCGCGGCGACCGGACGGCAGTCCGGTGGACATGGACGCCGTCTCGGCCCGGCTGCGGGCGCGGTCCTGCAGGGCCATCGCCCCATGAACGGCCCCGCGAGCGCCGCTGCCAAGGGCGGCGGCAAGGGCATTGTAGCCATGCAGCGTCCCAAGCAGCAGGAATCGCCGGATCGCCCGCAGCTCGGCCATGTCGAAGCCGGTGACGTACAGCATCATCACCACCAGCCCGGCGAAGGTCAGCAGCGACAGCAGCTTCAGCCCGAAGCCGGCAGTTCCCGGCATGACCCCGATCAGCGAGCCAAGCACGGTATCCCCGAACAGCCCGCCCAGACCGAAGGTGTGGGTCCAGGCGTCGACCGGCACCAGAGTGGCGCAATGGACTGCGGCGAAGGCCACGGCGATCACCGCAAAGACCACGCGGCCCAGCGCCCGTTCGCCGCCCGCATGAGCCATGAACCGGACGCCCCAGACGCCCAGGATCAGCGGGATTGACCAGGCGCCAAGGCCGATCAGGATCGTCAGGGTCGAGGCGACGGCCGCCCCGAACCGGCCAAGCATGTTTTGCGCCGGGTCGTCGGTCGCGACCATCCAGCCCGGATCTTCCGGCGAATAGCTGCCCAGCGTCAGCGCAAAGACCAGCGCCGCCAGCACAAGTGCCAGTCCCAGAAGCTCGCGCCCGCGACGTTCCAGCATCGCCTGCGTGCTTTGGTGCAGTAGCGGATCGCGCTGCCGTGCCTGAAAGGATGCCATCAGTCCCTCACCCGTATAGGCAGTCGCGAAGCATGGTCAGCCCGCGCTGCGTTTCTTCTGCCGGGGCGACAAGTGCGACCCGGATATATCCCTTGCCGGGATTGCCCGTTCCGTTCGGGCCCCCGACATCGCGCGAAAGATAGGCGCCGGGCAGAACCCGCACCCCCGTTTCGCGCCAAAGCTTCACGGCTGCCGCCTCGCCATCATCGACGGGCATCCAGAGGAAAAAGCCGCCGTCGGGCGTCTGATAGCCTTGCAGGCCGGCGAAGATGCGGTCAGCTACGGCGAACTTTTCCTGATACAGCGCGCGCGACGCGGTGACATGGGCTTCGTCCTGCCAGCAGGCCTCGGCCACCCGTTGCAGGGGCAGGGGCAGCGGCGCCCCGGCGAAGGCCCGCAACTGGCGCAGGCGCAGCATCGAGTCCGGTCCCGCCGCCACAAAGCCCGACCGGAGACCGGGCAGGTTCGACCGCTTGGACAGCGAATGGAACGCCAGCGCCCGTTCAGGATCGGCCCCCGCCCGGTCCGCGACCGCAAGCAGACCGGGCGGAGCCGCGCCCTGCCAGATCTCGGAATAGCACTCGTCGGCAAGGACGCGGAAATCGTGCTTTTCCGCCAGGGCCAGCAGGTCGGCAAGGTAGTCAGCCGAGGCGACCGCGCCTTGCGGATTGGCGGGCGAGCAGATGTAGGCAAGGGCCACGCGGTCCAGCACGTCTGGTGGCAGGCTGCCGTAATCGGGCAGGAACCCGGTGGCAGCGGTGGCCGGGACGTAGACCGGCTCGGCCCCCACGGCCAGGGCGGCCACGGCGTAGACCTGATAGAACGGGTTCGGCATCAGGATGACGGGCGTCTTGCCGGTCTTGGTTTCCGGGCAAAGTGCGATGGCCGCGTTGAACAGCCCTTCGCGCGTGCCGTTCAGCACCATCAGGCGATCTTCGGACAGGCTCACGCCGTAGCGCCGCGCGATCCACCCGCTGATCGCGGCCAGAAGCTCGGGCGTGCCGTCGTTCGGGGGGTAGACCGCGAAGCCGGACAGGTTGGCGGCCAGGACCTTGCCGACGAAGGCGGGCATGGGATGGCGCGGCTCGCCGATGGTCATGGCAATGGGGTCGCCGCCGGGAGCGTGCGTATCCAGAAGCTTCCGCAGACGCGGAAACGCATAGTCCGGCAGGTTTGAAAACCGCTCGGGTAACGCCATTGCTGCCTCAAGTGCGGGGTCTGAACGCCCCATTTGGCTGAACACTAGCCAGTCGGCGGGCCACGGTCCAGAAAAACCCTTCGGGTTTAGCGGGTTGGACGCCGGGGTTGTGGCTTTTTGGCCTGGGTGGGCAAGCGGGCAACAGCGCCTGTCGGGGCGGGCGTGCCCGGCGACGCTATCCTGGACTGCGCCTGAGCGATGCCACAGACGCGGCAGGTGCGGCGGCTGGCCGCAGGGCTTCCGGTCCTGCTTGAAGCGACGGGCTGACTTTGCCTTGCGCGGCGGCTGCGTCCGAACTCCGCCAGTTTTCTGCACCGCAGCATGGCCGTCTGCATAAATTCTGCGCACGCCGCACCGGCACGGCGCAAAAGACGGGTGCCGGCATTCGCCTGCGTTGCTTCGTCCCGGGACGCTTGATCTACCCGGTTTCGGGGCGCGGAAAGCTGCGGTCCGAAGACCTGGATGTGCGGTGACGAGAGCCTGGAAAACCGTCGCCACCGCACGGGGTGCAACACTTGGTCGCCGCGACACCCTGGCCGATCCCGTTGGATTTGGGAAGGCCGCGGTGACCCCGAAAACGGAGACGATCCATGAAACTGACACGCCGTATGCTGCTTGCCTCTGGCGCGGCAGCCCTTGCCACGCCGCGCATCGCCTTTGCTCAGGCCGAGACGATCAAGATCGGCGTCCTGCATTCGCTTTCGGGCACGATGGCGATTTCCGAAACGACGCTGAAGGACACCATGCTGATGCTGATCGAGGCGCAGAACGCCAAGGGCGGCGTCCTGGGCAAGATGCTGGAGGCGGTCGTCGTCGACCCGGCCTCGGACTGGCCGCTGTTCGCCGAGAAGGCGCGGGAACTGCTGACCGTGTCGAAAGTCGACTGCATGTTCGGCTGCTGGACCAGCGTCTCGCGCAAGTCGGTGCTGCCGGTGATCGAGGAACTGAACGGCCTGCTGTTCTATCCGGTGCAGTATGAAGGCGAGGAATCCTCGCGCAACGTGTTCTACACCGGGGCTGCGCCGAACCAGCAGGCGATCCCGGCTGTGGACTACTATCTGCAAGAGCTTGGGATCACCAAGTTTGCTCTTCTGGGCACCGACTATGTCTATCCGCGCACCATGAACAACATTCTTGAGGCCTACCTCAAGTCCAAGGGGATCGCGGCCGAGGACATCTTCGTCAACTACACCCCGTTCGGTCATTCGGACTGGTCGAAGATCGTGGCCGACGTGGTGGCCCTGGGCGCCGACGGCAAGAAGGTCGGCGTCATCTCGACCATCAACGGCGATGCCAATATCGGTTTTTACAAGGAACTGGCCGCTGCGGGCGTCACCGCCGACACGCTGCCGGTCGTCGCCTTCTCGGTCGGCGAGGAAGAGCTTTCGGGTCTGGATACCACCAACCTTGCCGGTCACCTTGCCGCCTGGAACTACTTCATGACCGCCGACACCCCCGAGAACGCCAGGTTCATCGCCGACTGGAAGGCCTTCATCAAGGATGACGCCCGCGTCACCAACGACCCGATGGAAGCGCATTACATCGGCTTCAACATGTGGGTGAACGCCGTGACCGAGGCGGGGACCACCGAAGTCGATGCGGTGCGCGAAAAGATGTGGGGCCAGAAGTTCCCGAACCTGACCGGCGGAATGGCCGAGATGCTGCCGAACCACCATCTGACCAAGCCGGTGCTGATCGGAGAAATCCGGGCCGATGGCCAGTTCGACATCATCAGCCAGACTGACCCGGTTCCCGGCGACGCCTGGACCGATTTCCTGCCGGAATCGGCGGTGCTGGACGCCGACTGGAAGACCCTTCAGTGCGGGATGTTCAACACGCAGACCCAGACCTGCGTGCAGTTGACCTCGAACTACTGAGGCCGGGGCGGGGGGTCTATCCTCCCGCCCGTTTCCCCTTTCCCAGCCGGAGACCGTGATGCTGCGCACGCTGTGCCTCGCGCTGATGCTTGCCTTCAGCCTGTGCCTTCCGGCAGGGGCTGAACGCCTGTCGGACATCGTGACACCCAATGCCGAAGCCATCGCCAAGCCGTCGCGCCAGACCATCGGTCCGGTGATCGACGCCATTGCGCAAAGCGGTGATCCGGTGGCCGCCGCCTTCCTGACCGCCTGGGAAGCGCGGCGTCTGGGGCAGCGAAAGACGGACGGCACCTTCTTTCTTCTGGCGCCGGACCCGGCTGGTTTCGTGCTGACCGCGCTGGATGGGGCGCCCGCCGGGACCGCCCCGAAATCCGACATCACCGAATTGCGGCCCAACGCCGGGGTGCGCGGCCTGATCTCGACCGCGCTGGTGCAGTTCACCCTGTCCGACCCCGACCCCGCGTCCCGTAGCGCCGCACTGGACAGCATCGCCACGGACCCGACCGCCGAAAGCCTGACCCCCCTGCGCGCTGCCATCCCTACCGAGACCGACCCCGCGCTGAAAGCGCGCAAGACCCGGCTGGAGCGGCTTTTGACCCTGCAGTTCGACCCGGACCCCGCCGCGCGGATCGCGGCCATCGCCGGATTTGGCGCCGACACCGGGCTTGACCTGCGCGCGGCGCTTTCGCCGCTTGTCGCCACGTCTGCGCTTGCGGCGATTGCCCCGCCCGATGGCGCGAACATCGCTCGCGAGCTGCTGCCCGGCCGCGACCTGACCGAGATCGAGGCCTATGCCGCGCTGGTTGCCGCCGGGCTGGCCCCGGAACCCTTGGCCCCCGAGGCGCAGAAGGCGGCACTTGCCGCGAATATCAAGGGTGGAAAAGTCGGAGGGGTGCCGGTGGCAGACCTGGCCCGACAGGACGCCCGCGACCGTGCCTATTCTGCGCTGGAGGGTGCCGGAACCGTCCCCGCTGCTGCCACGGCGGACGAGATCACCGCCGCCGTTGCCGCGCACCGGTTCTTTGATGTCTATGCGGAAACGGACCCCGCCGTTCCGGCCGCCGCTGCCGCCGCGCTGGACCGGATCGGGCTGACGGTCGGGGCAATGCAGGCCGCCGACCTGGGGCTTGACGCGCTGTCGCTGGCCTCGATCTACTTTCTTGCCGCCATCGGGCTGGCGATCACCTTTGGCGTCATGGGGGTCATCAACATGGCGCATGGCGAGTTCATCACGCTCGGCGCCTATACCGGCTATGTCGTGCAAATGTTCGTGCCCGACCTGACGCTGTCGCTGGTCGTGGCCCTGCCATTGGCCTTTGCGGTCACCTTCGCCGCCGGGGTAGCGATGGAGCGGCTGGTGATCCGGCGCCTTTACAAGCGGCCGCTGGAGACTTTGCTGGCCACCTTCGGCATCTCGATCGCGATCCAGCAGATCCTGAAGAACATCTTCGGCACCCAGGCCCGCCCCCTGACCGCGCCCGGCTGGCTGGACGGGGCCTGGGTGATCAACGACGTGATCTCGATCAGCACGGTGCGGATCGCGATTTTCCTGCTGGCATTGGCGTTCCTGGCCTTCTTCATCTGGCTGATGCGCCGCACCCGTCTGGGGCTTGAGGTGCGCGCGGTGACGCAGAACCCGGCGATGGCCGCCAGCATGGGCATCAACCCGGACCGCATCAACATGCTGACCTTCGGTATCGGGTCCGGCATTGCGGGGATCGCCGGTGTGGCCATCGGACTCTTCGCCAAGGTCACGTCCGAGCTTGGGTCGGATTACATTGTCCAAAGCTTCATGACCGTGGTTGTCGGCGGTGTCGGGTCGATCTGGGGCACACTCGCGGGGGCCACGATGATCGGCGGGCTGCAGAAGGTGATCGAGTTCCTGAACCCCTCCAACACCCTTGCCGCGCAGACCTACATGATCCTGTTCATCATCCTGTTCATCCAGGTCCGGCCGCGCGGCATCATCGCCCTGCGCGGACGCGCGGCGGGGGATTGAGACCATGACCGACCCCTTCGCCCCCCGCCCGTTCCTTGTGCGCAACCCCTCGGTTGTCTGGTTCATCGCCGGCCTTGCCGCGCTGTGCCTGATCGTGACGCTTCTGTCCCCGGCAATCGGCCTGGACATGGTGTCCACCAGCTTCATCAAGACACTGGGCAAGACGCTGTGCCTGTGTCTGGCTGCGCTGGCGATGGATGTGGTCTGGGGCTATGCCGGCATCCTGTCGCTGGGTCACATGGCGTTCTTTGCGCTGGGCGGCTACATGATCGGGCAGTGGCTGATGTATGCCCGGACGGAGGAAATCGTGTTGCTGGCGCTGGCGGGGGATCCGATCCCGCCCACAGTGGCCGAGATCGCTCAGGGTGTGGCCACCCAGATCTTCGGCGTCGTCGGATCGTCCGACATGCCCGCGATCTGGGGCTTTGCCCATTCCCTGCCGCTGCAACTTGCGCTGGTGGTGCTGGTTCCCGGCACCGTTGCCCTGGTCTTTGGCTGGCTGGCATTCCGCAGCCGGGTGACGGGCGTCTACCTGTCGATCCTGACTCAGGCGATGACGCTGGCGCTGGCGCTGTATCTGTTTCAGAACGACTCTGGCTTGCGCGGAAACAACGGGCTGTCGGGCCTGCAAAACCTGCCTGGAATGGCTGCAACCTCGCAGGATGCGGTGTCGCTGTGGTTCTTCTGGGCCTCGGCGGCGGCACTTGGGTTGACGTATGGTCTTCTTGCCTGGGCGACCTCGGGCAAGTTCGGGTCAGTGCTGCGGGCGATCCGGGATGACGAGGCCCGCGTGCGCTTTCTTGGCTATCCGGTCGAAAGCTTCAAACTTTTCGTCTTCACCGCCACGGCGATCCTGTGCGGCCTTGCGGGCGCGCTTTACTATCCGCAGGCAGGGATCATCAACCCGGCAGAGCTTGCGCCGATCGCGTCGATCTACCTTGCGGTCTGGGTCGCCATCGGAGGACGCGGTCGGCTTTACGGCGCGGTGATCGGCGCGGCCTTCGTGTCGCTGCTGTCCAGCTGGTTCACCGGGGGCAGGGTGCCTGCGATCAACCTCGGGGCCTACACCATCGACTGGGTGGACTGGTGGCTTGTGCTGCTGGGGCTGAGCTTCGTCCTGGTCACGCTTTTCGCGCCCAAGGGCATCGGTGGACTGTTCGATCTGTGGCGGGGCCTTCGCACACCCGACCGGAAAGGCGCACCGCTTGGACCCGACCAGGGTGCGCTGCAGGAACGCGAGGCCGCCGAATGACCGCGCTTCTGCAGGTTTCGGGCGTTTCGGTCACGTTTGACGGCTTCCGCGCCATCGACAACCTGTCGTTCAGCATCGGCCCCACCGAGATGCGCGCGGTGATCGGGCCGAACGGGGCGGGCAAGACCACCTTCATGGACATCATCACCGGCAAGACCCGGCCGGACGAAGGCAGCGTCACCTGGGGCGCCCGGCCGGTGTCACTGCTGAAGCTGACCGAGGCGCAGATCGCGCAGGCGGGGATCGGCCGCAAGTTCCAGCGTCCGACCGTGTTCGAGGATCAAAGCGTCGCCGACAACCTTGTCCTGGCGCTGCAATCGAGGCGCGGCCCGCTGGCAGCGCTGGCCTTCGCGCTGTCTGGCGCCGGCCGCGACCGGTTGGCCGAGCTTGCGGCCGAGGTCGGGCTTACGGAACACCTTGACCGCAAGTCGGGTGAGCTGAGCCACGGCCAGAAGCAATGGCTGGAGATCGCGATGCTGCTGGCGCAGGACCCGAAGCTTCTGCTGGTCGACGAACCGGCGGCGGGCATGACGTTGGCCGAACGCGAACGCACGACGGCGATGCTGGTGAAGATGGCGCAGACCCGCGCCGTCGTGGTGGTGGAGCATGACATGGATTTCGTCCGGCGGCTGAACTGCAAGGTCACGGTCCTGCACGAAGGCCGGGTGCTGGCCGAAGGCAGCCTTGATCATGTGACCAAAGATCCGACCGTGGTCGATGTCTATCTGGGGCGCGGATGATGCCGGAAACGCCTATGCTGGAAACCAGATCCCTGACCCTCCACTACGGTGGCAGCCAGATCCTGCACGGCATCGACTTTCAGGCCCGTGCGGGCGAGGTGACCTGCATCATGGGCACCAACGGGGTCGGCAAGACCAGCTTTCTCAGGGCGCTTGCCGGCACCCATCCCCGGTCGGGCGGAGAAGTCCGGCTGGACGGGAAAGACCTGCCGCGCCTGAAACCGCAGGACCTGGCCGCACGCGGTCTGTCAGTAGTGCCGCAGGGGCGGATGATCTTTCCCTTGCTGACGGTGCAGGAAAACCTGGAAACCGCTTTCGCAGTTCTGCCCAGGTCCGATTGGCGGGTGCCGGACGAAATTTTCGGGCTGTTCCCCGTGCTGAAAGACATGGCCCGGCGTCGCGGCGGCGACCTGTCGGGCGGGCAGCAACAGCAACTTGCCATCGCCAGGGCACTGATCATGCGGCCAAAGGTGCTGCTTCTGGACGAACCGACCGAAGGCATCCAGCCCAACATCATCCAGGAGATCGGGCGCGTCATCGCGGGGCTGAGGGACCGGGGCGGCATGGCGATCGTGCTGGTCGAGCAATATTTCGATTTCGCCTGGGGCCTGGCCGACCGGCTTTATGTGCTTGACCGGGGCAGCGTTGCGATCTCGGGGGCCAGGGCGGATCTGTCGGTCGAAGCGGTCCGCGCCCGGTTTTCGCTGTAGCGCGTCAGCATCGGCAAAGCCGAAGGTCCCTTTCCTGCGTTACAATGACGGACCGGGATTGTCGGGCCGTGAACTCTTTCGTGCCGGGTCAGGGGCCAGTCTGTCGTTTACACAGTCCCGTCGCGATCCTATCCTGTTGACCGAACCCGGAGGTCGCCATGCCCTTGCCCCTTGCTCCGCTGCTGCCGATCGCCCTGCGCATCGGGGCGGTCACCGCCGCCGGTCTTGCCGCCCGCGCCTGGGTGCGCCGGCACAGCTTCCCCGGACGCACCGACCAGCGGGCCGAAGATGCGTTCGACGAGCTGGGCGAGGGCCTGTCGGTCCACCGCCCTGCCGACCGGGCGGATGGCGCAGTCAGCCAGACCGGCACCACGGCGCGGCTGGTGCGGGTGATCCGGATCGGCAGCAGATCCTGGGAGCTTGACGCCGGTCTGATGGCCCGCGTCCGGCTGCGGCGGCACCCGGAATGAAGCTGTATCATTCGCCGACATCGCCCTTCGTGCGCAAGGTCATGGTGCTTTTGCACGAAGCCGGGGCCACCGACCGGGTGACGCTGGTTCCCGTCGCCGGCACGCCCTTGGCCCCCGGCAGCCTGCCGGTGGACCGCAACCCCCTGGGCAAGATCCCGGCGCTGGAGCGTGACGACGGCCCGACGCTGTATGACAGCCGGGTGATCTGCCGCTATCTGGATGATCTTCTGGCCAAAGGGCTTTATCCTGCTGCTCCGCGTCTGTGGGATACGCTGGTGCTTGAGGCGACGGCCGACGGGCTGACCGATGCCGCCGTGCTGATGCGCTACGAGGCGTTTGTGCGCCCCGAGGCCGCCCGCTCGCCCGAATGGCTGGAGGCGCAATGGGCGAAGGTCGACCGTGCGCTTGCCGCCGTCGAGGCCCGCTGGCTGAGCCATCTTGCCGGACCGCTGGACATGGGTCAGATCGCGCTGGGCTGTGCGCTGGGCTATGTCGATTTCCGCAACGCGGACCGCGACTGGCAGGCCTCGCGGCCCCGGCTTGCCGACTGGTGGCACCATTTCGGCGCGCGTCCGTCGATGGTGGCAACCGCGCCGCCGGGCTGAACCTAGCGGCCCCGGCGACACACCTCGCAATGCTCGTGCCGGAATCGCGGGCTGCGCGCCTTTGTCCGCTGGACGGCACCGGCCGGCAGGGTTAAACACCCGGGCCAGTGGGGCGCGTCTTTCACCGCGGCCCCTTATGGATATGGCGACCGGCAGGCACCGGTCCGTTAGGGGAGAAGTTCTCGTGTCCCACGCAGACGATCACGCAGGCACAGGCGCAGGCAATCGACGGGATTTCCTGTATTATGCAACCGCAGGCGCCGGGGTTGTGGCCACCGGGGCCGCCGTCTGGCCGCTGGTGAACCAGATGAACCCCTCGGCCGATGTCCGGGCGCTGTCGTCGATCATGGTCGATGTCTCGGCGGTCGAGGTCGGAACCCAGCTGACGGTGAAGTGGCTGGGCAAGCCGGTGTTCATCCGCCGCCGCAGCCCTGAAGAGATCGAGGCCGCCCGCAACACCGCGATCACCGATCTGGTCGATCCCGTTTCGGAAAACGCCAACCGGCCCGGCGCCGATGCCTCGGACGCCAACCGCACGCTGGACGAAGCCGGCGAATGGCTGGTGATGATGGGCGTCTGCACCCACCTTGGCTGCGTGCCCCTGGGCGATGGCGCGGGCGAATTCGGCGGCTGGTTCTGCCCCTGCCACGGGTCGCACTACGACACCGCCGGCCGCATCCGCAAAGGCCCCGCCCCGCGAAACCTGCCGGTGCCGGTGGCGGTCTTCACCGACGAAACCTCGATCAGGCTTGGGTAAGGATCAGCATCATGGCCGGAATTCCGCACGACCATTACGAGCCCAAGTCCAACGGTGAGCGCTGGCTGCATCGCCGCTTGCCGATCGTAGGGCTTCTGTCTGACACCATCACGATCCCCACGCCCAGGAACCTGAACTGGATGTGGATCTGGGGCATCGTCCTGACCTTCTGCCTTGCCTTGCAGATCATCACCGGGATCGTCCTTGCGATGCACTACACTCCGCATGTCGACATGGCCTTCGCATCCGTCGAACACATCATGCGCAACGTGAACGGCGGCTACTTCATCCGCTATCTGCACATGAACGGTGCGTCGCTGTTCTTCTTCGCAGTCTACCTGCACATCTTCCGCGGCCTTTACTACGGCAGCTACAAGGCCCCGCGCGAGATTACCTGGATCATCGGCATGCTGATCTACGTCGCGATGATGGCGACGGCGTTCATGGGCTATGTGCTGCCCTGGGGCCAGATGTCCTTCTGGGGGGCCACGGTGATCACCGGCTTCTTCGGCGCGATCCCGGGTGTGGGCGAGTCGATCCAGACCTGGCTGCTGGGCGGCCCGGCGGTGGACAATGCGACGCTGAACCGTTTCTTCAGTCTGCACTATCTTCTGCCCTTCGTGATCGCGGCGCTTGTCGCCGTCCACATCTGGGCCTTCCACACCACCGGCAACAACAACCCCACCGGGGTCGAGGTGCGCCGCGGGTCAAAGGAAGAGGCCGAGCGCGACACCGTGCCGTTCTGGCCCTACTTCGTGATCAAGGATCTTTTCGCCCTTGCCGTGATCCTTGCCG
>JANOER010000126.1:0-2060 GCA_031441285.1 Rhodobacterales bacterium
CGCGACCACGACCGCGGCGCCGAACACTGTCCAGAGATCCGGCAGGTCGCCGAACACGGCGAAGCCGAGCAGCGTCACCCACGGGAGCGAGAGGTAGCCGTAGGGCGCCAGCGACGCGGGCGTGACGTGCCTGTAGGCGAGGATCAGCAGCCCGTGCCCGAGTGCGCCGAATCCACCCATCGCGGCCATCGCCGCCCAGCCGGCGAGAGTCGGCGGCGTCCAGACGAACAACGCCGCGAGCGAGAACGTCGCGGTGCCGATCACGCCGGTCCAGGTGAGGGTGGTGATCGCCGGATCGGCTGTCGACAGCTGGCGCGTGGCGAGGTTGTAGACGGCGTTGCAGAACGGCACCCCGAGCGCGGCGAGCGCGGCCGCCGTGAGCGCGTCCGGTCCCGGGCGCAGGATCACGAGCACGCCGAAGAATCCGATGCCGACGGTACCACCAGATGCGTCGGGGTCACGCCAGGAATGCGCCCGCCATCGGCCCGCATTCCCATCAGTGCCGCCCGCGCGGCGGCGTAATTCGTCGCGTCCAATGTCGCCTTGGACCCGAAAGCCAATTGCCAGAGGCCAAAGCCGCAATTGACCCGCGCCCGAACGCCACAGGTGAATTCGTTGCGCAAGAATACATCGGCAGCGCCCGGATTGGTCAGGGCTTCAAAAGTATCGGGCGTTCTTTCCTGCCAGACCAGCGGCCGGATGTCGCCACCGAAATCCAGCAGATACCATGGATCACCGGCACCGGCCTGCAAGCTGGAAACCTGCGTCACCATCTTGTCGATTTGAAGCGGGTGATCGGTGTCAAAGAAGAATTGCCCGTCAAAGCAGTTGGTGGCGAACCTCGCCGTGAGCAGGCCGAACACCAATTCCTCCGGGTGGCACCTGGCCAATTGCCCCATGTCGGCGAACGCCAGGCCGTAAACGCCAGGCCGTAAACGCCAGGCCGGTCGTCCTCGATATCGTTGCGGCTGACGCGGACCGTGCTTTCAAACAGCTTGTCCGAAATGACGAAGCTGTCGGCCGACAGGCTATTGAGAACGCGCGGGCTGACCCATTCGCGCATGTTCGGCTATCCGCAGGTGGCCCCCGCACGACATGGCCCCGTGGGGACCCGCGTTTCAGCCCCCGCCGAAATGCGACAGGCGGCACACGGGTGCCCCACGCCGCCTGTCTGTTTGCCGCCGAACCGAGGGTGCCCAGGTCAGCCGGCTTTGTAAGGCGGCTTTGTCAGCCGGCTTTGTCGGGCGGCTTTGTCAGCCGGCTTTGTCAGCCGGCTTTGTCAGGCGGCTTTCGCCTTGGCCGGTCGCGCCTTGATTGCCTTCAGGGCGGCGATCACCTTGGGCGCGTCGGCCGCCGTCAGGAACCGCATGTGCTCCAGCTTGAACCATTTCCGGATCCACCCTGTCAGGCCGGCGTCGTTACAGACCGCCTGCCCGTGCACCTCGCGCCAAAGCTCGCGGATCAGTTCCAGTTGCGCAAAGCTCGCCATGCCGGACGCCATAGCGCGGCGCACCCTTGGCCAGCGGGCGAAACCCGCAATGATCGGCAAAGCCCATCAGCGCGTCAAAGCCCTCGCGGTCCAGTTCGGTGGAACTGGGGACGCCCGCGCCCCGCACCAGCACTTGCCAATAGAGGTCGTCATCCCACCCGAGCTTGGCCTTGACCACATGCAAGAGGGCCTTCTGTACGTTGGAAATCGGCATTTCAGGGTTCCTCGCTTGGGGTTGCATCGGCTTCTTCGGTCGGGAATTGCCCTGCCATGGCAGCGGCAAAGGCTTGGTCGCTGCGGATCGCCCTGCCGAGCCCTTGGCGCAAGATGACCTCCAGGCCGTCCAGTTGCTTCAATTCGGTCGTGGTGGCAGATGCCAAGGCTTGATCGCAAAGTTCGAACACGCATCCCCAGGCGAACGGATCGAATTCGCCGCCGCCAGTGTGGGCCGAAGAGTCTGATTCGAAACTATCTGTTTGATGTCATGGCCTTGCCAGCATGCGGATGACGCGGCGGATGTGGGCGATGAGCAGCCATGCTTCGGCGCTGGCGATGGTTTTCTCCCAATCCT
>JANOER010000127.1:0-2664 GCA_031441285.1 Rhodobacterales bacterium
GCCGCGAGGATGCGTCCCCAGTTGGGATCGCCGCCGGTGACCGCGGTGCGCACGAGCATCGAGGTCGCGACGGTTCGCGCCGCGGCGAGGGCGTCGGCGGCGCTGGCTGCGCCCTCGACCCGCACCGTGATCAGCTTGCGGGCGCCTTCGCCGTCGCGGGTGATCTGGAACGCCAAGGAGCGGCAGACGTCGTGCAGGGCGTCGCGCAGCGCATCCTCTTCCGGCTCGCCGGCGACGCCTGACGCCAACGCGAAGAGCGAGTCGTTGGTCGAGGTGTCGCCGTCGACGGAGATTCGATGGAACGTTCGCTCCGCGACCTCGGTCAGCAGCGACTGGAGCCGCGCAGGGGCCATCGCGGCGTCGGTCATGAGCAGCGCGATCATCGTCGCGTGCGGCACCGCCGGCGCCAGGTCGGGGTGGATCATGCCCGACCCCTTGGCGATGCCGGCGATGCGGACCGGTTCGCCGTTCAAGTCGAACTCGGCAAAGGCTCCCTTGGGAAAAGTGTCGGTGGTCATGATCGCGCGGGCGGCGGCGGCGATGCCATCCGGGCTGAGAGTGGTTGTCAGCGTGCCGATCACCGCCACGATGCGGTCATGTGGCAAGGGCTGTCCGATGACCCCGGTGGAGGCCGAGAACACACGGCCTGCGGGGATGCCCAAGGCCGTGGCAATGCCGCCGGTGATCGCCGCGACCGACGCCAGACCACTCGCCCCGGTAAAAGCGTTGGAGTTGCCCGAGTTCACGATAATCGCGGCTCCGGCCGCGGGGTCGACCGGCAGCGCCAGCTTGGCCTGACAGTCGAGTACCGGTGCCGAGCGGGTGGCCGAGCGGGTAAAGGTGCCGGTCACGGCACTGCCGGGGGCAAGCCGCACCAGCATCACATCGGTCCGGTTGGCGTATTTCACTCCGGCTTCGGCGGCGGAAAACTCCACCCCCTCGATCACCGGCAGCGACGGAAAGCCGCCGACCGGAGCCCGCGGCGACACGAGCTTGGTCGTTTTCACAAACATGGCAGCCGCCGACGCATCGGCAGCTTTGACGGCCTTGGCCTTGGGCCCCTTGGCATCGCCTTTGGCGGGCTTGTCTTTCTTGGTCTTTTCCTTTTTCGCCATACCCGCCGCTCCGCCTGAAAGCTATTTGAACAGTGTCTGATCTTGAAGAACTGCCGGGTCAATCCCTTCGTCGGTCCGGGTGATGGCGGCGGCGGCGGTCAGGGCCTCGATCCGGCCGGCGACAGCCTTCTGTTGCAGTTCGGTGGCCAGATCGGCGCGGACCGACTCGAGATCCGGCGCGGCTGCAGTGCGGGTTTCGTCCAGCTTGACCAGATGCCAGCCGAACTGGGTCTGGATGGGGCCGGCAACCTCGCCGGCTTTCATTGTCACCACCGCATCTTCGAATTCCTTCACCATCATGCCACGCCCGAACCAGCCAAGATCGCCGCCCGAGGCCGCAGCCCCGTCGGTCGAATTGGTCCGCGCCACGTCAGCGAAATCGGCCCCTGCGTCGATCTGGACTTTCAGTTGCCTGGCCTCATCTTCCGTGGCCACCAGAATGTGGGCGGCGCGGTATTCGGTCGCCGGGCTGGTCGAGGCATAGCGTTCGGCATAGAGGGCCTGCAGCGCGTCGTCGGTCACAGCCGTTTCGGCGGCCAGATCGACGGCGACCCCGGCCAGATAGGCGCGGCGGTCGTTTTCCAGGGCCAGCATGTCGCGCCGGGTGGTCTGGCCTTCGACAGACTGCGACAGGGCGGTCTGCTGCACCAATTGGTCGAGGATGCCCTTGAACAGCACCGCAGTGTCGAGGCTCTGGTATTCGGCGGGAAGCTGCTGGCGCAGCACCAACATGTGGCCGACGGTGATTTCGGTGCCGTTTACTGTGGCCACGACGGTTTCGGCGGTGACCGGCACGGCATCCTGCGCTGCCACGGGCAGGCCGAAGGCCACTGCAAGAACGGCCCCCCGAATCATGGTCGGAAAGGAATTCGCAAGTTTCGACACTTCGGCTGCTCCCGCAATTGTCGCGTCCCTGCGCGACGTTGACCAATTTTCGCGCCCTTGCGCGACGTTGACACTCCACACCCGGCCCCTTACATCGCCTTCAGGTCGTGTGAAAGCTCTGTCCTGCCGCTGGTGACGCCGTTCTAGGGAAGGTGTCGCAAACGGACAAGCGACGGGCGCACACGATGCTGTCAACTGCGCCGGTTTTGGCGCGCGGAGAAAACATGCTGGGTTTTGGAACAATCGCCAGAAAAGTCTTTGGCACGCCGAACGATCGCAAGATCAAATCCACCCGCCCGCTCGTCGCACAGATCAACGCGCTGGAGCCAGAGTATTCGGCGCTGACCGATGACGGCATCGTGGCCAGGACGGCGGCCTTCAAGGCGCGCGTGGCGGGGGGCGAGGCGCTGGAATCGCTGTTGCCGGAAGCATTTGCCAATTGCCGCGAGGCGGCAAAGCGCGCCTTGGGCCTGCGGGCGTTCGATACGCAATTGATGGGCGGGATATTCCTGCATCAAGGCAACATCGCAGAAATGAAGACCGGCGAGGGCAAGACACTGGTCGCAACCTTTCCGGCATATCTGAATGCCCTGGCCGGCAAGGGCGTGCATATCGTGACGGTCAACGATTACCTCGCCAAGCGCGATGCGGAATGGATGGGCAA
>JANOER010000128.1:0-2563 GCA_031441285.1 Rhodobacterales bacterium
TATGGCCATCCGGCTGAGATGGCGGCGATCATTGAACTGGCCAGGCGATACGACCTGCGAGTTGTGGAAGATTGCGCGCAGGCTCACGGAGCGAAAATCGGAGACCCCGTCGATGCGCAAGGGCGAGATGATGTTCTCTCTGCTGAAGGAACATGCCGAAGAAGGCTGGGAGATTGGCGGCGACGGCGTGCTTGAGGTGCTGCAGGACGGGTTCGGCTTTCTGCGGTCACCCAGCGCGAACTACCTGCCCGGTCCGGATGACATCTACGTCTCGCCAGATATCCTGCGGCAGTTTAGCCTGCGGACTGGCGATACGATCGAAGGCGTGATCGCCGCACCGAAGGACAACGAGAAATACTTCTGCATGACCATGGTCACCCGGATCAACTTTGACGATCCGGAAAAGGCCAAGCACAAGGTCCACTTCGACAACCTCACCCCGCTGTATCCCGATGAGCGGCTGAAGATGGAGGTCGAGGATCCGACGGTCAAGGACCGCTCGGCCCGGATCATCGACCTTGTGGCCCCGATCGGCAAAGGTCAGCGCGGCCTGATCGTGGCTCCGCCGCGGACCGGCAAGACGGTGCTTTTGCAGAACATCGCCCATTCCATCGCGACCAACCATCCCGAGGCCTATCTGATCGTCCTTCTGATCGACGAACGCCCCGAGGAAGTCACCGACATGCAGCGGTCGGTCAAGGGCGAGGTTGTGTCCTCGACCTTCGACGAACCGGCGACCCGGCACGTCGCGGTAGCGGAAATGGTGATCGAGAAGGCAAAGCGGCTGGTTGAACACAAGCGCGACGTGGTGATCCTGCTCGATTCGATCACTCGCCTTGGCCGCGCCTTCAACACTGTCGTGCCGTCCTCGGGCAAGGTGCTGACCGGCGGTGTGGACGCGAACGCGCTGCAACGTCCGAAACGCTTCTTCGGCGCCGCCCGGAACATCGAGGAAGGCGGGTCGCTGACCATCATCGCCACCGCTCTGATCGACACCGGCAGCCGGATGGACGAGGTGATCTTCGAAGAATTCAAGGGCACCGGCAACAGTGAGATCGTTCTGGACCGCAAGGTTGCCGACAAGCGCGTGTTCCCGGCGATGGACATCCTGAAGTCCGGCACCCGGAAAGAGGATCTGCTGATCGAAAAGACCGACCTGCAGAAGACCTATGTCCTGCGCCGCATCCTGAACCCGATGGGCACGACCGACGCGATCGAGTTCCTGATCGGCAAGCTGAAGCAGACCAAGTCGAATGCGGATTTCTTCGATTCCATGAACAGCTAAGGCTGGGGCGACGATGGACACGATCTTTGCCACCGCCACGGCGCGGGGTCGTTCCGGGCTTGCCGTGCTGCGACTGTCGGGGCCACTGGCCCTTGCGGCGGGCGCTGCACTGGCCGGTGTCCTGCCAGCGCCCCGCACCGCGGGCCTTCGGCGCCTGACCTGGGGCGGCGACCTTCTGGACGAAGCCCTTGTCCTGACCTTTGCCAAGGGCGCCAGCTTCACTGGCGAGGACGTGGTCGAGCTTCACGTTCACGGCGGCCCGGCGGTCGTGACGGCGGTGCTGAACGCACTTGCCGCGCAACCGGGGCTGCGCTTGGCCGAACCGGGCGAATTCACCCGCCGCGCGCTTGAAAACGGTGTTCTTGACCTTGCCCAGGTTGAAGGCCTGGCCGACCTGATCGACGCCGAGACCGAGGCGCAGCGGCGTCAGGCGGTGCGGGTGCTGGATGGGGCCGTGGGCCGCCGCGTCGAGGGCTGGCGCGGTGACCTGATCCGCGCCGGGGCGCTTCTGGAGGCGACGATCGACTTCGCAGACGAAGAGGTGCCCGTCGATGTCTCGCCCGAGGTTCTGGCGCTGATCGACGGCCTGACGCTGGACCTTGGTCGCGAGGCCGCCGGCGTCGTGGCCGCTGAACGCATCCGGGACGGGTTCGAGGTGGCAATCATCGGTGCGCCGAACGCGGGCAAATCGACGCTGCTGAACCGTCTTGCCGGGCGCGATGCGGCGATAACCTCGGAAATCGCCGGCACGACCCGCGATGTCATCGAGGTGCGGATGGACATCGCCGGGCTGGCGGTAACATTTCTTGATACCGCCGGTTTGCGCGAAACGCGCGACCGGCTGGAACAGGCCGGCATCGACCGCGCCTTGTCTCGGGCCGAAAGGGCGGACCTCCGCCTGTTCCTGACAGATGGCGCCCCCGTGCCGGGACTTGAACCACAGCCCGAAGATATTGTGATTGTCGGAAAGTCGGACACAAGATCTGCTGTTGATGGCCTGGCCGTGTCTGGCCTGACCGGCGCTGGGGTGCCGGAATTGATGGCCCGGATCGGCGAAATCTTGCAGGTCCGCGTCGCCTCGGCCGGGGCGCTTGTGCGGCAACGGCACCGAGCGGCGGTCACGACGGCCATAGCAGCACTGGCCGAGGCGCGGGCGGAAGTGGTAAGGGATGACTCGCGCGTCGAATTGGCGGCGGACCATCTGCGGCGGGCCGTCCGTGCGCTTGACGCCCTGATCGGCCGCGTGGATGTCGACGACCTGCTTGGCGAAATCTTCGC
>JANOER010000129.1:0-1968 GCA_031441285.1 Rhodobacterales bacterium
GACAGTGATGACAATGCCTTGGCCGAGACGATCAACCATTCCGGGGCTTACGCGGCCCCACTGGGGCCACGGTCCCCTTCATATGTTCAAAGCCGAAGTCATCCATCGTCGCGGTCCATGGCGCAGCTTCGAAGCCGTCGAATACGCAACCCTGGCATGGGTCGACTGGTTCAACAACCGCCGCCTGCTTGAACCCATCGGGAACATCCCGCCCGCCGAAGCCGAAGCAAACTTCTACGCAGCTCTGGAAACTGAAGCCATGGCCGCATAACTAACCGAAATCAGCCTCCGGCAAACCTGGCGCGGTTCAGACGGGCGCTATCTGCAGATCGTTGAGTCCTTTCGCAACGACACTGGCAAGTCGCGGCTGCGTGTCGTGGCCAACCTCGGGCGCCTCGATGCCCTGAAGCCCAGCCAGCTCGACGCCCTGATCAAAGGTCTGAACGGCGCGACCGGCCGTGCCGAGAACACCGCGTCGGAAGTCATGTACGACGCAGCCTTGGGATACGGCAATGTCTTCGCGCTGCACGAACTCTGGAAGGACCTCGGCTTCGACCGCGCCCTTGCCATGGCTCTGCAGTCGGTTCGTCGCGAGATCGATGCGGAGGCGCTGATCCGGGCCATGGTCTTCAACCGTCTTTGCGCGCCCGACAGCAAGCTCGGCTGCCTCAGATGGCTGGAAACGGTCGCCATGCCCGGCATGCCGGAGGCGATCACCCATCAGCAACTGCTGCGCGCCATGGATGCGCTGATGAACCAGGCGGCGGCGGTCGAGGGGCAGCTTGCCCGCCAGATCCGTCCGCTGGTCGATCAGGATTTGGCGGTGGTGTTCTAAGATCTCACCACAGTGCTCATCCATGGCGAGGGAGACGTAGACGACGACCTGCGGGCCTTCGGCATGAACAAGGAGACCGGTGGCATCGCCCGGCAGTTCGTTCTCGGCATCGTCCAGACCGCTGACGGATTACCACTGATGCATACCATCCATCCCGGCAACGTCGCCGAGACGAAGACCTTGCAGGGCATGCTGCGGACAGTCCTGCAGCGCTTTCCAGTGCAGCGGGTCATCCTGGTCGCCGATCGCGGCCTCCTGAGCCTCGATAACATCAGCGAACTTACTGCGCTGGCCGACCGGGAAGCGGGTGAGCGCAAACTTGAGTTCATTCTGGCCGTGCCCGTGCGTCGCTATGGCGAACTGGTCGATACCTTCCAGAGCCTTGCCTTCACGGGGGGGCCTGCCGAGGCAAGCTTCGCCGGTCATCGCCTGATCGTGGCGCATGATCCGGATCGCGCCGCGTTACAGTCCGTACGTCGTCGACAGCGGATCGCCGAACTTGAGGCGATGGCCGCAAAGATGGTCGCCCGCCTCGTCGCCCAAGATGCCGGTGTTACGGCCCGCGGTCGCCGCGCCTCCGACCGCGGCGCCTACAGCCGCTTTGTCCGGGCCGTCGCCGAGGCTGACCTGACCCGCTTCTTCAAGGCCGATTTCGCCGCAGACCGCTTCAGCTATGCCCTCGACGAGGCAGCAATCGCCGAGGCCGAACTCTTCGACGGCAAGCTGGCGCTCTTGACCAACGCCCCAGACCTCAAGCCCGCCGAGGCCATCCTGCGCTACAAGTCCCTCGCCGACATCGAGCGCAGCTTTCGGGTGCTGAAGTCCGACATCGAGATCGCCCCGGTCCACCACCGGATGCCCGACCGGATCTGTGCGCACGCTCTAATCTGCTTTCTGGCGCTCGTCCTCTATCGCGTGATACGCATGCGGCTGGGCCCAGCAATGGGCAAGCTGGATGTCGGGTCGGGTCCGATCCGGTCCGGGGCGATCAGGCGGTTGTATCCGGCGTCGCCATTCGTCGGGCAAACAGTCCCCCGGACTGTTTGCTGACCCTCCTTACCCTGCAGGATGCCGCCAAAACCCTGCAATATCCGTTCGGCATGCTGTCCGCCGCGGCCGGGGGCAAGGGTCGA